>DATBSS010000274.1:0-8198 GCA_036559665.1 Myxococcaceae bacterium
CTGCCGATCAACGCTCCATCGACCTGGATGGAGGCGCCGGTGAGGTAGGAGGCCCGCTCGCTGCACAGGAAGGCCACCACCTGCCCCAGCTCCTCCGGGCGCCCGAACCGGCGCAGTGGAATGCCCGCCTGTACCTGTAACTCGTACGCTTCACGGGTGACACCCTGCTCCTTGGAGCGGATCTCGTTGAGGTGGACCTGGCGGTCGGTGAGGAAGTGCCCCGGCAGCACCGCGTTGACCAGCACGTTGTCGGGCGCCAGCTGCGCCGCCATGGTCCTGGTGAGGGCCGACAGGCCGGCGCGCAGCGTGCTGGAGATGGTGACCAGATCCATCGGCTGCTTGGCGACGAACGAGGTGAGGTGGACGATCCGGCCCCAGCGCCGCTCGCGCATGCCCGGGAGGACGAGCTGGCAGAGGCGGATGACGTTCATCAGCGTGGAGTCCACGCCGCCGCGCCACTGCTCCTCGGTGAGCTGGAGGAACCGCCCCGCGGGCGGCCCGCCGGTGTTGGTGACCAGGATGTCCGGGCGGCCCAGCCGTGAGACCGTCTCCGCGTGCCAGGCGGCGAGGTCGGTGGCGGAGGACACGTCCGCGCGCACCGCCAGCGCGGCGCCCTTCCCCGGCCCGGCACCTTCCAGCGCGGCCTGGATCTCCGGCAGCGCCTCCGCGGACCGCGCGCAGACCGAGACCCTGCACCCCTCCCGCGCCAGCTCCAGGGCGATGGCGCGCCCGAGCCCCTTGGTCGCGGCCGCCACCATCGCCACCTTGCTGGACAGGCCCAGGTCCACGCGTCACCTCGTCTGGATCACCACCGGGGAACGCATGCTGCCGAAGTGCACGCCGCAGCGGTAGAGGTTGAGCTGGGCCTGCAGCGACGGGCTCAGGGTGAAGCGACTGGCCCCGCTGGCGTTCCGGCCGTCCTCCCAGGCGATGGTGGGGTCGTCCTTCATCGTGCCGGCGTCCGCCTTCTGGGAGAGCAGGATCGTGTCCGACCCCGTCGCGTTGGCCAACTCGAAGGGGTGGACCCCAAAGGCCGGGTCGACGGCCTCGTACCGCCAGCCGGTGAAGAGCGTCAGCTGGGGGTTGTCGCCGGTGGTGCTCAGCGTGGAGGCGAAGCGCGCCGGCGCGGCGGCGACGCGCCAGACGAACGCGGATCCGTTGAAAGTTGGGGAGAAGGTGTACCGCACCGCGGGCGTGCCGGCGGGGACCGTCACCAGGAACGTGCCCTGCACTGGCATGCCGGCGTTGTTCTGGACCAGCGGGTCGACGCCGGGCTCGTAGGTGCCGGCCGCGCCGAGGTCCTGGTGCAGCTCCGCGGCGACCGTCGTCCCGTTGACCAGCGGGTCGCCCACGGCCACCTTCACCAGGGAGGACGTGCCGATGCTCACCGGGGAGAAGCCGCTGGTCGCGCCGCCGTCGGACAGCGGTGCGTTGACCACCACCCAGCCGGCGGCGGCGGCGGTGACGCCGGTGATGACCACCTCGGTGGAGAGCGCCGGGCTCTGATCGCGGACGTCGAGGGACGGATCGATCCCACCACCGGCATCGCTCCCGGCGTCACTTCCGGCATCGGCGCCCGCGTCGCAGCACCCATCGCCGGCATCTCCGCCGGCGTCGCTGCCTCCGTCGGCACCCGACCCGGAGTCCTGCCCCGAGTCCTGCCCGCCGTCATTCTCGCCGCCGCCGTCGTCCGGGCATCCCGACCACACGCCGATCGCCATGGCGAGCACCACCATCGCCAGCACGCGGCGGAGAAACGCGCTGTTCGCACCGTCCATCACGACCTCCCTGGAAACGCCCCGGGTGGGGCATCAGGACAAGACCCCGGATGCCCCCGGCCCGGCCACTGCGGACGGCTTTAGAAGGCGAAGCCGACCGAGGCCCTGATCACCGTGCCCAGGTTCTGGTTGGTCTGCACGAAGGAGCCGTCCTGCAGCAGCTCGTGGATGTTGTAGTACTCGCCACCCACGCCGGCCGAGACGAGGAACATGTCTCCCAGCAGCAGCGACAGCCCCAGCAGCACGCCCACGCGGCCCTCGATCTGCACGCCCAGCGAGGTGCTGACTCGCGTCGCGTTGATCCAGGTCCCGCCGATGTAGGGGCCGATGTAGAAGACCCGCGGCACCGCCGACAGCGGGTAGAAGCGGACGCCGATGTCCCCGCCGATGTTGAGGGGCGATCCATTCACCGGGTTCTCCAGCGACGGATTGATGAACCCACTCATCCCCGCGAACGGGAACTCCCACTCCAGGCCGAAGGCGAACCAGGAGTAGCTGCCGGACGGGCGCAGGCGCCAGGGCACGTCCACGGCGACGACGGCCTTGGGCTTCTCCTCGGCCCGGGCGCTCGACCCGGCCAGGGTGGCGGCGGCCAGCACCGCCAGTGTGAAGTTGCGGATGTTCATGGCTCTCCCCTCGGAAATTCCCTTGGAACCCGGCCCGTTGACGGCCCTCGACTCTAGGCCGGGTGCGCGGAGCGGGCCAGCGCGACCTCCAGCAGGTCCGTGATGAGGCCGAACGCCGTCTGGCCGGGGCCGCCCTCCCCCTCCACGATGGTCAGCTCCTGCATGGTGTCCGTGCTGAGCGTGACCGCGGTCTCCATCCCGCGCAGCGACGCCAGGAACGAGCCGGGCTTGAGCGCCGCCACCCGCACGCTGGCCTGCACCGCCCCGGTCGGCGTGTGATCGATCTCCACCAGCTGGCGGACGTGCGTGCCGGGCGGCACCCCGGACACCATGTCCTTGAGCGCCTCCCCGCCACAGCCCTGGCGCCTCACGTCCTGGGGCCGGAGGTGGCCGTCCATCAGCGCGTTGGCCAGCACCGCCGCCTTCACCGCCGAGTCCCAGCCGTCCAGGTCGTGCGCAGGGTCCGTCTCGGCGATGCCCAGCCGCTGCGCGTCGCGGACCGCCACCTCCAGGCTGTCGCCGTGGGCCAGCCGTTCGGAGACGTGGCTGGAGGTGCTGTTGAGCACGCCGCGGACGCGCACCACGCGCGTGCCGGGGAGGCAGCGTTCGCGCAGGTTGAACAGCGGCGCGCCGTCCATCACCGTGGCCTCGAAACGGAGCTGCCGCCCGCGCGCGCGGGCCAGCGAGCGCAGGGGCGCCAGCGCGTGGGCGATGGGGCCCTTGTTGCCGGTGACGGCGTGCATCCCGCGCAGGAGCGCCGCCTCCAGGTGCGAGCGGGCCGGCTCGCCGTCCAGCGGGGACAGCGGCGTCAGCTCCACCATCACGTCGGCCTCGCAGGCGGCGATGAACTCCAGCGCCGGCCCCGTGAAGGCCTTCGCGCCGGGAGGGAGCGCTGGCCCGGGCCAGCCGGAGGAGTGGAGGGCCTCCGGGCTGAGGCCCTGCGGGTGGAACCAGCCGCCGTGGCGGCGGGTGAGCGCGGCGGTAAAGACGATCGCCACTCCGCGCTCTTCCCGGAGCCGCGGCTCCAGCTCCGCGAGCGTTCCGGCCAGGGCGCGCGCGACGGTCCCATACCCCACCACGGCGACGCGGAGGCTGTTCATGGGCGGCGTTCTACCCGGGCCGCCGCTCCGCCCGCAATGCGTACGCGCGGTGCGCCATCTCCGCCGTCAGCGGAGGCGCCCGTCCTCGTCGCGGTCCTTGATCTGCGTGGTGTCCCCCTCGTCCATCTCCTCGGCCATCTCGCAGATGCGCTGCTCCGCCTTGCGCAGGCGGCGCGACAGCTCCCGCGCCAGGTTCTGGATGACCATCACGTAGGACTGCACGTCCTCCTGGTAGAGGCGGTACAGGTCCTTGTTGGTCAGCCGGTAGAGCGTGGCGCTCTTCTCCACCACCACCGAAGCCGACATGGGGTGGATCTCGATCAGCGTGGTCTCGCCGAAGAAGTCGCCCGGCTTGATCCGCACCACCCGGACCGGGCCGCCGAACACCTGCCGCTTCACGATCAGCTCGCCCGCGCGGACGACGTACATGGAGCGGCCGGACTCACCCTGCTTCGTCACGACCTGCCCGACCGGGAAGGCCTGCTGCTCCATCATCCGGATGATGCGCTCCAGCCCGTCGTCCCCCAGTCCGCCGAAGATGGGGATGGACCGGAGGAACGACTTCGTCTGCTCGAGCTCGGCGCTGCTCACAGTGCGACGAGAAAATCACGCAGATGCGCTACGCGCAATTCACCGTCACGCCGTGGTCGTGCGTGTTCAGGCCGATGTCGGGCGACGAGGTGATCGTCACCTCGGTCCCCACGCGCAGGCTCGCGAACTGCGCCGCGGTGATGGTCACGGTGTGGTCGTGATCGGCGCCGCCCTTGATGTGGTAGGTCTTGTCCCCACCCGCCGACGCGTCCGCCTTCGGGACGGTGAGGGTGTGGCCGTGGTTGACGTCGATGGTGATGCCACAGTCGGTGGGGCTGGCGCCCCCTCCGCAGCCCACGGCTACCACGGTGAGCGCAGCGCCCTTGAGGAACTCTTTTCTCGTCATCGTCATGGCGATCCAGACTTTCTGATCCTGCCTCAGGCCACGGGGCGCCCGATGGCGGTGCCAATCCCCCGTACCTGGCGCATGAGGGTATCGAACTCCGGGAGCGAGAGCGACTGGTGCCCGTCGGAGAGTGCCTTCTCCGGGCAGGGATGGACCTCGATGATCAGGCCGTCCGCGCCGGCCGCCACGCCCGCCCGCGCGATGGCCGCCACGTGCTTGCGCAGGCCGATGCCGTGGGACGGATCCACCAGGACCGGGAGGTGGGTGAGCGCCTTGAGCACCGGCACGGCGTTGATGTCCAGGGTGTTGCGGGTCATCGTCTCGTAGGTGCGGATGCCGCGCTCGCAGAGCATCACCTGGTAGTTGCCGCGGGCCACGATGTACTCCGCCGCCATCAGCAGCTCCTTGATGGTGGCGGAGAGGCCGCGCTTGAGCAGCACCGGCTTGCGCAGGTTCCCCAGCGCCTCCAGCAGCGAGTAGTTCTGCATGTTGCGCGCGCCCACCTGGAGGACGTCCGAGTACTCCGCCACCATGGGGAGGGTCTCGGTGTCCTTCACCTCGGTGACCACCTTGAGGCCGGTGGCCTCGCGCGCCAGGGCCAGCAGCTTGAGGCCCTCTTCCTTGAGTCCCTGGAACTCGTAGGGGCTGGTGCGGGGCTTGAAGGCGCCGCCGCGGAGGAGCTTCGCGCCGGACGCGCGGACGCCCTGGGCGGCCTCCAGGATCTGCTCCTTGCTCTCCACCGAGCACGGCCCCGCCATCACCGTCACCTCGGGGCCGCCGATGATGGTGCCACCCACGTCGATGCGGGAGTCCTCCTCTTTCACCTCGCGGGAGACGAGCTTGAACGGCTGGGAAACGCGGATGGCGTCCGCGACCCCGGCCATGGAGACGAACAGGTCCGGCTCCAGGGCGCCCTTGTTGCCGGTGACGCCGATGGCCACCCGCTGCGCCCCAGGGATGCTGTGGGGTGTGAGACCCATGGTGCGGATGCGCTCGTTGACGGCCTCCACCTCCTCGGGCGTGGCCTGGGGCTTCATCACGATCAGCATGGCGGGCTCCTCATGGGCTGCGGAGAGAACGGACGAAGGATTCGACGCGGGCGGCCTTCTCTGCGCCGGTGCCGGGCTCGGCGATGCGGGAGACGATGGCGCTGCCCACCACCACCCCATCCGCGTGGGCGCCGAGCGAGCGCACCTGCTCGGCGCTGGAGACGCCGAAGCCGACGACGACGGGTGGGCCCGAGGGGCGGCGGAGCGAGTCCAGGCGCGCGGCGGTCTCTTCGGGGAGGGCCGTCCGGGCGCCGGTCACGCCCGTGACGGAGACGAAGTATGCGAAGGCGGTGGAGGCGTCGAGCGCGGCCTGCACGCGCGCGGGCGTGGAGGTGGGGGCGATCAGGAACACCAGGCCGACGCCGCGCTTCGCCGCCAGCGCCCGGAACTCGCCGGCTTCCTCGACCGGGAGATCCGGGAGGATGACCGCGTCCACTCCGGCCTCGACGCAGCGGGCGAGGAACGGGTCCATGCCCATCGCCAGCACCGGGTTCAGGTAGCCCATCAGCGCCAGCGGCGTGGAGGGGAGCTTCCGGCGGAGCTGGGCGGCCAACTCCAGGCACCCGGCCACGGTGGTGCCGGACTTCAGGGCGCGCTCGGAGGCGCGCTGGATGACGGGGCCGTCCGCGATGGGGTCCGAGAAGGGCATCCCCAGCTCGATCAGGTCCGCGCCGCCGCGCGCGCAGGCCAGCGCCAGCTCCAACGACTCCGGCAGGTCCGGGTCTCCGCCCATGACGTAGGTCACCAGCGCGGGCCGGCGGGTGGCGAAGGCGTGGCGGATCCGGTCGCTCATCGCCGCATCACCTGGTGGATGTCCTTGTCGCCGCGCCCGGAGACGTTCACGAGGAGCACGGAATTGGAGCCCATCTCGCGGGCGATCTTCCTGGCCTGGGAGACGGCGTGGGCGCTCTCCAGGGCAGGGATGATTCCTTCCTGGCGGGCCAGGTACTCGAAGGCCTCCAGCGCCTCCGCGTCGGTGGCCTGGCGGAGCTGGAGGCGGCCGCGGTCCTTGAGGTCCGACAGCTCCGGGCCCACGCCTGGGTAGTCCAGGCCGGCGGAGATGGAGTGCGCCTCGGCGATCTGCCCGTGCGCGTCCTGCAGGACGTAGCTCATGGAGCCGTGCAGGACTCCGGGCTTCCCGCGGGCGAGGGACGCGCCGTGCCGACCGGTCTCCAGGCCCTCCCCTGCCGCTTCGACGGCGTAGAGGCGGACGGATGGGTCGGGGATGAACTCGGTGAAGATGCCCATCGCGTTGGAGCCGCCGCCCACGCACGCGACGACCGCGTCCGGCGGCTTGCCGGCGAGCTGGAGGCACTGCGCGCGGGCCTCGCGGCCGATCACGGACTGGAAGTCGCGGACCATGGTCGGGTAGGGGTGCGGGCCGGCGACGCTGCCGATCAAGTAGTAGGTGTCGCGGACGTTGGTGACCCAGTCGCGGATGGCCTCGTTCATCGCGTCCTTGAGCGTGCGCGAGCCGGCCTCCACCGGGCGGACGGTGGCGCCCAGCAGCCGCATCCGGAAGACGTTGAGCGCCTGGCGTTCCACGTCCAGCGCGCCCATGTAGACCTCGCACTGGAGGCCGAAGAGCGCGCAGGCGGTGGCGGTGGCGACGCCGTGCTGCCCGGCGCCGGTCTCCGCGATGATGCGGCGCTTGCCCATCCGGCGCGCGAGGAGCGCCTGGCCGAGCGTGTTGTTGATCTTGTGCGCGCCGGTGTGACAGAGGTCCTCGCGCTTGAGGACGACGGTGGCGCCGCCGCAGTCCGCGGTCATCCGGTGGGCCGGGGTGAGCGGCGTCGGGCGGCCGGCGAAGGTCTTGAGGAGCGCGTCCAGCTCCGCCTGGAAGCCGGCGTCCGCGCGGGCCGCGGCATAGGCGGCCTGGAGCTCTTCCAGCGCCGGCATCAGCGTCTCGGGCACGAACTGGCCGCCGTAGGGTCCGAACCTCATGGCGTCAGGGCCTCCCGGGCGGCGACCACGAATTTCCTGAGCCTTTCCGGATCTTTGCGACCTGGAGCGGACTCCACGCCGGAGGCGACGTCCACGCCGTCCGGGCGGACCCGGCGGATGGCTTCGGCGACGTTCTCCGGGGTCAGGCCGCCGGCCAGGACGATGGGACGCTGGAGGCGGTCCCGGGCGGATCCGGCCAGGGACCAGTCGAAGGGTTCGCCGGCGCCGCCGTAGCCCTTGGCCGGGGCATCGAGGAGGAATGCGGCGGCGGGGTACTGGCGCGCGCGGTCGAAGGCGGTGGCGGCGGAGATGGGGATGGAGCGGATGACGGCCGCGGGGATCTGGGCGGAGAGCTCGGGCGGTTCGTCGCCGTGGAGCTGGATGGCGGAGAGCGGGACGGTGGCGAGGGCGTGCTCGATGGTGCGGAGGTCGGCGTTGACGAAGACGCCGGCGAGGCGGACGCGGCTGGGGACGACGGCGGCGATGCGGGCGGCCTGGTCGAGGGAGACGCGGCGCTTCGACTCCGGCCAGAAGTTGAGACCGATGGCGTCGGCGCCGGCGCGCACGGCGGCCTCGGCGTCTTCGGGAGTGGTGATGCCGCAGATCTTCACCTGGAAGGAGGTGGCGGCGGCGCCGCGGAGGTCGCGGAGAAGCGCGCCCGGGTCCTCGGCGCGCATGAGGGCCTCACCCACGAGGAAGCCGGCAGCGCCCGCGCGGCCCAGGCGGCGGGCGTCGGCGGGGGTGCGGATGCCGGACTCCACCAC
>DATBSS010000275.1:0-5104 GCA_036559665.1 Myxococcaceae bacterium
CCTTTCCGGAAAGCAAGGCGGATCCTGCCTTGCTGCCAGGGAGACGAGACGGTGCGCACCACCCGCAACTGACGGAACGGAACCTCAGGACATGAGGGTGGAGCCGCGAGGCGCTCGGCCACCTCGGGCACGGTCAGCAGACGGTCTGCATCGGAGGCGCTTGTCCGGCCGCGCTCCCTGCGCGATCCTCCGCCGCCGCGCGGGCCATGGCCCCGCGCGCGATTCCCGAGGGAGGGGCGATGGCGAAGATGAAGGCAGTCCAGGTTTCGAAGGCGGGCGGGGCGTTCGAGGTGGTGACCCGCGAGGTCCCGGAGCCCGGCGCCGGCCAGGTGCGGATCAAGGTCGAGGCGTGCGGGATGTGCCACAGCGACGTGTTCGTGAAGTCCGGCGGGTTCCCCGGCCTCCAGCTGCCGCGGATCCCCGGCCACGAGATCGCCGGCCGCGTGGATGCCGTCGGCGCCGGGGTCACCGCCTGGCGCGTGGGGGACCGGGTGGGCGTCGGCTGGCACGGCGGCCACTGCTTCGAGTGCCGCGCCTGCCGCCGCGGGCTGTTCATCAACTGCGAGAAGGAGCGGATCGCCGGGATCAGCTACGACGGCGGGTACGCGGAGTACGCGGTCGTCCCCGGCGAGGCGGTGGCGCGCATCCCCGAGACGCTCAGCGCGGCGGAGGCCGGCCCGCTGCTCTGCGCCGGCATCACCACCTACAACGCGCTCCGCAACAGCGGCGCCCGCGCCGGGGACACCGTCGCCATCCAGGGCATCGGCGGCCTCGGCCACCTGGCGGTCCAGTTCGCCGCGAAGATGGGCTTTCGCACCGTCGCCATCTCCCGCGGCGCCGACAAGGCCGCGCTGGCGAAGCAGCTCGGCGCGCACGAGTACGTCGACACCCAGGCGGGCACCGCGGCGGAGGGGCTCCAGCGGCTCGGCGGCGCGGACCTCGTGCTCGCCACCGCCCCCCACAGCGAGGCGATCGCCGCGACCATCGACGGCCTCAAGCCGCGGGGCAAGCTCCTCATCGTCGCCGCTCCATTCGAACCGATGCAGGTGTCGACATTCACGCTCCTCTCCGGCAAGTCGATCGCCGGGTGGCCCAGCGGCAGCTCGCTCGACTCCGAGGAGACCATGGCCTTCAGCGCGCTCACCGGCGTGCGCCCGCGGGTCGAGGTCTTCAAGCTGGAGCAAGCCGAGGAGGCGTACACGAAGATGATGGAGAACCGCCTCCGCTTCCGCGCCGTGCTCACGCCCTGAGGGCGGAGCGCTGCCGGGCCGCGTTGGCGGTCAGTGCTGTTCGGGAAAGACCCTCGTCAATCCTTGAACCATGCCGAAGAAGGTGGCGCAGGTGACCAGCCCGAGCAGGGCGTAGAACAGCGCGTGGCTGGGGATCAGGCGCTCCCAGCCGGGCCAGGTCGAGAACGCGAAGTTGACGTTGTACCGGGCCGGGGTGAGCAGCCGGGCCAACCCGGTGAAGAGGAGGCCGCCGGCGGCGGCGAGGTACCAGCTCCTCTTCGGTATGCCCAGCCTGCGCACCGCCAGCACGGCGACCCCCAGGGCGCCCAGATGGTACGGGGGCGAGGTGAGCAGCAGGTCGCCGGTCACCAGGGCATCCACCGCCCACAGCGGCGTTCCCACCGCGAGCCAGAGGAAGGCCGGCCCCACCAGCAGCGCACTCCGGGTCAGGCATCCGGCGGCCAGGAGCACCCCCGCCACGTTGCAGAACCAGAGCAGGTCGTGGGCCTCGCCCCGCCGGAGATGATTGGCGGCGTGCACCAGGAGCAAGGCCAGAACCACGAGGCCCCATCCTCGAAGGCTGCGCGTCACACCCCGTCCCTCATCGGTCGAGTCCTTCACCAGCAACCGCTTCTTGGCGCACAGGGCTTGACGAGGACAGTCGCCCTCCTACGGCTTCTTGTTCATCCGCTTCGGCGCGGTGACCGGCGTCCGCTTCGCGTTGAAGAGCGAGCGGAAGGAGACGGGCGGCTTGTCGGAGGTCGCTGCGGTCAGCGACTTCTTCAGCGCGGCGAGCTTGGCCGTGGGCAGCTTGTCCGGGAAGTGGCTGAGGTCGCCCGCGAACGCGTTCGTCGGCTGGTTGTGGCAGAGGAAGCAGCCCGCCTGGAACGAGTTCGACGCGCTCGGGCCGAACGGGTCGTAGCCTGTCGATCCCCACTGGAGCCACGTCTCCATCGTCGTGTTCGCCATGTGCACGAACCCCACCGGCTGGCCGAACTTCACGCTGCCGCTCGACGGCGGGCTCTGGAAGATCTGCACCTGGAACGCCTGCTCCGGACCCGTCGTCCCCCGGATCCACAGCGAGCCGATCATCTTGTAGTTCTTCCACACGCCGCTCAGCTGCGGCCTCAGCGTGGCGTTGAGGCAGGCGACGTTGCCGGGGCTGTTGGAGTCCTGCTGCGGCGGGCCGTCCGGCACCACGACGCAGTTCGCCGGGCTGGCGCCGCCCGCGGGGAGCTGGTCGGTCCGGCAGATGTTCACCTGGACGTACGTCTTGCCGTCGCCGCTGGGGTTCGGGTTCCCGTTGCACTGCGGAGTGCCGCTGGAGCTCGTCACCTCGCAGATGTTCGAGCTCATCACGCTCGCGCCGGCGGTGGCCGGGTTGAAGAACGACCACGCCCCGCCCGTCGGTCCCATGGTGGCGATCGGCTCGTCGCCTCCCGGGTAGCAGTCGGGATCGTTGTCGACGTGCTCGAAGGACATCCAGATCCACTCCCCATGGGTCTGGGTCTTCTGCACCACGTGCATCCCCACCAGTCCGAAGCGGCCGTTGCAGTAGAAGGTCGACGCCGGGCAGCTCGCCGGCTGGCCGAAGTCTCGCCACGCGGTCTTCACCTCCATCGAACCAGGCGTGGGCGGTTGCCCGCTTGGCGCGACGGTGGTCGGCGGGAGCCACAGCGGGTTGGCGCAGGTTCCGGACGTGCCGGCGGCGCAGGCCTTGGTGTAGAGCGCCTGCGTGTACAGCGGCGGCGTCCCCGCGTCGGCGTTGGAGCCGGCGATCGCGTCGTACATCGGCTGGTTGAAGCGGATGTCGTAGAGCACGGTCCCGCCGCCCACGTCGACGAGCTGGTCGTCGTCACCCGCCTGGCCCTGGTCGAGGCCGGAGGCGCTCAGCGCGGTCGAGCCGCCCGGATAGGCGCCCGGCTGCGGCGAGCCGTTGCTCTGGAGCACGTTGTACCAGGGCGCCAGGTGGAGGAAGAGCGGCGTCACCTGGTTGCCGTCGTTCGGGTCGGACTGCATCTGGATGAGCCAGATGAACTGGTTCCAGGCGAACGTGTGGAAGTCGCAGAAGAGCTGATCGCCCGGGACGTCCTGGAGGTACGTCGGACCGGAGACGCTGATCGACGTGCCGTCGCTGAACTTCCCGCTGCACTGGGGCCCGCTGGGGGCGGCGGGCGACGCGGCGGCCTCCGGTGCGGGCTTGGCCGGGGGGGCGGGCTTCTTTGCCTCCGGAGGGCACCCGCTCACCGCGCACACCAGTACGGCGAACGCCGCGCACCGCTTCACCGGCCACCTCATGTCGCCTCCTCGACCGGCCGCCGCTCCGACTCGAGCGGAAGTCCCGGCCCCCTGCGGGGGACTGTAATCCATCCTCATCACATCAAGAGGCCGGAGGGTGCTCCCGAAGATCACTCCCTCGGCGCGGACGCGGACGCCGCGCCGGAAGCCGCCGGGCGATCGTCCCGGTGGATGACGCCCTCCTTCATGACCAGCATCACCTTCTCCACGGCGCGGATGTCCCGGGTCGGATCCCCGGGTACGGCGATGACGTCCGCCAGCTTTCCCGCCTCCAGGGTCCCGGCGCGGTCAGAGATCCCCAGCAGCTCCGCGCCCGCGCTGGTGGCGGCGCGCAGCGCGTCCTGCGGCTTCATCCCCACCTCCACCAGCAGCACCAGCTCCCCGGCGTTCCGGCCGTGCGGGTAGACGGCGGCGTCCGTCCCCACCGCGACCTTCACCCCCAGGGCCAGGGCTCGGCGCATCATCTTCGGGAGTTGCGCGATGGCCGCCTTCGCCTTGGGGATGACGGGCGGCGGCAGCCCGTCCAGCCGCTCGCGCAGGCCGGACGTGACCATCAAGGTCGGCACCAGCACCGTCCCGTGCTGCTTCATCAAGGTCAGCGCCTCGTCGTCGAGGAAGGTACCGTGCTCGATGGAGTCCACCCCGGCGCGGACGGCGCGCTTGGCGGCGGTGGCGCCGTGGCTGTGGGCAGCCACCTTGCGCCGCAGCGCGTGGGCCTCATCCACCAGCGCGGTCAGCTCCGCCTCGGTGAGCTGCGGAGTGTCCACGTCGTCGGTGAGGGAGAGCACCCCGCCCGACGCGCACACCTTGATGACGTCCGCTCCGTACTTGATCTGCTTGCGCACCTGTGCCCGGAACCCATCCGGCGAGTCGGCCACGCCGTCCGAGATCTCCTGGCGGAACAGCCCCGGCCGGAAGCCGGTGATGTCGCAGTGCCCGCCGGTAGTGCCCAGCGCGTTCACCGCGACCAGCATCCGCGGCCCCGGCACCAGCCCGCGGGCGATGGCGTTGCGCAACCCCACGTCCAGCATGTCCCCCGAGCCCAGGTCGCGCACGGTGGTGAACCCCGCCATCAGCGTGCGCCGTGCGTAGACGGCGGACTGCAGCGCCTGCTCCGGGATGGGCTGCTGCATCGGGTCCAGGTAGTCCTTTCGCCAGTCGCCGGTTCCCTCGCCGGTCAGGTGGGTGTGCGCGTCGATGAATCCGGGGAGCAGCGTCGCGTCCCCCAGGTCGATCACCGTGGCGCCCGCGGGGATGGCCGCCTTCGGGCCGACCTCCGCGATGCGATCTCCGCGCACCACCACCACGCCGGGTGAGACGGTGGCGGAGGACTTGCCGTCATAGAGCCGGGCAGCGCGGAGCACCGTCACCGGTGGAGGCGCGGCGCAGAGGACGAGGAGAGCGAGCGGAGCAAACATAGGGGCAGACCATACTCGCGTTCAGGCGCTCGGCACGCCGCCGATCGTGCCCGGCACCCGCTGGAGCGTTCCACCAAAGCGGGCAACTCCACCTACTTTCCGGCAGCGGCCTCGTCAGCCTGAGCCGCGCCAGCGGCCGTTCCCTGCTTGCCCTCGGCG
>DATBSS010000276.1:0-3861 GCA_036559665.1 Myxococcaceae bacterium
ACCTCCCCCAGGCCAAGGCGGCGCCGGTGGAGGCGAGCGAGAAGAAGCTGGTGGTCTCCGTGGACGCGCGGAAGCGGGTGTTCATCGGCGACGCGGAGGTGCGGCTGGACCAGCTGGAGGAGAAGCTGAAGGCCAACGCCAAGGCGCAGGCGGACAAGGAGGTGTACCTCTACGCCGACCGCGCGCTCCCGTACGGGACGGTGATGGAGGTGATGGCCGCCGCCCAGCGCGCCGGCATCACCAACCTCGGGATGATCACGGACCCTATGTCGCCCAGCAGGCGTCCCACCGCCGATGGCACCGAGTAAGACCAGGCCAGCCCCCCAGCCACCTCCCAGCTCCCTGGCGCCCCGCCCGTCGCCGGAGCTGAGGACGCTCCTGCTCTGGTCGGCCGCGGGCCACGCCCTCCTCCTGGTCGCCGTGCTGGGCCTCTCCGCCTGGAACGCGAAGCCCCACGTCGAGCTGGACCAGAAGCCCATCAAGGCCACCCTGGTGCGCCGCGGCCAGGCGCGCGACGCCAAGCTGCTCCCGCGCATCGAGGAGCCCCCGCCCCCGCCACCGAAGGTGGAGACGCCCGTGCCCACCGCGCCGCCCATGCCCGCGCCGCCGGCCGCGCGCGCGGCCTCCACCCCCTCCAAGGCCGCCGACGACAGCGCCGGCCGCCGCTCCCGCCTGTTCGACGCCTTCCAGAAGACCAGCAAGAAGGCCCACGACGATCCGCTGGAGGGCGCGGCGGACGGTGACCCGGAGGGCAACTCCGCCACTCAGGAGGGCGACCCGTACTTCGGGCTGATCGACCGCAACGTGCACCGCCACTTCAACGTCCCCGCGGCCATCCCCGAAGCCGACCGGAAGGCGCTCAAGACGCTGGTGTGGATCAAGCTCAGCGCGGCCGGGGCGCTCGAAGGGGTCAAGGTGGCCACCTCGTCCGGGAATTCGCTGTACGACAACGCGGTACTGGCGGCCGTGAAGAAGGCGGAGCCCTTCCCGAAACCACCCGACCACCTGCGCGACGAGCTCACCCGAACGGGCGTCACGCTGGAATTCACTCCCTACTGACCATGAACCGAACCGCCCGCGCGCTCGCGCTCGCCGCCGTCCTCGCCGCTCCCCTGGCCCACGCCCAGCGCGTCATCTCCATCTCCGGCGCCAACTTCACGCCCATCCCGCTGGCGGTGGCGGCCCCCCTGTCCGACGCGGCCTCGCGCGAGGACGCGGTGAAGCTCGACGAGGCGCTGCTGTTCGACCTCACCGCGTGCGGGCTGTTCCAGGTGCTGGACCGCAAGGGCTTCCTCGCCGACCCGAAGGAGGGGATGAGCGCCGCGTCCATCAAGTTCAACCGCTGGACCGACGTGGGGGCGGACACGCTGGCCAAGGTGCAGGTGCAGCGCGACCGCGGCCAGCTGAAGGTGGAGCTGCGCCTGTTCACGGTGGCCGCCGGCAAGGAGGAGATGAAGGCCAGCGAGGCGCGCGACCCGAAGGACGTCCGGCGGATCGCCCACGCCCTCGCGGACGCCATCTACAACCACTACACGCGCGAGCCGGGCCCGTTCCAGTCGCGCATCGCCTTCGCCCGCAAGAGCGCCTCCGGGAAGGACGTCTGGATGGCGGACTGGGACGGGCACGGCGCCTCCCCGGTGGTCCAGGGCGGGCTGAACATCCTCCCCACCGTCACCCCGGACGGGGCGGGGGTGGCCTTCACCTCCTACCGGCGCGGGCGGCCGGACCTGTTCGCGCAGCGCGCCGGCGGCGACGCGCAGCTGCTGGTCTCCGAGGGGCAGATGGCCACCGGCGTGGCGTACTCGCCGGACGGCCGGCAGATCGCGTACTCGGTGGCCAGCGGCGAGTCCTCGCAGGTCTGGGTGGCGAACGCGGACGGGTCCTCGCCGCGCCCGGTGACGGATTCGCCCTACTCCATCAACACCAGCCCCTCCTGGTCGCCGGACGGGAAGCGGCTGGCGTTCGTCTCCAACCGGGGCGGGTCGCCGCAGATCTACGTGATGGCGGCGGCCGGCGGCGACGCGCGGCGCCTCACGTTCCAGGGGACCTACAACCAGACGCCGGACTGGTCGCCGCGCGGGGACATCGTCGCCTTCACCGCCCGTGACGAGCGGAACGCCTTCGACCTGTTCACCGTGAACGTGGAGACCGGGAAGATTGCCCGGCTCACCCAGGACTCCGGCAACAACGAGGAGCCCACCTTCTCCCCCAACGGGCGGATGATCCTCTTCACCTCGACGCGGCGCGGCGCCCCGGAGCTGTGGGTGATGACGTGGGACGGACAGAACCAGCTCCCGCTGTCCATGGACCGCGGCACCTACTCAACGCCGGACTGGGGGCCCAACCCCCAACGGTAACTTGGCCCTCGCGCGCGGGTGCCAAAGGCTGCCACGCTCGCGCCCATGCCAACCACTCCAAGCTCGGACTTCTCGCGGCACTGGACGCTGGACCCGAAGGTCGACTTCCTCAACCACGGCTCCTTCGGCGCCTGCCCGCGGCCGGTGCTGGAGCTGCAGGCGGAGCTGCGCGCCCGGCTGGAGGCCGAGCCGTGCGTGTTCATGCTCCACGAGCTGGAGGGCCGGATGGACGAGGCGCGCCAGGCGGTGGCGGCCTTCCTCGGCGCGCAGCCGGAGGACATGGCGTTCGTCTCCAACGCCACCCAGGGCGTCAACGCCGTGCTGGGGTCGCTCCGCTTCCAGCCCGGCGACGAGCTGCTGGTCACCAACCACGAGTACAACGCCTCGAGGAACGCGCTGAACGTCGCGGCGGAGCGCCAGGGCGCGAAGGTGGTGGTGGCGGAGGTGCCCTTCCCCGGCACCACCCCTGAGCTGGTGGAGTCGCGCGTCCTGGAGAAGGTCACGCCCCGGACGAAGCTGGTGATGCTGGACTGGATCAACAGCCCCACCGGGTTCATCCAGCCCATCGAGTCGCTGGTGCCGAAGCTGCGCGAGCGCGGGGTGGAGACGCTGATCGACGGCGCCCACGCGCCGGGGCAGGTTCCGGTGCGGCTGGAGGCGCTCGGCGCCGGCTACTTCACCGGCAACCTGCACAAGTGGGTCTGCGCGCCGAAGGGCGCCGCGGTGCTCCACGTGCGCCGCGACTTGAGGGACCAGGTCCGGCCCACCTCCATCAGCCACGGCGCCAACTCGCCGCGGAAGGACCGCTCGCGCTTCTGGCTGGAGTTCGACTGGACCGGCACCATTGACCCCACGCCATGGCTCTGCGCGCCGGAGTCGATCCGCTTCCTGGGGTCGCTGTTGCCGGGCGGCTGGCCGGAGGTGATGGCGGCCAACCGGGAGAAGGCGCTCCGCGCGCGCGACCAGCTCTGCCAGGCGCTGAAGATCTCCGCGCCGGTCCCGGATTCGATGGTGGGTTCGATGGCCGCGGTGCCGCTGCCGCCCGGAAAGCCCCAGGCCGAGCCGCAGAAGACGTTGCTCTTCCCCTGCGAGCTGCAGCAGCTTCTCTTCCGCGAGTACCGCATCCAGGTGCCCATCGCGCCCTGGCCGGCGCCGCCCGCGCGCGCGCTCCGCGTCTCCTGCCAGCTCTACAACCACCCGGAGCAGTACGAGCGGCTGGCCGGGCTCCTCCCGAAGCTGGTCTAGAGCTCCGCGCGGCTTTCGGCGGAGCGGGACTCCTGGGCCGGGGCGATCTCCATCGCCGCCGTCTGGCCGATGTCGTCCTGCCGGGGGAGCGCCCCGGTGAGCGAGGAGATCAGCCACTCCATCGCGGGGAAGAAGCGGATGGCGTACAGCGGCCAGTTCAGCCAGCCCACGGTGATGCAGTAGTACCGGTTGAACGGCGCGGCGTGGTGGATGGCGTGGTGCTCGGGCGGAAGGATGAGGTGCCAGCGCTGGAGGAAGG
>DATBSS010000277.1:0-7629 GCA_036559665.1 Myxococcaceae bacterium
TTCCCCTGCGTGGGCGCGACCACGCACGACGAGTACCGGCGGTTCATCACCCAGGACGCGGCGCTGGAGCGGCGGTTCACGCCGGTGGTGGTGAACGAGCCGTCGGTGAACGAGACCATCGGCATCCTGGACGGGGTCATCGGCCGGTACGAGTCACACCACGGGCTGAGCTACACGCCGGGCGCGCTGGAGGCGTGCGCGGTGCTGGCGGCGCGGTACGTGAGCGACCGGTTCCTGCCGGACAAGGCGATCTCCATCGCGGACCTGGCGGGGTCGCGGTGCCGGAGGGAGGGGCGGGACCGGGTGGAGGCGCCGGACGTGGCGCGGATCGTCGCCAAGCTGGCGGGAGTGCCGGAGGAGCGGCTGCTCACCACGGACTCCGCGCGGCTGCTGCAGATCGAGGCGGACCTGCGCGGGCGGGTGGTGGGACACGAGGGCGTGGCGGAGAGGATCGCCCGGGTGGTGCGGAGGAACTACGCGGGGTTCTCCAGCCGGCGGCCCATGGGGTCGTTCCTGTTCCTCGGGCCGACGGGCGTGGGGAAGACGGAGATGGCGCGGGTGCTGGCGGAGGTGCTGTTCGGGAGCCGGGACGCGCTGACTCGGATCGACATGAGCGAGCTGTCGGAGGCGCACGCGGCGTCGCGGCTGGTGGGCGCGCCGGCGGGGTACGTGGGGTACGGGGACGGCGGGCAGCTCACGGAGCCGGTGCGGCGGCGGCCGTCGCAGGTGGTGCTGCTGGACGAGATCGAGAAGGCATCCCGGGAAGTGCAGATGCTGCTCCTCCAGGTCCTGGAGGAGGGCCGGCTGACGGATGGGAAGGGCCGGCACATCGACTTCTCCAACACGGTGGTGGTGATGACCACCAACCTGGGTGCGGAGGCGTTCCTGCCCAGGGCGCGGGCGGTGGGGTTCGCGGCGATGGCGCCGGAGCCCGCGGCCGGGATGGACCGGGAGCTGGAGCAGGCTTGCGAGGTGGCGCGGCGCTCGCTGCCGGCCGAGCTGTGGAACCGGATCGACGAGCGGCTCCCGTTCCGGCCGCTGCGGGAGACGGACGTGGCGCGGATCGCGGAGCTGCTGCTGCGGGAGTCCAGCCAGCGGCTCAGCACGGAGCGGGGCATCGAGTACGTCGCCGGGGAGGACGTGGTGGGCCACCTGCTCCGCTCCGGTGGCTATGACCCCCAGCTGGGCGCGCGGCCGATGCGGCAGACGGTGCAGCGGCTGGTGGAGGCGCCACTGGCGGACCGGATCCTGAAGGGCGAGTTCGCGTCCGGGGACCGGGTGCGGGTGGCGGTGCAGGCCGGGAACCTGTCGTTCTGCCGCGAGGCCTGATACGGCGCGTTCGAAGCCCAGGGTGGTGATCGTCGGCTTCGGGCGCCTGGGTGGCGCGCTGTCGCTGGGGCTCCGCGCGTGCAAGTGGCCGGTGGCGGTCTTCCCCCGCTCCGCGGCGTCGGTCCGGCGGGCGGCGGGGCTGGGGTTCCAGCTCGCCGACCACGAGACCCTCTCCTCCGCGGCGGCGTGCATCCTGGCGGTCCCGGATCGGGTCATCCGCGAGCGCGCCGAGGCGCTGGCGCCGGACGTGGGCGCGAAGACGGCGCTGGTCCACTGCGCGGGGGCGCTGACGCTCGACACGTTCGGCCCCTCGAAGGTGGTGCGTTCACGCCCGCTCGGGTCATTCCATCCGCTGGTGGCGGTGTCGTCGCTCGACGATCCGCTGGAAGGGCACACGGTGGCGGTGAGCGCCTCCGCGCGCCCGCTGCTGGCGGTGCTGAAACGGATGGCGGCCGATCTCGGCCTGCAAGCGATCGAAGTGCCGGAGCGGACGCGCGCGGCGTACCACGCGGGCGCGGTGCTCGCCGCCGGAGGCGCGGTGGCGTTGCTCTCCTCGGCGGTCCGGGCGTTCGACTCCGCCGGCATCCCGGAGAAGGCCGCGGTGCGGGCGCTGATCGCGCTGATGCGTTCCGCGCTGCGGGGCACGGAGCGCCGCGGCCTTTCGGCGGGGCTCACGGGACCCGTCGTGCGAGGCGACGCGGAGATCGTCCGCGCCCAGCTCGCCGCCCTCCCCCGCCCCGAGAGCCAGCTCTACCGGGCGCTCTCACTCTTCGCGCTCGACCTCGCCCACGACCGGCTCACGCCGGAGCAGCGCGGCGATCTCGAGGACGCTCTGGCGGATCGGCAGGGCGGTCGGTCCTGAGGCGGAACCGAAGGTTCCCATGCCATCAAGACCGTTCTGTACACTCGCTCGATGGCGGTCTCCTGGACCGAGCCCTATGCCAACTCCGTCACGGGAACGGTTACTCGCTGAGCGCAACCGAAGCGTTATTCGCCCTGCCAGGCGTTCGCGACGTCAGGATGATCCGGGAATGACGGTCGAGCCCCAGGCCAGGCGCTGCTGGAGAAGCTTCAGAACCTGGGCTCCACCTTGCGGCTGGAGTGCCAGACGCGAAGAATCTCCACGTCCTCACCACGGACCGAGTAGTAGATGAAATACCGGGTCTTCCGCAGGTAGAGCCGCCGGATGCCGCGGGCCAGGACGTGGAGCCCGTGAGACCCCACATGCGGGTGCTCTCTGAGCAACCGGAATGCTTTGCGCAACTCCGCTCGCAACAGGTGCCGCGCGGCAGGTCGGTTGGCTCTCCACCAGGCATCGACTGTTCGAATGTCCTTCAGCGCCTGCGGAGCGATTTTGAGCACCACGCGTTCTCAGTCCTCAAGCTCGCGCAGCACGTCCTCCGCCGAGACGAAATTCCCACGCCGGATCTCGGCCTGGGCTTCCAGCAACTCCTGGATGCTCTCCTCATCAAGGTGGAAGCCGCCTTCCTCCTCGGCATAGACGGTCACCTGGGCCCCCTCGGGGAGCGACTCGCCCTCGAGGACAACCTGACCTCCCACGACCTTCCCACGCAGGATCCGCATCGACCCCAGTATAACCCTCAGGCCTGGAGCGCCTTCCGGCAGGCGCGCTTTCGGCGCCCGCCTCCGCCTCGCTCAACCGACCGCGGTGGGCGGCCAGGGCGGCCAGCCCTGAACACCCATCGGGCTCGACACCAGATCCCCGACTCGCGAGCGATCCGCCAGGAACGGAACTCGCACCCTGGGTCAAGGCGAACCCGTTGACTGTCAGGAAGAGAACGTATCCAATATTTACCAGCATTCCCCAGTAGTGCCGAGTTCAACAAATCTGGAGATTTCCGTGCCGAAGCGGTTCCCCCTCCTGCGGGCACTGGCCCTGCTGGTGCCCGCGCTCGCGGGAGCCCAGCAAGACGTCACCGAAGCCCAATCCTTCCCCGTCGAACGACTCCGCATCTCCACCAACCGGCAAGGGCTGATCGACGTCGAGGAGGCGTCGGTCCTCCCCCACCTCGCGTGGGACGTGGGGCTCTGGCTGGGCTACGCCCGCGACCCGTTGCTGGTGTACCGGCTGGCGGACAACGCGCGCGTCGGGCCGCTGGTCGAGAACAGGCTTGGCAGCGCGTTGCTGGTGTCGGTGGGATTGTTCGGCTGGGTGGAGGTAGGCGCCGACCTGCCCCTCATCCTGTTCCAGGGGCGCCCGGGTGACCTGCCGGGAGGGTTGGATCCCGGGGCGACGCTGTCCCCGCTCTCCACCACCGGCGCCGGCGATTTCCGGTTGCTGGCCAAGGTGCAAATCCTGCGTCAAGGCGACTACCCCGTGGGCTTGTCGCTGATGCCGTCGCTCGCGTTCCCCAGCGGCGGCGCGCGCGCCTACTTCGGGGACGCCGGCCCGGTGTTCTCCCCCGAGGCGCTGCTCTCGTGGAGGCGCGAGCGTCTCCGTGCGGGCCTCAACCTCGGCGCGGCCTTCCGCGGGCGGAGCCAATTGCTCAACCAGATCGTCGAGTCCGAGATCACCGGCCACGCGGGCGTCGGCTACCGGCTCCAGGCGGAGGACGGCTCCGGGGGCCCGCCGCTGGAGCTGGAGGCCTCCCTGTCGGGGGCGATCTCCGCCCTGCGGCCGCTCCAGTCCACCAACCAGGACCACCTGGAGCTGCGCGGCATGGCCGCCTACGACCTCAACACCTCGGTCCAGCTCTTCGGCGGCGCGGGCCTGGGCCTGGTCCGCGGCTGGGGCACGCCCCGCTTCCGCTTCTTCGCCGGCGCCCGCTTCGGGCAATGGCCACCCCGACCGGCACCGCCGCCGCCACCACCCCCTCCTCCTCCCCGCCCCGTGGTCGTGGCGGTCGCCGAGCCACCAGACCGGGACCACGACGGCCTCCCCGACGCGCGCGACGCGTGCCCGGACGAGCCCGAGACGAAGAACGGCTACCAGGACGATGACGGGTGCCCGGACGAGGTTCCCCCGCCGCCGCCTCCTCCCGATCCGGACCGGGACGGCGACGGCGTGCCCGACCGCCTCGACAACTGCCCCGACGCGAAGGGCCCGGCCGAAAACCAGGGCTGCGAGAAGAAGCAGCTCGTGCAGATCACCCGCGAGCGCCTGGAGATCATCGAGAACGTCTACTTCAAGACCAACAAGGACGTGATCGAGACCCGCAGCTTCACGGTCCTGGAGAACGTGGTGGCGGTGCTCAAGGCCCACCCGGAGGTGAAGCAGGTGCTGGTGGAGGGCCACACCGATAGCCAGGGCGACCCGGGTTACAACCTGGGGCTCTCCGACCGCCGGGCCAACGCGGTGGTGCGTTTCCTGGTGGCCCGCGGCATCGAGGCGGAGCGGCTGAAGGCGCGCGGCTTCGGCCAGACGAAGCCCATCGCCGACAACGGCACTCGCGAGGGGCGGGAGAAGAACCGCCGGGTGGTCTTCACCATCCAGGACGGGGCCGGCATCGAGAACAAGGACAGCGGCCCCAACGGCGAGACGCGCGAGGAAACCCCCACTCCCAAGAAGGGACAGCAGCAATGATGCGCTCCAGCACGACGCAATCCGGCCACAGGCCCGCGCGCCGCTCCAAGGCGGTGGCAATCGCCGGCGCGGCGGTACTCCTGGTGGGGGTGGCGGTCGCCTGCGGCCCGGACGGCGCCTGGCATGAGGAGTGGTCGCGCCTCACGGCACCGCTGTTCGTCAACGGCGGGTTCGAGTCCGGGGGCGGCACGCTCGGCAGTTGGACGGTGACGACGTACCTCAACTCGACCGGCCTGGCCGCCGTCCCGCCCACGAGCTTCGCCCAGCTCAACCTCGCCAACGGCGGCACCGTGCTCACCTTCCCAAGGACGAACGCAACGCCCGAGTCGCAGCCGTTCATGGGCATGGTGGACGCGGCCGGCGTCCCGCACTGGCCGAAGTTCGGCACCACCAGCGCGGTGGTGAACGAGAGCAATGGCGTGAACAGCACCAACGCCAACTCGCTCAAGCAGTCCTATACGGTGACGTACGCCGACGTGGACCCGAGCGACGGCAAGGTGCACGTGCGGTTCGTGCTCGCGCCGGCGCTCCAGGCGGCCGGCCACGCGCCGGCGCAGCAGCCCTACTTCTACGTCGAGCTGAGGAACCTGACGACCGCGTCGACGATGTACACGGACTTCAACTACGCCAACAACCCCGGCGTGCCCTGGAGGTCGCAGGGCGCCGGCGCCGCCGCGGTCCTGTACACGGACTGGGTGATCAACGACATCGCGCCCGGCAACGCGGCGCTGCGCGTGGGGGACACCATCGAGTTGGAGGTGATCGCCTCCCGATGCCAGCCGAGCGGCCACTTCGGCGAGGTCTACGTGGACGGGTTCGGGTCGAACTTCCCGGGCCTGTCCGTCCGCAAGACGGCCCCGCAGTTCGCCAACGTGGACTCGGACATCACCTACGACTTCACGGTGCAGAACAACACCACGGGCGTGGCGCCCAACGTGGTCGTCGACGAGACCCTGCCGTTGGGGACCACCTTCGTCTCCGCGACGGCCATCACGCCGGGCTCGTCCTGCACCACGCCTCCCGTGGGCGGGACGGGCGTGGTGTCGTGCAGCTTCGGCACCATGAACCCGGGGGCGGTGGGCCGCTTCCGGGTGACGCTGCACGCCTTCCCGATCGCCCCGAACGGATCGGGCACCGCCTCCGCGGCCACCGCCAACACGCTCACGGACGCCACCAAGACCTGGACCGCCAACGCCTTCGCGGGCTGGACGGCCTACCTGGTCGGCGGGCAGGGCGTGGGCCAGACGCGCGTCATCCGCCTGAACACCGCCAACCAGCTCACCGTGACGCCGAACTGGACCGTCAACCCCAACGCCACCACGGCCTACAAGATCGTCGACCCGCCCCAGGAGACGGGCACCGTGACCGCCCGCACCGCGAACACGCTGACGGACAACACGAAGAACTGGGTGACCAACCAGTGGGTCGCCTCGACGGTGACCGTCCTCACCGGCGTGGGCGCGGGGCAGCAGCGGATCATCATCAGCAACACCGCTACCCAGCTCACCGTGGACGCGAACTGGACCACCCAGCCGGGCGTGGGTGCGACCTTCGCCATCGGCCTGCCGCCGGACCGGGTGGTGAACGGGAACTACACGGTGCGGGGTGACACCATCTCGCCGCTGCTCGGGCCCAAGGCGGAGACGCTCATCACCGCCGGCGTGCAGTACACCGACCTGGCCATCGCGGTGAGCAACGGCGTGCCCGCGGTCAACTGGGGCAACGCGGTCCAGTACACGGTGACGGTCACCAACCAGGGGCCGCTGGCAGCCAACGGCGCCACCGTCACCGACAACTTCCCGGCGCTGCTCACCGGCGTCACCTGGACCTGCACCACCTCCGCGGGAGGGAGCTGCGGGGCCGGCTCCGGCAACGGCAACATCAACACCACGGTCAACCTGCCAGTCGGCGCCACGGCGACGTTCACCATCAACGCCACGGTGGTCGCCGGCACCGGCACCGGGACGCTGACCGACGTCGCCTCGGTGGCGGCGCCGGCCGGGCTGACGGACCAGGACACGCGCAACAACTCGGACGGCGACACCGACCAGATCGGCGCCCTCTTCGCACTGACGGTGAACAAGGACCCGGCCGATACGGGCCAGGGGACGGTCACGTCCTCGCCGCTCGCCATCTCCTGCGGGACGGCCTGCGCGTCCGCCAACGCGTCGTTCGCCACCGGGACGGTGGTGACGCTCACCGCCGTGGCCCGGCCCGGCGACGTGTTCACCGGCTGGGGCGGCGCGTGCTCCGGGACGGCGCTCACCTGCGACGTCACCATGGATGCCATCAAGAGCGTGGTCTGCCATTTCCGCGGGCCCAGCATCACCGGCACGGCCGGCCCGGGTGGGACCATCTCCTGCGTCCCGCCGGAGGTCTCACAAGGCGGCAGCTCGACGTGCACCATCACCCCGGGCGCCGACTACGTCATCCTCGCCGTGACGGACAACGGCACCACCGTCACCGGCTCCGTCTCCGGCGGCGCGTACACGCTGGGCACCATCACCGTCGACCACACGGTCGCGGTGACGTTCAACCACCGGCCCGACTTCACCAGCACCGGTCCCACGGCCGCCGGAGAAGGCGTGCCGTTCACCTACAACCCGACCGTGACCGATCCGGATGGGCCTGGCCCCCTCACCTACTCGGCCGATCCGGCCGACACGTGCGGAGGCACCGTCAATGGCTCCTCAGGGTCCTATGCGTTCACTCCCGGCGCCGGCGCCCCCGCGACCTGCGTGATGGCCATCCAGGTG
>DATBSS010000278.1:0-2250 GCA_036559665.1 Myxococcaceae bacterium
CCACATCAAGTGGTCCGCCAATCAGAACGTGGGCTTCGTCGAGCTCTGGTACGACGGCAAGCTGGTGGTGCCCAAGCGCTTCGTGCAGACGCTGTACGGCTCGGGAGACACCAACTACCTGAAGATGGGCCTGTACCGGGATGCGCAGACCGATCCCACCCAGGTCCTCTTCCACGACGGAGTGGTCCAGGCCACTACCTACGAGGAGGCTGCGCCCAACGCGCGCCCGGACCCGAACCCGGATCCGACTCCAGGCCCGCCACCCGGCCCACCGGACGCGAGCCCTCCCCCTGCTCCAGCCCCAGGCGACGGGTCGGGCGCAGCGAATCCGTCCTCCGGCGAGGGTCAGGTCCTCCCTCAGGAGCAGACGGGCGGCTGCAACGTGGGAGCCACCTCCGCGTTCTCGGTCTCCGCTGCGCTGGCGGCACTCACGCCGCTCCTGCGCCGCCGGCGCCGCTCCCGATAAAAACCCTGTCACCTCGCTGCGCGGTGCTGGCGGAGGCTCGCCAGCACCGCCAGTGGCCGCACCCCGGTCATGCGAAGCGCGGCGAGGTACCCGATGGCGAACAGGACCCCGCCGGTCGCGAGGGGAAGGGCGCGCCAGAGGAAGCCCGGGGGAAGCCCCGCGTATGCCGGGTGGGCGATCGCCCGGACCGCAACCACTCCGCCGGCCGCCAGCGCCGCGGCCCCGGAGGCCCTGGCGAGCGGCACCCACGGCACGCAGCGCCGGAACGGGAGGCCCAGCGCCCGCGGGATCCGCGACAGCAACACCGCCTTGCCGAAGACCTCCGCCAGCGCCCACGACCCGATGCCTCCCAGCATCCCGAAGTGCCGCACGCCCAACCAGACCAGCGGCACCGTGACGGCCGCCTTCGCCAGGTACGCCCGGAACAAGAAGCGCGTCTGGTTGCGCGCGCGGAGGACGCCGTCCATCGGCATGATCGCCAGCGCCACGCCGGTCACGCCGATCCGGAACAGCGGCACCGCGTCAGCGAAGCGGTGGCCGAAGAGCGCGTCGATCAGCTCGGGCGCGGCGGCAACGAGGAAGGCCGCCAGGGGGAAGAAGACCAGCGCCAGCTTGGAGGTTGCCTCGCGGAACGCGCCGGCGCCTTCCTCGGCCCGCCCCTGCTTGTCCAGCTCCCCCAGCCGGACCATCAGCACCTCGCTGGTGGGCGTGTAGAGCAGGTCCACCACGGGGAGCTGGAAGCAGCCGACCGCGTAGATCGCGAACACCTCCGGCGGGACGGAGTTGGAGACCACGTACTGGTGCGCGTAGTGCTGGGGGACGGCGACCAGCATCGCGGCGCCGAAGGGCAGGGCGTACGCCAGTTGCTCGGCCAGCTTCCGCCGGTCGAACAGCGGGCCCGGCCCCGAGCGCAGCACCACCCCCCACGCGACGGCGTAGCGGAGCGCGGCGAACGCGGCGGTGGCGATCATCAGCCCCTTCAGGCCGAACCCGAGCAGCACCGGCACCACCATGGCCAACGCCCGCACCGCGTCCGAGACCAGGTAGGCCACCGCCGACTGGCGCGTCCGCCCCTGCGTGGTGAGTGAGATCTCCAGCGTGAGCGACGCCACGAAGAGCACCACGTAGACGGCCTGCTCGAAGCGGTACTGCGTCAACGCCGGGTTGGAGAACGCGCCGGCGACGCGGGCGTCGAACGCGAACAGCGCCAGCGCGGCGAGGACCCCGGTGAGGGTGAGGAACGCGAGGGTGTGGACCAGGTACGGCCGCTTCACGTCAGCGCGGGGGATGAAGAAGTACAGCGCGTGCGGCATCCCCAGCGGCAGCACGTAGGCGAGCGTCGACGAGACGAGGAAGAGCTGCTTGTAGGTTCCGTACTCGCGCAGCTCCATGGACCGCGCCAGCACCAGCGGGATGGAGATGGTCAGCAGCGCGGTGCCCATGCGCGCCAGCACCAGCGGCCGCGCGCGGCCCAGGAAGGACGAGGATGGCTCACCCGCTTGCATGCTCAGCGCGCCTCGCCCCATCGCCGCCGGAGTCGCCGGAGCCCGTCCAGCAGGGCCGGAGGCAGCGCGGACCGGAGCGCCTCCCGCGCGCCGCGGTCGAGCTGGCGGGCTCGGGTGTCCCAGGCGCCCGGCCCATCTCGCCACCACGCGCGGACGCCGATGGTCCGGCGGACCCTGGTCGTCCAGTCCTGCTTGTACGGCTCCGTCCCCCGCAGGAAGTCGTACTCCCGGAAGCCTTCCGCGATGGCGTCCTGGAACGTCGCCCCCAGGAGCACGAGC
>DATBSS010000279.1:0-9300 GCA_036559665.1 Myxococcaceae bacterium
CATCCGTCCCACCGCGCGAATCTGAATGGGCCCTCCAGGATTCGAACCTGGGACCAACCGGTTATGAGCCGGCAGCTCTGACCGCTGAGCTAAGGGCCCGCGCTCTCTGCCGCACGTCTTAACAGAACCCACTCCGCCCCGCGCCCCCCGGCCGCGGATCAACCCACCATCCACTTCTCATCACCCACTTGATCACCAATCCCGGATCGCCTTCGCGCCCTCCACCCTCCGTCCCCGCACCACCACCCCCTCCGCCCGCAACCGCCTCGCCTGCTCCCGCGCGACCTCGGGCGCCAGCGTCCCGTCGCTCCGGATCACCCTCCACCACGGCAACCCACGGACGCGGTTCAGCACCTGCACCACCGCGCGCGCGCCGCGCGGCTTTCCGGCCGCGGCCGCGACCTGTCCGTACGACGACACTGTCCCCTTCCGGATGGACCGGATCACCTTCGCCACGCGTTCGTCGAACTCCTCCACGGGCCCCTCCCAGGCTTGCTTCCCAGCCTGGCAATCACCAACTTTCAGTGTGGCGATGGTCAAGCTCTTCGCACCCCGAATTCTCGTCGTGGACGACGATCTCTCCGCGGCCCTCCGTTGCACCTACTCGATCCTCGATGCGGGCTTCGAGGTGGACATCGCCACCACCTCCGGTGACGCGTTGCGGCTGCTTTGGGAGCGCCGCTACGTCGCGTCCGTGGTCGACCTGGTGATGCCGGACATGGGAGGCCGCGAGGTCATCCGCACGCTCCGGTCGGTCGCGCCCGACGCCGCGCTCGTGGTGGTGGGGGACGACCCGGAGTCGGTGGTGCGGCCGCTGGCGCCCGACCACTACCTCCGCCGGCCGTTCGCCCCGGACGAGCTGCTGGAGGCGCTCGCCCTGGCCATGGCTTCCGCCCGCGGGCGGAGGTCGATGGCGGACGACAGATCTTCCGCCGCCGCCGCGCGTTAGTGGTCCCCACACCACGGGGACCACCATGCCATTCGCATTGCCGCGAGCGCTCGCCGCGCTCATCGCCACCGCCACGCTGTTCGCCGCCGCACCCGCCTTCGCCCAGTACACCTCCTCCGCCGGACAGAACGCTCCGTCCGTACGGGCGATGGAGGACGTCCGCGACCAGGAGGGCCGCGTGGTCGGCCACCGTACCGTCGAGCGCGCCGCCGAGAAGGACCACTACGGCAACGCCCAGGGCAACCAGCACGACCTGGCCATCGACGGCGCCTTCGCGGGCCAGACCATCGCCGTCCTCCACTTCTACACGCAGGAGGACTTCGACTTTCACCTCCCCAAGGCGGCGCTGAAGGAGAAGGGCTTCTCCGTCTACCGCTGGGTCAATGAAGCGCCCAGCCCCAAGGAGCTCGCCGCCGGGCTGGAGAAGTCCAACCAGCTCTGGCTCATCTCCGACGAACGCCAGCACCTCACGCCCGAGCACATCGCCGTCATCAAGCGCTTCTTCGACGCCGGGCACGGCGTCTACATCTGGGGCGATAACGAGCCCTTCTACTCGGACGCCAACGCCGTGGCGGAGGCGCTCCTGGGGTCGTCCATGTCCGGCAACGTGCCCGGCGGCGTGACCGTCGGCCTGCAGCCTGTGGACCCGGCCGCCCAGAAGGTCGGCGTGGCCCGCCGCCACCTCCTTACCACCGGCCTGGAGTACCTCTTCGAGGGCGTCACCATCGCCACCATCTCGCCCGGCCCCGGCGTGCAGCCGCTCGTCTACGGCTCCGCCGGCAACCTGGTCACCGCCTACTACGACCAGGGCGGCAAGCGCGCCATCGTCGACGGCGGCTTCACCCGCCTCTACGTCTCCTGGGACACCGCCGGCACCGGCCGCTACGTGAAGAACGCCGCCGCCTGGCTCGCCAACGTCGAGCGCTTCGGCGCCACCGTTGCCAAGGTCACCACCACCCAGGGCACCCGGCCGCCGCAGCCCCAGCAACAGCCGCAGCGCTGAAGGCCGCGCGGGCCGTGTTACACCGCGGCCGTGTTACACCGCGAGGGATGAGCCCGCTCTCCTCCTTCGCCCAGCACGCCGTCGACCTCCTCTCCTCCGTGGGTCCGGTGAAGGCCCGCGCCATGTTCGGCGGCTACGGCCTGTCGCTGGACGGAGTCTCCATCGGCCTCATCGCGGAGGACCGGCTCTACCTCCGCGTCGACGACGCCACCCGCGGCGAGTTCGAACAGGCCGGCAGCGCCCCCTTCGTCTACCCGTCCAAGAACGGCCCGATGACGATGAAGAACTACCTGGCCATTCCGGAGGACGCGGTGGACGACTCGGAGCGCGCCGCGCGGTGGGGGCGCCTGGCCGCCGCCGCCGGCCGCCGGGCGGAGGCCGCCAAGTCCGCCAGGTCATCGAAGAAGCCGAAGAAGGCCGCTCCCGCCAAGCCCAAGAAGGCCAAGGCCAGCGCCCCCAGGAAGGCGAAGGCCAGGTCCCGCTGATCGGCCCGCGCAGCACGGATTTGAATGGGAACCAGTAGATTCTCCGCTGGACCATGCCGGGCGATCGCGTAAGTCCCTTCCGCCCAACCCGTACGCCCGCGCCCCCGACTCACGGGTGATGTGGGACCACGCGACACGCCATGGGCTGGGCTGGACTTCCGTGCCGGAAAGGCGGTACGGAGGCGCCCCCCTCACTCCTCATCAAGGAGCTTGCCCGCATGCGTAAGTTGTCTGCGTCCGTAGTGGTCCTTTTTGCAGTGGCGACCGGCCAGGCGTTCGCGGCCTCGCCGATCTCCGCCATGGAGGCCTCCGCGCTGGCCGAGCGGGTTGGCCGTCCGCAGCTGCAGCAGCTCCTCAAGGACAAAGGAAACACCGACCCCTCGGATAGCTACGAGCAGAAGCGCGTCGAGACCGACGACCAGGTCCACGTGCACGTCCGGCAGACCCGCGGTGGCGTCCCGGTGTGGGGCGGCGAAGCGATCCTCCACCTCGACCGCGACGGCCAGGTCACCGGCGTCACCGACGACTTCGTCGCCAAGGTGGCCGTCCAGAACGTCGGCCTCCGCACCGTCACCGCCCAGCAGGCGATCAACACGGCGATGAAGATGACCGGGATCTCCCAGAAGATGCTGAGCGTCCCGGCCAGCGCCGACCAGTGGATCTTCCGTCAGGGCAAGCAGGACCACCTGGCCTGGCGGGTGACGCTGGTCCGGACCGACGGCAGCCTGGACACCGCCATCCCGGTGCTGTTCATCGACGCGCGCTCCGGCGAGGTGCTCTGGCAGTACAACAACCTCCAGACCGGCACCGGCAACAGCATGTACGCCGGGACCGTCACCCTCACCACCACCCTGTCCGGCAGCACCTACCAGCTCAAGGATGGCTCCCGCGGCAATCAGCAGACCAACGACCTGAACCACGGCACCAGCGGCGCCGGCGCCGTGTTCACCGACGCCGATGACGTGTGGGGCAACGGGCTGCCGTCCAACGCGCAGACCGCCGGCGTCGACGCGCAGTTCGGCACCCAGGTGACCTGGGATTACTACCTGAACGTCCACGGCCGGAACGGCATCGCCAACAACGGCGTGGGCGCGTACAACCGCGTCCACTACAGCAACGCCTACGTCAACGCGTTCTGGGATGACTCCTGCTTCTGCATGACCTACGGCGACGGCAGCGGCAACAACAAGCCGCTGACCTCCATCGACGTGGCCGGCCACGAGATGTCTCACGGCGTGACCTCCCGCACCGCGAACCTCACCTACTCCGGTGAGTCGGGCGGCCTGAACGAGGCCACCTCCGACATCTTCGGCACCTCGGTCGAGTTCTACGCCGCCAACGCGCAGGACGTGGGCGACTACCTGATCGGCGAGAAGATCAACATCAACGGCAACGGCACCCCGCTGCGGTACATGGACAAGCCCTCCAGCGACGGTTCGTCCGCCGACTGCTGGTACTCGGGCATTGGCAGCCTGGACGTGCACTATTCGTCCGGTGTCGCCAACCACTTCTTCTACCTGCTCTCCGAGGGCAGCGGCGCCAAGACGATCAACGGCGTCAGCTACAACAGCCCTACCTGCAACAGCTCCACGGTGACCGGCATCGGCCGCGCCAAGGCGGAGAAGATCTGGTACCGCGCGCTCACCGTCTACATGACGGCCTCCACCAACTACGCCGGCGCCCGCACCGCGACCCTCAACGCGGCCGCGGACCTCTACGGCGCCGGTTCGGCCGATCAGACGGCGGTCGACGCCGCCTGGGCCGCCGTGAGCGTGGGCCCGCCGGCCCCGCCGCCTCCGCCCACCGTGCTGACCAACGGCGTGCCGGTGACCGGCATCGGGGGATCGACCGGTACCAACAAGTACTACACGCTGGTCGTGCCCGCCGGGCAGTCCTCGCTGACCTTCCAGATCTCCGGCGGCTCGGGCGACGCGGACATGTTCGTGAAGTTCGGCGCCGCGCCGGACTCGGCCACCTATGACTGCCGTCCGTACCTCAGCGGCAACGCCGAGACCTGCACCTTCAGCAACCCGGCGGCCGGCACCTGGTGGGTGATGCTCAACGCCTACAGCACCTACTCCGGCGTGACCCTGGTCGGCACGTACACCGGCGGCGGCGGTGGCGGTGGCTCCTTCGCCAACGGCGGCTTCGAGACCGGCACCACCCCGTGGGTGTTCGCCGGCTACGGCAGCCGCGTGACCACCGGCCTGATGCACGGTGGCGTCGCGGCCAGCAAGCTCGGCGGCACCAACAATGGCTCCGGCACCATCTCCCAGGACTTCCAGGTCCCCGCCTCCGGGAACAGCCTGACGTTCTGGCTGCAGGTGACCACCGCCGAGACCACCACCGTGACGCAGTACGACAAGCTCTTCGTCGAGGTGCGCAATACGTCGGGCACGCTGCTGACCACGCTCGCCACGTACTCCAACCTCAACAAGAGCGCGGCGTACGTCCAGAAGGGCGGGTTCAGCCTGGCCGCGTACGCCGGCCAGACCATCCGGCTCCAGTTCCGGTCCACCAGCGACATCTCGCTGACGACGGACTTCCGTATCGACGACGTGGCGGTTCAGTAGCCACGCCGTAGCGAAGACTGAAGCTTCAAAGACCGGCGGGTGCGCACTGTTCATCGCGCACCCGCCGGTCTCGTTTCTTCCCCCTGGGACCCGTGCTAGACGGCCGGACCTCGGAGGGCCACCGCGTGAATCCAGCGTTCCTGCAGCACCTGACGGCCGAGACCCAGAAGCTCCGGGAGAGCGGCCTGTTCAAGCAGGAGCGGGTGATCGTCTCCCCGCAGCAGGCGGACATCCGGGTGGAGGGCGGCAAGGAGGTCCTCAACCTCTGCGCCAACAATTACCTCGGGCTCTCCGACCACCCGGCGCTGGTGGAGGCGGCGCGCGAGGCCGTCCAGCGCCACGGCTACGGGATGTCCAGCGTCCGCTTCATCTGCGGCACCCAGGATGTCCACAAGGCGCTGGAGGGGCGGCTGTCGCGCTTTCTGGGGATGGAGGACACCATCCTCTACAGCTCCTGCTTCGACGCCAACGGCGGCCTGTTCGAGACGCTGCTGGGCGAGGAGGACGCGGTGATCACCGACGCGCTCAACCACGCGTCGATCATCGACGGCATCCGCCTCTGCAAGGCCAAGCGCCTGCGCTACGCCAACAACGACATGGCGGACCTGGAGGCGAAGCTGAAGGAGGCGGAAGGGTCGCGCTTCAAGCTGATCGCCACCGACGGCGTGTTCTCCATGGACGGGATCATCGCCAACCTGAAAGCCGTCTGTGACCTGGCGGACAAGCACCAGGCGATGGTGATGGTGGACGACTCGCACGCGGTGGGCTTCATGGGAGCGCAGGGCCGCGGCACCCACGAGCACTGCGGCGTGATGGGCCGGGTGGACATCCTCACCGGCACCCTGGGCAAGGCGCTGGGCGGCGCCAGCGGCGGTTACACCTCGGCGCGCAAGGAGATCGTCGCCTGGCTGCGGCAGCGGTCCCGCCCGTACCTGTTCTCCAACACGCTGATGCCGGCCATCGCCGCGGCGTCGGTGAAGGCGCTCGACCTGCTGGAGGGGAGCGGCGAGCTGCGCGCGAAGGTGAAGGACAACGCGGCGTACTTCCGCGCCCGCATGCAGGAGGCCGGCTTCAAGCTGGCCGGCGCGGACCACGCCATCATCCCGGTGATGCTGGGGGACGCGAAGCTGGCCACGCAGATGGCGGACCGGCTCCTCCAGGAGGGCCTCTACGTGATCGGCTTCAGCTTCCCGGTGGTGCCGCAGGGCCAGGCGCGCATCCGCACCCAGATGAGCGCGGCGCACGAGCGGAAGCACCTGGACCGCGCGGTGGACGCCTTCACCCGGGTCGGCCGCGAGCTGGGGGTGATTGCCCGATGAAGGCGCTGGTGAAGAAGAAGGCCGAGCCGGGGCTGTGGATGGAGGAGGTCCCGGTGCCGGACGTGGGCCCCAACGACGTGCTGATCCGCGTCCGCAAGGCGGCCATCTGCGGCACCGACATCCACATCTACAGCTGGGACGAGTGGGCGCAGAAGACGGTGCCGGTGCCGCTCACGGTGGGCCACGAGCTCACCGGCGAGGTGGCCAGGCTGGGCAGCGCGGTCACCGGCTTCACCAAGGGCGAGCGCGTCTCCGCCGAAGGCCACATCACGTGCGGCCACTGCCGCAACTGCCGCGCCGGCAAGCGCCACCTCTGCCGCAACACGGTGGGCATCGGCGTGCACCGCGACGGCGCCTTCGCCGAGTTCGTCTCCATGCCGGCGGTGAACGTGTTCCGCGTCCCCCCAAGCGTGCCGGACGAGATCGCCGCCTTCTTCGACCCGCTGGGGAACGCGGTGCACACCGCGCTCTCCTTCGACCTGGTGGGGGAGGACGTGCTGATCACCGGCGCCGGCCCCATCGGCTGCATGGCGGCCACCATCGCCAGGCACGTGGGCGCGCGGTACGTGGTGGTGACGGACGTGAACGACTACCGGCTGGAGCTGGCGAAGAAGATGGGCGCCACCCGCGCGGTCAACATCCAGCACAGCACCCTCCGGGAGGTGATGGGGGACCTGGGGATGACCGAAGGCTTCGACGTGGGGATGGAGATGAGCGGGAACGGGGAAGCGCTGCGCTCCATGCTCGGCGTGATGAACCACGGCGGCCGGGTGGCCATCCTGGGCATCCCTTCGAAGGAGGTCTCCATCGACTGGAACCCCGTCATCTTCAAGGGCCTGGTGCTCAAGGGCATCTACGGCCGGGAGATGTTCGAGACCTGGTACAAGATGGCGGCCATGCTCACCTCCGGGCTGGACGTCTCGCCGGTGCTCACCCACCGTTTCCCGGCGGAGAAGTTCCAGGAGGCGTTCGACGCGATGAAGACCGGCCAGTCGGGGAAGATCGTCCTCGACTGGACGTGACCTCCCCGGCCGGCCGGCCGCTCACGCTTCCCGCCAGCGCGTCCTCCCGCCGCGGATCAACCGCAGGACCGCCAGCAGCACGACCGCGCCGATGAAGGCCACGAAGATGGAGCCGGCGAGCCCACCGAACGGCGAGCGCACGTGCAGGGCGCTGAACAGCCAGCCCCCGATGAACGCGCCGACGACGCCCACCACGATGTCCGCCACCAGACCTCCGGGGCCGCCCACGACCACCGAGGCGAGCCACCCGGCGATCAGCCCCACGACCAGCCAGAGCAGTAGACCTTCCAGGGTCATCTCTTTCACCTCCCCACCTTGACTGACGTGCGCACGCCCCTGCGCGCGGTCAGCCCGGCGGGCGGGGCGGAATGCCACAGTCTGCCCGGCGGCTCTCCGAGCGCAGTTGCGGCGCCGCCCGCTCTTGGGTAGGCGTTCGGCATGGCTCAGCCCCCGCAGCCCCCACCGGGTCGCCCGCCGATGGGCGTGAAGAGCATCGGCCGCGCGGTGGGCTACCTGCGCCGCTACAAGCTGGACGCCGCGGGGGGATTCCTCGCGCTGCTCGTGGTGTCCGCGGCGAACCTGGCGGCGCCGGCGCTGGTCCTCTTCGCCGTGGACAACGGCCTGGAGCGAGGCGACCGGCGGGCGGTGCTGGCCGCGGTGGGGGGGCTGGTGGCGGTGGCGCTCGGGCGCGGGCTGTTCAACTTCCTCCAGGGGTACCTGGCGGAGCGCGCCTCGCAGGGCGTGGCGTACGACCTGCGCGAGGCGCTGTTCGCGCGCATCCAGCGGCTCTCGTTCAGCTACTACGACCAGGCGCAGACCGGGCAGCTCCTCACCCGCCTCACCAACGACGTGGAGCAGGTGCGCACCTTCGTGGGGCAGGGCGTGGTGCAGTTCGGCGCCTCGGCGCTCATGCTGCTGGGCTGCGCGGTGATGCTGTTCCGGATCAATCCCGCGCTGGCAGCGGCGGCGCTGGGCGCCATCGCCCCCATCCTGCTGGTGCTGGGCTGGTTCGTGAAGCAGATGGGGCCGCTGTTCGGGCGGATGCAGATGACCATCGGCCGGCTGAGCACCAGGCTCCAGGAGGCGCTGCGGGGAATCCGGGTGGTGCGCGCCTTCTCCGCCGAGCCGGGCGAGGTGGAGCGCTACGGGGCCGCCAACGAGGACCTGCGCGCGCAGGGGCTGGCGGTGATCCGGGTCATCTCCTTGAACTTCCCGGCGGTGGGCCTGTTCGCCAACCTGGGGACGCTGGTGGTGGTGGGCTTCGGCGGGGTGCAGATCTTCAACCAGAAGCTCACCGTGGGCGGGCTGATCGCCTTCAACAGCTACCTGGGCAATCTGCTGATGCCGCTGATGACGCTGGGCTTCCTGTCGGCCATGTTGTCGCGCGCCAACATCTCCGCCCAGCGCGTATTCGAGCTGCTGGACACCGAGGTGGAGGTGAAGGACCCGCCGGGCGCGCGGCCGTTGCCGCCCCTCCGCGGCAAGCTGGAGCTGCTTGACGTGCGCTTCCGTTACGCCGGCGCCGAGCGGGAGATCCTCCGCGGCGTCACCTTCACCGCCGAGCCGGGACAGCTGGTGGCCATCCTGGGGACCACCGGCTCCGGGAAGAGCACCATCATCAACCTCATCCCGCGCTTCTACGACGTCACGGGCGGGTCGGTCCGGATCGACGGGAGCGACGTGAAGGAGGTCACGCTCTCCAGCCTGCGCTCGCAGATCGGCATCGTGCTCCAGGACGCGCTGCTCTTCTCGGGCACGGTGCGGGACAACATCGCGTACGGGCGGCCGGAGGCGACGCTGGAGCAGGTCCGGGCGGCGGCGGAGGCGGCGCAGGCGGCCGAGTTCATCGAGGAGCTCCCGCAGAAGTACGACACCGTGGTGGGCGAGCGCGGGCTGGGGCTCTCCGGCGGCCAGCGGCAGCGGCTGGCCATCGCCCGCGCGCTGCTCAC
>DATBSS010000280.1:0-22648 GCA_036559665.1 Myxococcaceae bacterium
GGCCGCGGGGCCCCAGGGCGCGGCCGGGCCCGCCGGTCCGCAGGGCCCGCAGGGGCTCACCGGCCCGCAGGGACCTGCCGGAGCGGACGGCGCAGACGGAGTAGACGGCGCGAACGGCGCGACAGGAGCGACGGGCGCGACGGGTTCCGCAGGACCCCAGGGCGCGACCGGAGCTGACGGCCCTCCGGGCCCGCAGGGCCCACAGGGGCTCACGGGCCCGCAGGGACCGGCCGGCACGAACGGTTCCGACGGTTCGACTGGAGCAACCGGGGCGCAGGGCCCTCAGGGCGCTGTCGGGGCGCAGGGGCCGGCCGGTCCGCAAGGTCCGCAGGGCCTGACAGGCCCACAGGGGCCGGCCGGCACGAACGGTTCCAACGGCGCGACGGGTGCGACCGGGCCGGCGGGTCCGGCCGGTCCCGCCGGTCCGGCAGGGCCGGCAGGCGCGAACGGGACGAACGGGACGAACGGGACGAACGGGACGAACGGGCAGAATTCGCTCACCGCCACCGCGGCGGAGGCGGCCGGGGCCAACTGCGCGGCGGGCGGCGCGCGCGTGGACTACGGCCTGGACGCGAACGGCAATGGGGTGCTCGACGCTGCCGAGGTGAACGCCTCGCTCCGGAGGTTCATCTGCAACGGTGCGCAGGGCCCGACGGGTGCGACCGGCGCAACGGGGGCCACGGGCGCGACGGGAGCGCAGGGGACCCCGGGCACGCTGGGCGCGTACGGTGACGGTTCGGCCGGGACGCTGAACATCGCCGTCGGCACCGACTGGAGCGTCTCGTTCCCCGGCGGGAACCTCCAGTACACCGACATCAACGTCTCCGCCGGCGTCACCTGGACGGTCCCCAGCGGCACCATCCTCCGCGCTACCGGCAACGTGACCATCAACGGGACGATCAACGTGCTCCCCGGCGCCGCCGACAACGGGCAGTTCCGGCCCGCGGCCGGCGTCGCGCTCAACGCCGCGACCCAGCCGGGCCAGGGCGTGGGCATCACCCGCATGGCCGCGACGAACCTGGTCCGGACCCCGATCTACGGCGGCGGCGCGGGTGCCCGCAACGCGACCTGCACTGGCGGTGAGGGCGGCGGCTCGTTCGCCATCTACGCCCGGGGCACGCTCTCGGTCCCCGCCGCGGGGGTGATCAACGCCAACGGGGTCAACAGCATCAACCCGGCCGCCGGAGCGGTCGGGGTCCCGGGCGGCGGCGGCGGGGCGGGCGGCCTGATCGTCCTCATCGGCAAGGCGTCGATGCAGATCTCCGGGGTGCTCCGCGTCAACGCGGGCAACGGTTCGAACGGCTTCGACGGGAACGCCGGCAATGCCGAGGGCGGCGGCGGCGGCGGTGGTGGTGGCATCATCCACCTGCTCTCCTCGACCTCACCGTCGATCACCGGGACGACCTCCACGGCGGCCGGCACCGCCGGCACCATCGGCGGCGCCAGCGCCACCCTCAACTCGGGCGGCGGCGGCGGGGCGTGCGCCGGCAATGGCGGCGTGGGAGGCTCCACCGCCGTCCCCACGGCCACCGCGGGCGCGCCGGGCTACCTTATCACCACCACACTGGCCACCCCGGAGGCGCTGCTGCTCTAGCGACGTCCTGACCCGGAGCGCCTCAGCGATCCTCCCGGAGCTCCGGGGGGATCCGCCCCAGGTTGCCCTTCGCGCCGGCGGCGGCGCGGGTGAAGGCGGTGACGATGGCGGTCACCCGTTCCAGCGAGGCCGCGTCCACCTGCTCCAGGGTGTCCTCGGCCGAGTGGTGGACGTCGAAGCAGGTGGTGGAGTCCTGGGCCAGCATCGCCACCGGCACGCCGGCCGCGCGCAGCGGCCCCAGGTCCGCCCCATGGTCCGTCCCCCGCCCGAGCGCGGGGAGGCCGAACGGCCGGAGCGCGGCGTCCAGCTGCTCCAGCGCCTGGAGCGAGGGGACCTCCACCACCTCCGCCTCCACGCCGCCCGTGGGTTCATGATTCAATCGTATCATTGAATCGCGCAACCGTATCTTCAACGGGACGCCGCCGGGCCGCGGAACGGCCTGGCGGCCCCGGGCGTCCAAGGGCCATGCCCATCCTCTTCCTGATCCTCCTCGGCCTGGGCGGCGCGGCGCCGGACCCCTTCGCCCCGCGCGTGGACCCGCGCGAGGAGTCCCTCGTGCTGGTGGACGCGGGCGCCTTCCAGATGCGGCTCTACGCGAAGGGGGCGCTGGTCAAGGAGTACGAGATCGGCCTGGGCCAGGCGCCGGGCGCCAAGGAGCGGCGCGGCGATCTCCGCACCCCGCGGGGGACGTACTTCGTCACTGCCAAGAGCCAGGGACCGTTCACCGGCGACTACGCGGCGTACTTCGGCGGGCACTGGATCGCCATCAACTACCCCGGCCCCGACGACGTGCGCCGCGGCCTCCAGCGCGGCTGGATCGACCCGGCGACCGGCGAGGCCATCGCCGCCCGCTGGCGCGCCCGCCAGCCCACCGACAAGACGACCGCGCTCGGCGGCGGCATCGGCTTCCACGGCTGGGCGCACGAGTGGAGCCGGGAGGCCGACGGCCAGTACCTGTCGTGGGGGTGCGTGGTGCTCCACCTCGCCGACGTGGCGGACTTCTACGCGCGCATCCCCGTGGGCGCCAAGGTGGTCATCTTCTGAAATGACGCGGCCCCCGGAGGCCCGACTGCGCTCCGGGGGCCGCGCGTTGTTTCAAGGTCAGTAGCCGCCGCAGATGTCGAACGACGGCGTGGGCGCGAGGGGCGTGGTCGTCTCGTCAATGGTCTCCAGGAAGGCGACCAGGTCGGCGATCTGCGCCTGCTCTTGCGACGTGGTGCCGCCGTTGATCAGGAAGTTGGCCGAGAGCGATTGGTGGTGCCGGGCGTACTTCGCCTGGAACGCCTCGGGGAGCGTGCGAGCCTCGCCGTTGTGGAAGTAGGGCGCGGAGGTCCTCAAACCCAGCAGCGACGGCGGGTTGAACCCGTTGGCGCCCTGGGAGCGCGTCCCGTCCGCCTTCTTCTCGATCGGGTCGTTCACGTCGTAGGTGCCCACCGAGCGCAGCACGCAGGTGATCCGCTCCGGACCCACGTTGATGGTGCCGCCAGTGCCGTTCGGCACCCGCTCGATGTCCACCTTGACCGTCTCGGCGTTCAGGCCCGGCACCGGGAGCGTCCCGCCCGCGAGCGCCTGCGTGCGCAGGCCGCTGGCGGCCACCGGCAGCGCGTTGCCCGTGGGGGCCGCGCTGCCCACCGCGCTGCCGTTCTTCTCCGGCGACGGGGTGTAGGGCACCCGGCTGATGGTCCACTTCGGCCCGCCGTGGCACTGCTGGCAGTTGTTGTCGGTGAAGAGCTGGCGCCCGCGGGCCACCGCCGCCGCGTCCGCCGGACGGGGGGCGCGGTTGGCGTGGATATGCTTGATGTACTCCTCGATGGCGTCCCAGTCCTTGGTGACCGCCCGCACCCGCACCACCTCCTTGGTCGACCCGGAGAGGTTGTCGTTACGGGTCTCAGGCCGCGCCCCCTCCAGCACCACGCCGTCGGTGAGGCGGAAGGCCGTGTCGTTGGGGAGGGTCCCCTCGGTGATGGCGCCCTTGCCGCCCGAGGTGCCGCGGGTGTTCCCCTCGAAGTCGTGCATCTCGTCGAAGATGGCCGTCCAGTTGAGCGCGCGCTGATCGGTGGGATCGCCCTTGTTGAAGGTGCCGTCCAGCGGCGTCGTCTGGCGAGGCCCGGCGGCGAACACCCAGGTGATGTTGTCGGTCAGCCCGTCCGGGTGACAACTGCCGCAGGAGCTCACGCCGCGGTCGGACCAGCGGCCGGTACCGGTGAAGAAGAACTTCTGCCCGTTGAGCACCTTCTCCTCGGTGCTGCCGGCAGCCGGCTTGGGGGCGTAGGACACGGGCGCGCCCTCCACGCTCTGGAGCGCGAGGTTGATCACCGAGATGCTCCGGTCCACCCAGTTGTTCACGTAGGCCCGCTGCGCCTGCGCCGCGACGACGATGCCGATCGGCACCTTGGTGCCGGTGGTGCCCCTGAGGTCGATCTGCGTGAACCCGTTGAAGCCCAGGGCGACCGGCTTGGTCGCGTCGGCGGCGTTGTAGAGGACGCGCTGCACCACGTCCGCCGACTGGCTCACCACGTAGGCGACGCTGGTGTCCTTGCGGAAGTCCAGCTCCACCGGCACGCCCAGCAGCAGCCCGGTCCTGGTGCTCTGGTCGTCCACCAGCTTGTTCATCGCCGCGGTGCCGGTGGTGGAGACGTCCTCCGTCTTGCCGTTCAGGTCCACCACCGACACGCCGGCGAACACGTTGGTGAACTTGAACACCGGGGCGCTGGGCGCCGCGCAGACGTGGGTGACGTACGCCTTGCCGGCATTGACGGCCACGCTGAACAACTGGTTGGGGCCGCAGGTCACCGCCGGCCCGGTGCCGGCGTCCGCCAGGGTCGGGCCCACGCCGGTAGAGATGGGGCTCAACGTCACCGTGTTCCCGGCCGCCAGCGTGGAGAGGGAGATTTCCACCAGGCGGCCCTCGCGCCCGTCGTCCGCCGTCTCCGGCGAAGTGCCGCGCGGCGCGCCGAAGAACTGGGTCACCCAGGCCGTCTCGTCGGAGTCCTCACCGTCCAGGTCGTTGGTGACGGTGATGGCGCGCGGCGTACCGCCCACCTGGATGGTGGAGGTCACGGTCATGGTGGTGGTGTCCACCACGCTCACCGTGCCGTCGCCGTAGTTGGTCACCAGGGCCAGCTCGCCGGAAGGGGAGAGCGCCACGCCGGTCGGTTCCACGCCCACGCCGGCCTCGCCGGCGGCGGCCGGGGAGAGGCCGTTGATGCCGGTGACCTTGACCAGCTTGCCGGTCTTGCGGAGGACCACGAAGGCAGTGGCGTTGTCCGGGTGGATGGCCACCGAGACCGGCATCGAACCGGCGGTAAAGCTGGCGCTGGCGACCACCGTGTTGTTGGCGGCGCTCATGAACGCCACCCGGTCGACGTCCGGGCCCACCGCCGCCACGATGGCGTCGTCCGTGGTGAGGGCGATGGCGGACGACCGGCTGGCCCGGTTCAGCACCAGCGTGTTCCCGGCGTCCTGACCTCCGTCATCGGGTCCCGGATCCGGCTTCGGGCAGCCGGTGAGGAACAGGCACATCGCGGTGGCGGCGGCGGCAAGGGGCAGCGGGCGAGACGGCATGGGTCGGGCTTCCTCCTGAGCGGCGGCGGAAGGGCAAGCGGCGTGCCCACCACCTCCGGGAGCAGGTCCGATCCGTTGTCGGGTCCACCCTACAGGGTGCCCCCCTCAAGCTGTCGGGTTGCGCCTACGATGCCGCCCGCCATGTCCGACGAGGGGGGGCAGCAGACGCAGAAGGACCGCGTGGCGGGGCTCCCGCTCCGGACCCTGCTCCTCGAGGTGATCGAGGGGCCGGACGCGGGCCGCACCCTGCGCTCCACTTCGGAGCCGGTGATGGTGGGGACCGCCGAGGGGAACGACCTGCAGCTGACCGACGGCAGCGTCTCCCGCTACCACCTGGAGCTGTCGCGCAGCGGCGACCGGGTGCTGGCCGTGGATCCAGGGTCCACCAACGGGACGGAGGCGAACGGCGTGCTGGTGGAGCGCGCCCAGGTCCCCGCGGGGACCGTGCTGGCCCTGGGGCGGACGCGGCTGCGGGTGTCCGACGGCGCCACCGTCTCGCTGGAGCTGCACGGCGAGGACGCGCTGGGTGGGCTGCGGGGGCGGACCCCGGTGATGCGCCGGTTGATGGCGCAGGTGGCGAAGGCGGCGCGCTCCGACGCCTCGGTCCTCCTCATCGGCGAGTCCGGCACCGGCAAGGAGCTGATCGCCCGCGCCATCCACGACCAGAGCGCCCGCGCCGGGAAGCCCTTCGTCACCGTGGACTGCGGCACGCTCTCCCCCGGGCTGGTGGCCAGCGAGCTGTTCGGCCACGAGCGCGGCGCCTTCACCGGAGCGGACCGCCGCCACCTGGGCGCCTTCGAGCGCGCCTCCGGGGGCACCCTGTTCCTCGACGAGGTCGGCGAGCTGCCCCCGGCGCTCCAGCCGGCCCTGCTGGGCGCGCTCGACCGGCGGCGGTTCCGGCGGGTGGGCGGGACGGAGGAGATCGAGGTCGAGCTGCGGGTGCTCTCCGCCACCAACCGCGACCTCCGGGCCGAGGTGAACTCGGGGGCCTTCCGGCTGGACCTCTACTACCGGCTGGCGGTGGTGCGGCTGGACGTGCCGCCGCTGCGCGCCCGCGCCGACGACGTCCCCGTCCTGGTCGAGCACTTCCTCCGGGAGGCCGGGCACGACGGGCCGGTGGAGCGCCTCATCTCGCCCAGGGTGATGGACGGGCTGCAGCGCCACCACTGGCCGGGCAACGTGCGCGAGCTGCGCAACCTGGTGGAGGCGGTGCTGGCCATGGGCGAGGCCCCGAAGCTGGAGGCCGCGCCCGCGCCGGGGACGGAGGAGGAGCCGCCGCCCGTCCCCGATTCGCTGCTGGAGCTGAAGTACCGGGACGCCCGCAAGCGCGTGCTCGACTCGTTCGAGCGGCGGTACCTCCAGGGCCTGCTCTCGCGCGCCAAGGGGAACGTGTCGCAGGCGGCGCGGCTGTCCGCCATGGACCGGTCGCACCTGATCGACCTGCTCGCCAAGCACAAGCTGCGGTAGGGCGCGCCGCCCGTCAGAGCTCGATGGGCTGCCAGTGCAGGTCGCCCGCGGCGCACACGCGCACGCCCTGCTCGCAGAGGTCGGTGAGCGTGTCGAACCCCAGGAACAGGTTTTTCTCCAGCGCGTCTAGCAGGACGGGGCAGGAGTAGACGCAGCCCACCAGCTTCGGCTCGTCGAACGGAGGGAGCGTCCCGTCCGGCCGCTGCTCCACCTCGGCGCAGGACTGGGCCGTCCCCACCAGGCGCACCAGCACGAACTCGTCCGGGGCGTCGCCGGTGACGAGCGTGCCCTTCATGGCGTCCATCGTCTGCTGGATCGAGGCGCGGAGCTGCGGCCGGTCGAGGCCGGTGACGGGGGAGAACTGCGTGGAGACGCAGGCGCGGTGCCCGGCGATGGGCGCGCACGGGTGATCGACGCACCAGCTCACCACCTGGCCGGAGCGGCACCCGGGGAGGCCGCCCAGGCGGATGAAGTCCAGCACCAGCGCCGCGGGCTGCATCTGCCCGGCGCCGTCCTGGAGGCGGGTGAGGATGGGCGCGCCGGACGGGTCGCGGCACATGAAGCCGTCCAGGCCTTCACCCTCGTCGCCGAAGGTGAGCTCGACCTCGCGCACCTGCACGCATGCCCCCAGCAGGAGGCCCATGCCCAGCATGGCCCCCAGGCCCGCTCTCGCCGCGCTCATCCCGCCTCCTCGCGCCGCTTCTAGAAGTGGATCTCCGTCTTGACGATCCGGGTCGCCACCACCGCTGTCGTCCCCGCGGCGATCGCCGCCGCCACGCCGACCGCGACCCAGAACTCCGGCCGTTGCTGGAGCGCCGGCGCGGGCTCCAGCACCCGCCCCCGTACAAGCACGTCCGATGCCAGCCCGCGGACCGCCGCCTCGAGTTGGCCCGGATCCACGTCCACCCGCTCCGCCCGCGCGGCCACCGCGCCGTCCACCACCAGCGCCGCCCGCACCCGCAAGGTCCTCCCCTCGTCCACGGAGAAGAGGAGGAGGCGAGGCGCGCGGAGGGCGGTGGAGAGCAGGCGCACCGAGCGGGCGGTGTCCGGTTCCGCGCCGGGGCCGTACCGCGCGGCCCACTGCGCCGCCGCGACCTCGGGCGACGCGAGGGCGAGGTCCAGGCGGACCTGGACGGAAGGCGGAGCGGCGGCGATGCGGCGGACGAGGGGTTCGTAGCCGTCCGCCTCCACGCGGACCACATGGGCGCCGGCGGGCAACGGCAGGGTGCAGGGCGTGGCGCACCGCTGGGGGCGCCCATCAATCACCAGCTCCGCGCCGGGGGCGGAGGACTCGATGCGGACCGGCACGTCCGGGCGGGGGGAGGCGCGGACCTGGACCAGGAGCGCCTCCACTTCCTGCGAGACGGAGCCCACGTCCGGCGGCGGGGGGAGGCCGAGGACGGCCAGGGACTCCGCCGCCTCGCGCGCGCCGCGCGGGTCGCCGTCGCCCAGCGCGCACGCCGCGCGCCAGAGCAGCAGGCGCGAGGCGGTGAGCGAATCTCCGGCGCCGCCCAGTGCGTCCGTGGCCGCGTCGGCGCCGCCCAGCGAGGCGAGGCAGCGGCCGAAGTCCGCGCGCACGTAGGCCTGCCGGGCCTCGGCGAGCGCTCCGCCGGGGACGGCCGCGGGTGGTGGGGGAACGGGTCGCGGGAGCTCCACGGCGTGGTAGCGCACGGGGTCCGGCGCGGCGCGCAGGGCGGCGTCGATCCGGCCGGCCGCGCCGGGCGGTCCCGCGACCGCGACCGTCACCGTGGGTCGCTCCGCGCCGGAGGGGAGTGCTGCGGATGCTGCGGTCAGGATCAGCATCAGGGGCGTCATTGCGCGGATGATGCTCCGGGCCGATACCGCACTGCCACTGCGCGCCGCGCCGCGAAGCCGGTGGGTGTCACCGGGTGGCGTGCCGGGACGGGTGCCATGCGCCGCTCGGTCTCGCCCACCGTGTCGCGAAGCCGGATGGGTGTCTCCGAGTGGCGTACAGCGCCATGCACCGCTCCATCTCGCCCACCGCACCGCGGCGAGAAACCCCGGCGCGAGTAAGCTCGCGCGCGTGCTGCTGCTCGGTCGCTACCAGCTCCTCCGCCAGATCGGCCGCGGCGGGATGGCCGAGGTCTGGGAGGCGCACGCGCTGGGGGACCGCGGCTTCACCCGGCGTGTGGCGGTGAAGCGCCTCACCGAGCGTGGGTCGGAGATGGAACGGATGTTCGTGGACGAGGCGCGGATCGCCTCCCGGCTCCACCACCTCAACGTCGTCGCCGTGCTGGACTTCGGCGTGGCGGACGGCGTCCCCTTCCAGGTGCTGGAGTACGTGGATGGCCTGGACGCAGAGGCGCTCCTCGCGCGGGCGCGTGAGCGCGGCGGCCGCGGGATCCCCGTGGTGTGCGCGCTCCACGTCGCCGCGGAGGTCGCGCGCGGGCTGGAGCACGCGCACCAGGCGCGGGGCGAGGACGGGCACCTGCTGGGCATCGTCCACCGGGACGTCAGCCCCAACAACGTCCTGGTCGCCTGGACCGGAGAGGTGAAGCTGGGCGACTTCGGGATCGCCTTCGCGCGCGACCGCGCAGGCGCCACCCAGGCGGGCACCACCAAGGGCAAGCCCAGCTACATGGCGCCCGAACAGATGACCCGCGGGACCCTCGACCCGCGCACGGACCTCTTCGCGCTCGGGTGCACGCTCCACGCGCTGGCCGCCGGGGCCAGCCCGCTCTCCGGCGAGGACCGCATGGCGGATCTCCTCTCCGGCAAGCCGCTGCCGCTGTCGGAGGACCTCCCGGAGGACGTGCGCGCGATCGTCGCCCGCGCCACCCGCCGCTCGCGCGGCGATCGCTACGAGGACGCGGGCCGCCTCGCCGCGGCGTGCGACGAGGCCGCGCGCGCCCACGCCAGCGACCCTCGGCGCGCGTTCCTGGAGTGGCTGGGCACCTTGCGCCCCGCGCCCGCTCCCCCCGAGGCAGGCGCCCTGGACTGGCTGTTCAGCGCGGCGCCAGGGCTCCCGGCTCCAGCCACCGCGACCCTCCCGGCCACCGATGTCGCCGCGCCGGCCACGACCGCCGCCACCCAGACGAGCGCCACGATCTCCAGTACCGACACGATGGCGACGCCGCCGCTCCCACCAGCTCCGGCCACGCCCGCCGCGGTGATGGCCGCGCCACCCCGGCCGCGGCGGCGAATTGCCCTGATGGCGGCCGCGGCGGTCGCGATCGTTGGTGGAGTCGCAGCGCTTCTCGTCCGCTCCGCGGAGGATGTCCGGCTCCAGCCGGCCGCATTCGAGTCGCGGTCGCTCATCCCGGCGCCGTCCCCGGAGGCCACTGTCGCGTCCGCGCCGCAGCCGCCCGCCCCGGTCCACCAACCGGAGGTGACCGTGACGGCCCCAGCCACCCCGGCGCCACCTCGAGAGACCGCCCCTTCACCACCTCGCGCCGCGCCGGCACCCGCGCGGCCCGCCTCTTCGCGCCCTCGCGCGCCGGAAGGGACCGGGTTCCTGCAGGTCAGCGGCGAGGTGGCGCTCCGCAAGGAGATCCTCGTCGACGGCCAGAGCGCGGGGTTCGCGCCCAAGGTGCTGGAGCTGGGCGTCGGCCCGCACCAGCTCGAGCTGCGCGGCGAGGACGGCGCGGTCGTCGGCTCCAGGCGCGTGGAGATCACCTCCTTCGACACCCGGAGCGCCCCCGCCCGCTGGACGCCGGAATCTCCGCCCTGATCGGGCCCCGGGAAGATCGGCGGCGCCGTCCGTTCTCCCCTCATCCACAGGGGGCTTCTCCATGCGCCGGTTGTCCTACCTCGCCGTCCTCGGTCTGATCCTGGCCGCTCGCGCCAGCGCGGCGACCTTCGTCGTCAACTCCGCCAACGACGTCGACGACGGCGCCTGCACGACGGTGCACTGCTCGCTGCGCGAGGCGATCCGCGCCGCGAACAGCACGCCCGGCGCGGACAACATCCTCTTCAACATCTCGCCCGGCGGCGTGCAGACCATCGTGCCGCTGAGCGCGTACCCGTCGCTGACGGAGAGCGTCAACATCGACGGCCAAACGCAGCCGGGCTACGCCGGCACGCCGGTCATCAACATCCGGGGCAGCTCGGCGGGCGCTGGCACCAACGGCCTGGTGGTCCAGGCCATCTGGTGCTCCGTGAAGGGCCTGGCGATCTTCGACTTCGGCGGCGACGCCATCACCCTCCTCTCGCCGGGCTCGGACACCATCGCCAGCAACTACCTGGGCGTCACCAGCTCCGGCGGGGGTGTGGGAAACGGGCTGAACGGCGTCCGGATCTCCGACTCGGCGTCGAACCACCTGGAGGCCAACGTCATCTCGGCCAATGACGCCAACGGCGTCGTCATCTAGGGCGGCGTGGCGAACAGCAACGTGGTGGTGGGCAACGCGATTGGCACCACCTTCAGCGGCGCCGCGCTGGGCAACGTGCTGCACGGCGTGCTGGTGCAGGGCGGCGCGAGCGCCAACCGCATCGGCGACCTCCCCGCCGGCGACGGGAACACCATCGCCTACAACGGGCTCACGGGCGTGGCCGTCACCTCGGGGACGAAGAACTCCATCCGCCGCAACTCGATCTTCTCCAACGCCACCCTGGGGATCGACCTGGGCGCGACCGGCGTGACCCTCAACGACACCAACGACCCGGACTCCGGGGCCAACAACCTCCAGAACTTCCCCATCCTGCGCAACCCGCGCCCGAACGGGGCCGGCGCGACGCTGGTCGACTGGCGGCTGCAGAGCACGCCCTTCACCACCTTCACCATCGAGCTCTACTCCCAGTCGTCCTGCGACCCCAGCGGCTACGGCGAGGGGGAGCGGTACCTGGGCTCGTCGTCCGGCACCACCGACGTCACCGGCTACACGCCGTTCATCACCACCACCGTCCTGTTCGTGCCGGCCGGCTGGTGGGTGACCGCGACCGCGACCGACCCGAACGGCAACACGTCCGAATTCTCCCGCTGCGATCAGTCCAAGTAGTCAGGGCCGGGCGAGGCGCGCCACCATCCCCACCAGGCGCCCGGCGTCCACCGGCTTCGAGAGGTGGGCCTCGAAGCCGGCCGCGTGCGCCTCCTCCACGTCCTCCGGCCGCGCGTAGGCGGTGAGCGCCACCGCGGGGATCCGGGCCGCGGAGGAGGACGCGTCCCGGCGGAGGCGGCGGAGCAGCGAGTAGCCGTCCTCTCCGGGCATCCCCACGTCGGTGACCAGCACGTGCGCGGAGACGCGGCCGGCCTTCTCCGCCGCCTCGCGCGCCGAGGAGGCGGTGACCACCTCCGCCCCCGCGGCGGCCAGCACGTCGCGCACCAACTCCAGGGCGTCGGGCTGGTCGTCCACCGCCAGGACGCGGACGCCCTGGAGCTGCGGCGCGCCCACCGCCTCGGCCTGGGCCATGTCGGCGCCTCCCTCGGAGCCCACCCGCGCCGGCAGCTCCACCACGAAGGTCGCGCCGTGGCCCTTCCCGGCGCTCTCTGCGCGCACCGTCCCGCCGTGGGCCTGGACGAGCTGGCGGACGATGGTCAGTCCCAGGCCCAGCCCGCCGTGGCGGCGCGTGGCCGAGGTGTCCGCCTGCCGGAACGGCTCGAAGATGGCGGCGAGCAGGGAGGGTTCGATGCCCTCGCCGGTGTCCGCCACCGAAAGCCGGAGCACCGCCCCCGCGCGCCGGCCCTCCACCCGGACCTTGCCGCCCTCGGGCGTGAACTTCACCGCGTTGGAGACCAGGTTGCCCACGATCTGCTGGAGCCGGACCGGGTCGATCACCAGCTCCAGGCCGGGCTCGACGTCGCTGGACAGATCGATGCGCTTGGCCTCCGCCGCCGCGCGCGCCGCGGCCACCGCGTCGGTGATGGTCTCGGTGACGTCCGTCCGCCTCGGCTCCAGCCGCAGCTTGCCGCTGATGATCCGCGAGACGTCCAGCACGTCCTCGATCAGCCGGGCCTGGGCGCGCGCGTTCCGCTCGATGGTGAGCAGGTGCTTCTTGAAGTCCTCCGTCGGCTGCTTGAGCAGCAGGAGCTGGGTCCGCCCCAGGATGACGCTGAGCGGGTTGCGCAGCTCGTGGGAGACGACCGCCAGGAACTCGTCCTTCGACCGGTTGGCCAGCTCCGCCGAGTGCCGCGCCGCGCGCTCGCGGTCCAGCAGTTGCTCGCGCTCTTCCTCCAGGCGGCGGCGCTCGATCACCAGCACGGCGCGCCGGGCCAGCTCCTCGGCCAGCACCAGGTCGTCGTCCGTGTAGCGGCGGCCCGACTCCGCGTAGAAGAACGTGATGAGGCCGAACACCCGCTCCCGGCCGCGCAGCGGGACGGCCATCGCCGAGCGGAGCTGGAGCTTCTCCAGGATGGCGCGGTGCTCTCCGTCCACCGCGACCCGGTCCAGCGCTTCGGGGGAGATGACCGGGAAGATCTCGGCGCGGCCGGCCCGGAGGATCCTCATGATCCCGGCGGTGTCCTCGGCGCGCGGCGGGTAGCGCCGGCGCACCTCGCGCGCGTAGGCGATCTTCGCGGGGTCCACGTGCGCCACCGCTAGCTGCCGCGGCACCGGCTCGTCGCCCTCGACGATCTCCACGCTGCACCAGTCGGCCAGGTGGGGAACGGCGAGGTTCACTATCCTGGAGAGCGAGTCGCGGTAGTCGGCCGAGGCCATCAGCTCCTCGCCCGCGCGGGCCAGGAAGGCGCGCCGCGCCTCGGCCTGTTTCTTCTCGGTGACGTCGCGGAACACCAGCACGGCGCCGTGCAGCGTGCCGCCGGCGTCGCGGATCGGCGCCGCGCTGTCGTCGATGGGCACGTCCGTCCCGTCCCGGCGCACCAGCAGGATGTGGTTGGCCAGGCCCACGGTCGCGCCCTCGCGCAGGGCGAGCTCCGCGGGGTTGCTCGCGGGGCGGCGGGTGCCCTCGTCCACCACGGAGAACACCTGGGCCAGCGGCTGCCCGCGCGCGTCGCCCATGGACCAGCCGGTGAGCGATTCGGCTACCGCGTTCATGAAGGTGACCCGGCCCCGGGTATCGGTGGCGATCACCGCGTCGCCGATGCTGCTCAGCGTGGTGGACCACAGCGAGAGCTCCCGCGCGCGCTCCTCCTCGGCGCGCTTCCGGTCCGAGACGTCGGTCGTGACGCCGAACCATTCCCGGACCGTGCCGTCGGGGTGGGAGAAGGGGATGGCGCGCGACTCCATCCACACGTACTCGCCGTCGTGGCGGCGGAGCCGGAACTCCGCCGCGAACGGCCGCCCTGCCGCCGTGGCCGCCGTCCAGTCCCGTTGCAGGCACCGGAGGTCAGCGGGGTGCACCGGGTCCCATCCGCGCTGGCCGCGCCACTCCGCCTCGGTCTGCCCGGTGAAGGCGCGCCAGGTGGGGGAGTCGGCGTTGGGCTGGCCGCCGGCGTCGGTCGTCCAGATGATGCTGTTGGTGGCCTCGACGAACGTCCGGTAACAGGTGTCCGTGAGATCGCGGGTCACCTTGGCGAAGCCGATGTGGTGGCCCGCCTCGTCGTGGAGCGCGGTGAGGATGGTGTTGGCCCAGAACTGGCTCCCGTCCTTGCGCACCCGCCAGCCGGCGTGCTCGGCGCGGCCCTCGCGAAGCGCCGCCGCCAGCTCCTGGTCCGGGACCCCGGCGGCGACGTCGGCCGGCCGGAACAGCATCGAAAAGGACCGGCCGAGGATCTCTGCCGCCACGTACCCCGTCAGCCGCTGCGCGCCCTCGTTCCAGGAACGGACCACGCCTCGCGGGTCGAGGAAGTAGATGGAGTAGTCGCTGACGCCCTCCACCAGGGTGCGGAAATGCGCATCGGCCAGCGTCGATGCCTCTGCGTTCGGATGTTCCGCGCTCATCGGGGGGATGGGGCTGGGGGGTGTCGTTGAAGATTTTCGATGGAACCGGCCGGGGGCTACGAGAGACCGGAGGGGCAGTGTTCCTGGGCCGACACTTCTCGGTGCAAAACAGGACACAATCGCGCGCGTGCACCGTCGGATCGAGACCCGTGGGATCCTGTTCGTCCCGGACGCGCCGCCGCGGGCGCTGGTCTGCTTCCTCCACGGGGTGGGTGAATCGGCGGACGGCGCCGGTCACACCTCCGACCGCCTTCAGTTGCTGCTGCGGCACGGCTCGCCGGCGGCACTGGCGGACGCCGGGTCGCCGCTGGTCGCGGGCTGCCTGGTGCTCTGCCCGCAGCTCCCCGAGCGCCGGCACTGGCTCCCGGCCGACGCGGAGTGGATCGATCTCCTGGTGGGCGACGCGCTCCGGGAGCACGGCGCCCCGGCGGGGGCGCTGCTCCTCACCGGCTTCAGCCGGGGCGGCGAGGGCATCTTCCAGGTCGCCTCCGCCAGCCGGTACCGCTGGTCCGCGCTGTGGGCGGTGGACCCTGCCCTCCAGCCCGGCACCCCGCCGCCGCCCTCCGGCGCGCGCGTGCTGGTGCACCACGGCATCGAACAGCCCGGCGCCGAGCACCGCCCCGCCTTCGCCGCCCGGGTCGCCCAGGCCGGCGGCGGCGTGATCGCGCTCGCCGCGGACCACGTCCAGACCTGCCGCCAGGCATACTCGGACGCCGGGGCCTGGGCGCGGCTGCTGGGGCCGCCATGAGGCCTGGCGGGAGGGACCGATGCGTGCGCGGCTGATGGTGATCCTGACGCTGTTGGCGTTCGCCGGCTGCCAGTGCGGGCCGGACCAGGGAGGCCAGGACGGCGGAGAGGACGGGGGCTTTGACGCGGGCGGAGACGGCGGGAACGGGGGCCAGGACGGCGGCTCCGACGGCGGGACGTGCGTGCCGGGCCAGCTCTTCGAGCAGTGCCACCCCTGGACGACGGACGTCTACGACCTGCCCAAGCACGCCGAGTCGGACGGGATCATCGGCGCGCTGGCGGGCGCGGGTGGCTGGGGCAGCGGGAATTTCCGGACCGAGCGCAGCCTGGTGGTGCTCCCCGGGCCGGCCGGCACCGCCTTCCGCGACTTCACGACCACCAGCAACTTCTACACGCCGGACTGCGATCACGTGCCGTTCCCGGTGCCTGCCACCGGCGCGATCGAAGGGGAGAGCGGCTTCGCGTGCACCGGCGGGGGCGACTGCCACCTGCTGGTGATCGACGCGCCGGGCAAGAAGCTCTACGAGATGTGGAAGACCAACATCACCGGGTCCAGCCAGGCGCAATTCCAGGGCGGCTGCGCGGCGGTGTGGGACCTCACCAAGCAGTATGGGAGCACGCTGCGCGGGAAGGGGTGCTCCTCAGCGGACGGCGCCGGGTTCCCGATCGCCGCCATGCTCGCCACCGCCGACGAGGTGTACTCCGGCCAGGTGAACCACGCGCTTCGCTTCACGCTGCCCAACGCCCGGATCCGCGACGGCATCTACGTGCCGCCGGGCACGCACTCCACCGGTCCCACCAGCGGCGGGCCGCTTCTGCCTCCCTATGGCGTCCGCTTCCGGCTCAAGCGGACGTTCAACGTCAACAGCCTCGCCGCGGCCGGCGCCCGCACCATCGCCGTGGCGCTCCAGCACTTCGGGATGTTCCTCTCCGACGGAGGCAACATCCCGCTCACCATCGGCAACGATCGCTTCACCACGCACAAGTGGAGCGAGGTGGGCATCACCAACGATCTGGCGCTCTCGGCCATCACCCCCAACGACTTCGAAGTCGTGGACATGGGGACGCCGGTGGACTGGAACGCCGACACCGACTGCTACCGCAATCCCTGATCAGGACGCGCGGTACCCGTACGACCACGCGCGCGCCTCGCCGGGAAGGATCCACTGCGCCGTCCCCAGCGCCAGCCCCTCGGATGGCAGGTCCGTGGGCCCGCCGATGCAGCGCTCCGGGCACAGGCTCTGGTAGCGCACGCCACGCGCGCCCAGCGACTCCGGCACCCAGCCGCCCCAGTTGATCCAGAAGCCGGCGCGCGTGCCGGGGCCGGAGATCTCCAGCGACCGGGCGCCCTCTCGGACGGTCAAGGGGCCGGAGTCCTCGACGGTGAAGATCTTGAGCGCGAAGTCGCGCCCTAGCGTGGCCCGGACCGACGACGGGTCCCGGAGGTCCAGCGTCCTCCCGCCGTCCAGTGCGAGCGCCGGCCAAGCATGGGGACCCGGCGCGGGCTCCACGCCGTGCGCCGAGAAGACTCGGAGCGGCGTGCCCGGCGGCAAATCGATCCGGGTCTTCCCGGTGAGCGCCACCATGTCGTGCGACGACCAGAAATGGGGCAGGGCCTCCCGGCCGGTGTTGGTCACCGACAGCGCCACCGCCAGCCGCCCGCTTCCCTCCAGCGCCAGCGTCCGCTGGAAGGTGAAGCCCAGCGCGCCGTCCTGCACCCGCCAGGTGGTGGTCGCGGAACCCTGCGCGCGCTCGGTGGAGGACGGCTGGGCCCAGAGGAGTCCGTGGTCCAGCAGGTCGACCCGCGATCCGCCCGGCAGCGTCACCACGTCGGCGCCGACCGTGGGGAAGCAGGTGTCGCCCAGCCCGCAATCCCCCAGGTCCACGTAGGCCGTGCGCCGCGCGGGGCCCTGAGGGAGCTCGACGCCCCGCCGCGGCTCCAGCGGCAGCGCCTCGTTGCGGAACAGCCATTCGCGCCCGCCCAGGAACAGGCTGGTCACCAACCCGCCCAGGTCGTCGGCGACTTCATAGGTGTCGGGCATCAGGGCTCCATCTGGCGGCGGAACTTGAGGGATTGCCTGCGCGACATCTCCACCTCGCGGCCGGTCTTCAAGGTGAGCACCAGGTTCCCGCTCGGGCCCGGCTCGATGCGGTCGACCCACCGGAGGTTGACCAGCTGCTGCCGGTTGGCCCTCACGAAGCGCTCCGGGTCCAGCTTCTCCTCCAGGTAGTTGAGCGACCGCAGCAGCAGCGGCTGCTTCCCGTCGAGGTGGAGCCGCGCGTAGTTGCCCTCGGACTCGAAGAGCTTCACCTCCGCCAGCTCCACCAGCAGGCACAGCTCCCCGTCCCGGACGAAGACGCGCTCCAGCGCGGGGCCGCGAGCCCGGACCGCGGCGCGGGACCGGACCTTCTCCAGCGCCGCCGCCAGCCGCGAAGGCTCGATGGGCTTGAGCAGGTAGTCCAGCGCGTTCACCTGGAACGCCTTCACCGCGTAGGCGTCGTAGGCGGTGGTGAAGATGACCGCCGGCACGTCCTCCAGCCGCTCCAGGAGGTCGAACCCGGACCCGCCGGGCATCTCGATGTCGAGGAAGATCAGCTCCGGCGCGAGCGCCCGGGCGCGCTCCTCCGCCTCGGCCACGTGGCTCGCCTCCCCGGCGATCTCCACGTCCGGGAAGTCCCGCAGCAGCCGGCGGAGCTCCGAACGCGCCAGCCGCTCGTCGTCGACGATCAGCGCCTTCACGCCGGCAGCGGGATCCGCACCCGGGCGGTGGCGCGGTCCCCCTCCATCGGGTCCAGCGAGAGCGTGGCGCGCTCGCCGAAGAGCAGCCGGAGGCGCTCGCGCGCGTTGGCCAGCCCGATGCCGCTGCCCTCCGGCGCGGAGAGGGGCGCGGCCCCTTTGGCCAGCGGGCTCTCCACGGTGAGGTGCAGGGAGGACTCGCGCACGCTGGCGGACACGGAGACCTCGCCGCCCTCGGGGAGCCGGGCCACGCCGTGCTTGATGGCGTTCTCCACCAGCGTCTGCACCAACATGGCCGGCACCGGCGCGGCCAGCGACTCCGGGGAGATGTCCAGCTTCACCCGCAGCCGCTCCTCCAGCCGCACCGCCTCCAGGGCCAGGTAGTCCTTCACCACCTGGAGCTCCCGCTCCAGCGGCACCGTCCCCGCGGTCTCCGGCGACAGCGAGTAGCGGAGGATCCCCGCCAGTTGCGTCACCATGGCCTGCGCCCGCGCCGGGTCCTCGGAGATCAGCGAGCGCAGGCTGTTCAGGCAGTTGAACAGGAAGTGCGGGTGCATCTGCCCCCTGAGGAACCGGAGCTCGGCGCTCTGGGCGGCGGCGGTGAGCTGCCAGCGCTCCACCTCGGCGCGGCGGGCGCGCTCCACCACGTGCACCACGAAGTAGATCAGCTCCCAGCAGAGGAAGACGATGGAGAAGTTCAGCCACGAGAAGACGACGTTGATCCAGCTCACCTCGGCCGACGGGTAGAACCGGAAGAGCCACAGCGACGACGCCATCACAACCGCCACCAGCAACACCCCGAGCAGGGCGCTGCTGGCGGCGACTCTCCAGGCGAGCGCCCCCAGCCGCAGGTTCGTCCATCCCCGCGCGTGGATGCGCCGCCGGAGCAGGTGCGTCATCCCGATCCCGGCGGACCCGTAGAGCACGGTGTGCAGCGCCATCTTCAGGAACGGCGTATCGCGCACCGTGTACAGCGCCAGCACCAGCGCGCCGTACACGCCCCAGCCGCCGAGCTGGCAGTACCAGTACGCCCGGCCCTGACGTTCCGCCGTTGCCATCGCGCGCTCGATCCTAGCGCGACCCGGAAGACATCGGTCCGCCGCCGCCGGTCTTCTCCATCGCCACCTGGTCGAGCAGGAAGCGGAAGGTCCCGGTCCTCGGCCCGGCGACGAAGGCGATCCCCACCACCTCGCGCCCGTCGAAGCCGTCGAAGTCGCCGCGCCAGGTGAGCTGGTACCGGGTCCACTTCGAGCCCGCCACGAAGCTGTACACCAGCGGGCGGCCGCGGCTCCGGGAGAAGACCATCACCCGGTACGTCGCGCCGTCGCCCTTGGCGTAGAAGGAGAACCCGCGCGACGCGGAGAGGTCGGCTGGGGCCATCTGCTGCGCGCCGGGCTGGAACATCACGCCCGACCAGGGGAAGGCGAACCCGCCGCGCACGTCGCCGGTGACCTGCAGCGAGCCACGCGTGCCGGCTGCGCCCTCTTGAGACAGGGCCACACTGCCGACCGACTTGCCGGCGTAGAGCGCGTCCGTGGTGGGGGTCCAGCCGGCGCCGAAGGACGCATGGAAGTCGATCCCGTCGAAGTCACTCACCAGGGCGTCGGCGGCCACCGCCGGCTTGGCGGAGACCTCCTGCTTCTCGGACGCCACCGCGCGCCGCTGCGCCTCGCGGTCCACGCGCACGCCGCCGCGCCACACCGCCTCGATGCGCCGGGTGGCGGAGATGTCGGAGGTCGGGTCGCCCTGGACGAGGACGAGGTCCGCGCGGAGCCCGGGCGCGATGCGGCCGCGGTCGTCCAGGTGGAAGCGTGCCGCCGGGCGGGAGGTCGCTGCCGCCAGCGCCTCGGCCGGCGAGAGCCCGGAGGTGACCAGCAGCTTCAGCTCCTCGTGCACCGTGGCGCCGTGCGCGGTGCCCGGGTTCGGCGCGTCGCTGCCGGCCAGGATGGGAACGCCGCGGGCGGCCAGCGCCTTCACCGTCTGCTCGGCGTTCTCCAGGCTCCCGTCCACCTTCCACTGGAGCGACGTCTGCAGCATCGCGCGCCCCGTGGAGTCGATGAACGGCGCGAACGCCGCGTCGGCGAGGATGGCCGGGCCCTGGGACTTCCCGAACAGGGCGGCGTTGACGGAGAGGGTGGGGATGACGAACGCCCCCTTCGAGGCGGCGAGCGCGGCCAGCTCCTCGCCGGCGGCGCGGTCGATGGGCGCGTGGGCCAGGCCGTCGGCCCCGGCGGCGATCGCCTCGCGCGCGGCGTCCAGCTTGGAGACGTGCACCACCGCCAGCAACCCGTGCCGGTGCGCGGCCGCCACGCACGCCTCCAGGGTCGCCCGGTCCAGGCTGGTCATCGGCTCGCGCCCCGGCTCGTAGATGATCTTCAGGTAGTCCGAGCCCTCCTTGACGCGCGCGGCCACGAACGCCTCCGCCTCCTCCGGGCGCTCCAGGGTGGCGATGGGGAGGCCGTACTCGGTCCCGTGCCCCTTGGGCGAGGTCGCCGGGTTTCCGGCGGAGCGGAGGTCCGCCATGGACGCGTCCGCGCGGGCTTGCTCCTTGAGCGACGCGGCGAGCTTCCAGTCCGACATCAGGTCCAGCTCGGTGGTCACGCCCAGCGCCGCCGCCTGCCGGAGCTGCGCCGCGTTCCAGACGTGGGTGTGGGCGTCGATGAGGCCGGGGAGGAGCGTGCGGCCCTGGCCTTCCACCACCTCCGCGCCCGGGGGCGACGCCACGAGGTCGCCCACTCCGGCGATGGTCCCGTCCTTCAGCAGGACACTGGTGGGTGGGAGGAGGCGCTCGCCGTCGAAGACGCGGACGTTGCGGATGAAGGTGACCCTGGGGCGCGCAGGGGCGGCGGTCCCGGCGCTGCCGGAGAGGCCGGCACAGCCCGCCAGGAGCGCGGCGGTGAGGGAGAGTGCGAGGGCGAGGCGCTGCATCGTGGTTCCTCCTGAAGTGAGGCCGACTGAGTAGCCCCTGCCGGGCGAGCGGCCGCCGGAGAGTGATGGGCGGTCCCCGGAGTGGATGAGCGGTCGGCGCGCCGGGCGAACGGCATCCCGCAGGAACGCGCGCGCGTTCGCCGCGAACGCGGGCCCACCCCGGCCGGGGCCTCCGCGCCAGTGCGCTCGCGGGTTTGGCGCCTGGTCCGGGGCTTGCTTTTGCCCCCCGCACCCGCAGGGGGAACCACCGAATGCTGAGCCCGGCCGTCAACGGAGTCGTCGATCAACTGGCCCTGGCGTATTCGACCATCACGCGGGTCGACGCCTTCGCCTACGCAGCCCTCAACTCCACCATCGGGAAGCTGTCCCCGGACCCGGACTGGCTGGGGGCCATCCGGAACGAGCTGGCCCTGCTGTCCGGCGCCGGCGCCCAGTGGCAGCAGAAGAAGCCGCAGATCTGGACGCCGCTGCTCAACCAGTTCCACGACCACGCCACGCTGGTCTCCGCGGTGGCCAACGTCGCCAAGGACCTGGGTGGCGTTCGGAAGGCGGCGGGCGGCCGGTTCGGTGCAACAATGCGCGCGCCCGGCTGTCCGTGCAGCGGGTACCTGGAGCTGGATTCCCCAGCCCGCACGCCAGAGGTTGATCCGAAATGAAGCGCCTCCTCTCTACCGCGCTCGCGGCCTTGGCCCTGAGCGCCTGCTCCACTGTCTCAAGGGAGGTCCCGGCCGCCGCTCCGCCAGCCGCGCCCGCGGTCGCGCCCGCCCGGTCCGACAACCCGCTGCTGCGCACGTGGACGGGGCCCTACGGGGGCGTGCCTCCCTTCGGCCAGGTCCGGTTGGAGCACTTCCGGCCCGGCCTTGACGCGGCGTTGCAGCGGGCGCGCGAGGAGGTCGCGCGCATCGCCGACAACCCCGAACCGCCGACCTTCGAGAACACCATGGCCCGGATGGAGGCCTCCGGGCGGCTCCTCCAGGGCGACCGGGCGATCTACGGCGTGTTCACGAGCACCCTCAGCTCTCCCGAGTTCCAGGTGGTGGAGCGCGAGATGGCGCCCAAGCTCCAGGCGCTCTCGGACGAGGTCACCCAGAACGAGAAGCTCTTCCGCCGCGTGGAGGCCGTCTACAAGACGCGCGAGACGAGCGGCCTGACCCCGGAGCAGCAACGGCTGGTGTGGCGCCAGTACACGGAGATGGTGCGCGAGGGCGCGCAGCTCGGGCCGGACGCCAAGAAGCAACTCACCGATATCAACCAGAGGCTGGCCGTGCTGCACGCGCAGTTCAACCAGAACGTGCTCGGGGACGAGGAGGGCGACGTGCTCTACCTCGCCACCGAGGCCGACCTGGCCGGGTTGCCGGAGTCGGTGCGCGGCGGGGCGAAGGCGGCCGCCGAGGCGCTCGGCCACCCCGGCCAGTGGGCGATCACCAACATCCGCTCCTCCGTGGAGCCGTTCCTCACCTACTCGCCGCGCCGGGACCTGCGGGAGAAGGTCTGGCGGAGCTTCGTCAGCCGCGGCGACCACCCGGGACCGCGCGACAACAAGCCGCTGATCACCGAGATCCTCGCCCTCCGCGCCGAGCGCGCCAGGCTGCTGGGCTACGCCACCTACGCGCACTGGCGGCTGGAGAACGCCATGGCCAAGACGCCGGAGCGTGCCATGCAGCTGATGCAGGCGGTGTGGCCGGTGGCGGTGGGGCGGGTGCGGGAGGAGGTGTCCGCGATGACGGCGATCGCGAAGAAGGAGGGGATGAAGGGGGAGATCGAGCCCTGGGACTACCGCTACTACCAGGAGAAGGTGCGCAAGGCGACGTACGA
>DATBSS010000281.1:0-16257 GCA_036559665.1 Myxococcaceae bacterium
GCATCGACAACGGGAAGAAGATCTGGTGGGACGTGCGGACCCACTACATGTACGACACGGTGGAGATCCGCATCTGCGACATGCCGACCAACCTGGACCACACGGTCGCGCTGGTCCAGGCACTGATGGCCAAGCTGTACCTGATGTACCGCCGCAACACCGGGTGGCGGAAGTATTCGCGCGCGCTCATCGAGGAGAACAAGTGGCGCGCGCTCCGCTACGGGTCGGACGCCCAGCTGATCGACTTCGGGATGCAGATGGAGCGGCCGTTCCCGGAGCTCATGAAGGAGATGGTGGAGCTGGTCACGGAGACCACCGAGATCTTCGGCACCGCCGAGTACATGAAGACCGTCCTCAAGATCGCCAGCGAGGGGACGTCAGCCCACCGGCAGGTCGAGGTCTACGAGAAGCACGGCGGGGAGAAGAACAACCAGGGCGCGCTCACCGCGGTGGTGGACCACCTCATCGCGGAGACGATGCGAGGGATTGCGTAGCGCTCCTCAGTGCACCGTGGCGTCCACGGCCGGGGACGGCGCGGGAGGCGACGGGGGCTGGGCCGGCGCCTGGAGGCAGCGGAGGTTCTGGAGGTGCTCGGCCTTCCAGCGCATGGCGGTCTCGATGCGGACGCGGCCGGAGGGGTGGTCGTAGAAGATGATCTCCTCCAGCGGGCCGGGGTCGAGCTTGCGGTACTCGCCCAGGGCGAGGTCCACCTGCGCCTCCGCGTCCGGCTGGTAGGCGGAGTTGAGGGCGAACTGGTCGGCCTCCATCTCCTGCGAGCGGATGAACGAGTTGAGCACCGGCGTGCAGATGAGGAAGAACGTGGACAGGACGGTGAGGACGAGCGGGAGCCCGGCCGGGTCGTCGACGCCGCGCACGCCCCAGCGCTCGCCCCGGCTCGCCAGCAGTTTCGCCACGGCCCACTGCGCGAACGCCAGGGCCAGCGGGAAGAAGACGGCGAAGAAGATCATCGTCTTGAGGACGTGGTTGAGGACGTAGTGGCCCATCTCGTGGGCCATCACCGACTCGATCTGCGCCAGGTTGCAGCGCTTGAGCAGGTTGTCGTTGAGGGAGATGCGGGTCGTGCCCAGGAAGCCGCTGACGTGCGCGCTGACGCGGTCTGACTGCTTGGAGGCGTCGTACTCGAAGACGTCGGTGGCGGGGATGCCGTTGGCGCGGGCGAGCCGGAGGACGGCCTCGCGGACCTGGACGTCCTGGACGGGCCGGAACTGGTTGAACAGCGGCTCCAGGAACACCGGGCCGATGACGACGGTGAGGACGGAGAAGGCCAGCGCCACGCCGGCCGCCCAGATCCACCAGTTCTGCTTCACCTTGCGGAGGACCGCGTAGAGCGCGGTGAGCCCGACGGCGCCCAGGAGGAGGCCGATGGCCATGCCCTTGGCCTGCTCGCCCAGCCAGCCGCCGAAGGTGAGGTTGGAGAGGTCGTACTGGTGCTCGCGGAAGTAGCCCACGTAGACGTCGAACGGGAAGGTGAGCACTCCGACGGCGACGAAGTACTGGACCCAGTAGACGGCGGGCTGAAGCCAGCGCATGGAGGTGATGCGCTCCGCCATGACCCGCATCCGGGTGGAGATGCGGCCCTGGAGGAGCAGCAGGGCAACGGCGAGGCTGAGGAGGAAGCTCCAGAGCTGGAGCCAGTAGCCGCCCTCGAAGTAGGCGTCGGACTTCTCGCGTGCGGGGCCGGAGACCAGGTTCAGGTACGCGCGCGTGGCCTTGTTCACGTCCAGCGGCGTCTCCTGCGCCTCCTGGGGGATCTCCCGGTACACCAGCTTCACGGGAGGCGTGGGTGTCCCGTCCGCTTCATCGGCAGCGCGCGCGGCGGCGGGGAGCAGCGCCAGGGCAGCGGCCGCCAGGTGGGCGTGGAACAGGTGGAGGCGCATGGTGGTTCCTTCGAATGGTCTAGAATGGTGCACCTTACATGGACTCCCGCTGGCGGCCCCCCTACAACCGCGCCTACTCCGAAGCCTTCTTCCAGAAGTACATGGGCCTGCTGGTCAGCCAGCTCGGCGAGTTCCCGTTCCGGGTGGCCGAGACGCCCCTGTTGATGACCCACGAGCTGCGGGACTGGCTGGCCCGCGCCGCCGTGGAGATCGTCGGTCAGCTCTCCGAGCCGAAGCGGCTGGAGGCGCTGAAGAAGGCCATCCCGAAGGAGCGCGACGTCCCCGGCATGGACGCGCTCCCCAACTGCGTGCAGGTCGACTTCGCGCTCGTCCAGGGGCCGGGCGGGAACATCGAAGGCCGCGTGGTGGAGCTGCAGGCCTTCCCCTCGCTCTACGCGCTGATGTCGATGATGGCGGAGGCGTAAAACACCACGATGAACGAGGTGCCCGAGCTGCGGGCGGACTGGACCTGCTTCATCGGCCAGGACAAGAAGGGCGCGCTGGAGCTGATGCGCCGGACCATCGTGGGGGACGCCGACCCGGAGACGGTGGCGCTGGTGGACTTCGAGCCGGAGAACCAGAAGACCTCCCCGGACTTCTGGGCCACCCGGAAGCTGTTCGGCGTGGACCCGGTGTGCGTCACCAAGCTGGTGAAGCGCGGCCACCACCTCTTCCGGCAGAAGGACGGCCGGGAGGTCCCGGTCAACCGCATCTACAACCGGATGGTGTTCGACGAGCTGGACGTGAAGGGCGTGAAGCCGCCCTTCGACTGGCGCGACGACCTGGGCATCACCTGGTGCTCGCACCCGAACTGGTACTGGGTGTGGTCCAAGTACGCGCTGCCGTTCCTCGACCACCCGGCCATCCCCAAGGCCCGCTTCCTCTCCGAGTACAAGACGCTGCCGGAGGACCTCTCCCGCTACGTGCTCAAGCCGCTGTTCTCCTTCGCCGGGTCGGGCGTCGTCATCGACGTGACGAAGGAGGCCATCGACAAGGTCCCCATGGACCAGCGGGACGGCTGGGTGCTCCAGGAGAGGATCGAGTACGCGCCCGCCATCACCATGCCGGACGGCAACGGGGTGAAGGTGGAGGTCCGGATGATGCTGCTCCGGCCGCCGGACGCGAAGACGCTGACGCCCATCCTCCCGCTGGTGCGGCTCTCGCGCGGGAAGATGCTGGGCGTGGACTTCAACAAGAACCTCACCTGGGTGGGGGGGACGGTGGGGATCTTCCCCGCCTGATCACGCCGGCCCGGCGTCCAGGTCGCCCAGCTCCACCACGTACGTCTGCTTGTAGGCGACGCGGGCCCAGGTGGGCAGCTCGTGCCACAGCTCGCGCAGGCGCGGGAGGTCCTCGTGGCCGGGGACGATCTCCCGCTCCAGCGAGAGGGCGTACTCCAGCGGGACGGTGACCAGCTCTCCGCGGCGGCCGATGTAGCGGTAGCACTCGATGCGGCGGCGGTTGAGGCCGTGGTCCAGCGTCTCCGCCACCTCCACGCCGCTGACGTACTCCGGGAGGTAGACGGAGAGGATCTCGATGCAGGGGCCGAAGGCGAAGAAGCGGTCGGCAGTGGAGGTGTCGATCTCCAGCTCGCCCTCCTCCAGCATCCGCTCCAGCGGCTCGCGGCCTACCAGCTCGTGGAGGCGGAACCCCTGCTCGTCCTCCAACCCGGACCGGAGCGGCTCCAGGTCTTCCCCGGCGATGGAGTGCTCCAGCAGGTAGCGGTAGCGGCCGCCCATGGCCTCAAGAGTGGCAGACCGGGCCCGGGGGCGCTACGAGTGGCGGCGCATGATCAAGCTCAACCAGCCGGCGCCGGACTTCGAGGCGCGCACCACCGCGGGGAACGTCTTCCGCCTGGCAGATCAGCGGGGCAAGCCGCTGGCGCTGTTCTTCTTCCCCAAGGCGTTCACTCCGGGGTGCACGATGGAGGCGAAGGGGTTCCGGGACTCGTACCAGGAGATCCAGGCGCTGGGCGCGGAGATCGTGGGCATCTCCACCGACGACCACAAGACGCAGTGCGAGTTCGCGTCCGAGCTGGGCGTGCCGTACCCGATGATCGCCGACGACGTGGGGACCATCGCCACCCTCTACGACGTGATGTGGCCGTTCCTTGGGAAGACGCGGCGGGTGACGTACCTGATCGACGACTCGGGCCTGGTGCGCGGGGTGTTCAACCACGAGTTCATGATCGACCGGCACCGGGAGCGGGTGCTGGAGACGCTGCGCAAGATGCGGCGAGACGCCCCGCCGGTGTGAGCGCTTCGTGAGGCTGCTGGAGCGCGCGCCCGGCTCCGGCTCCGGGAAGCCGGAAGTCGCCGTCGAAGACCGGCGGACGGACGAGGACGCGCGCGCCATCCGCTGCGCCGCCTGCGGCCGGGCGATCACCACCTCCGCCGAGCGGATCGCCGTCTCCGGCGCCCACGAGCACACCCGCTTCAACCCCGGAGGCTTCGTCTACCGCTTCGGCTGCTTCCGCGCCGCGCGAGGGTGCGCCGTCGCGGGGGAGCCGACGGCCGAGGCCACCTGGTTCACCGGGTACCGCTGGCGCTATGCCCTCTGCGGCGGGTGCGGCGTGCACCTCGGGTGGCGGTTCGAGGGCGAGGGCGACTTCTTCGGACTGGTGCTGGAGCGGCTGGTGGAGGACTGACCACTCAAGGGAGGTGGTACCGTCCACGAGGTGACGGCCCCTCGCCTGACAGCGGCGTTCGACTCACCGGAAGCATTCGCGCTGGCGCACCGTTCGGAGATCTCGGCCGGCGGCCTCCTCATCCACGGCGCCCAGTTGGAAAACCACGCGGCGGTGGGCCCATGCCGGGTGGAGCTGCGGGTGGCGGGACATCCGCCGGTAGAGGTCGAGGCCCAGCTGGCCGCGGCGGTCCCTGGGGTCGGCGTGGCGGTGATCTTCCCGGACCGCACGGCCCTGGATGCCCTGGCTGAGCGTATGGGCCACGAGACCCCGGGCAAGGAGCCCGGCGCCGGGCCCCCCGTGCCTGGAACGACGGGCGCACGCCTACAGGTGATGACGGTGGCGGAGAAGATGCAGTCCGGGCTCTCGGGCGATCGCGACGTCAGATCCCACCTGCTGCGCGACACCAACAAAGCGCTGCACCTCTACGTCCTGCGCAATCCCCGCATCGGGCTGGACGAGGTGCAGTACGCGGCGAGGCTGAGCACGCTCTCGCCGGACGCGCTGAAATTCATCGCCGAGCACCGGGAGTGGAGCCTCAACCCCGCGGTGTGCGCTGCGCTCGCGAGGAACCCCAAGACACCGATCCCCATGGTGCTCCGGATCCTCTCGAGGGTGCCGGTCCAGGATCTCCGGGCGCTGGCCAAGGGCGGGGGCAGAATGCCCATCGTCCAAGCCGCGAGGAAGCTGCTCAGCGAGTAGCGACCCGGCCCTCCCTCCGGCGCCGCGGACCACAGATGAGGCTCTCACCACTGCCGGGCCCACTGTCATCCCTGAGCCCGCGCCTGAGATTCACCCAGCCCGCGCTTGCGGAGCGACGGCGACTTCTTCGGGCTGGTGCTGGAGCGGTTGGTCGAAGGGTGACGTTGGCATGCTGCTGGCATGTTCTCGCCTGCATGAAGATGGCTCGCTTCCTCCTGATCTCCTGCGCCGGCGTCCTGTGGTGCGCGTGCGGCCCGCCGCCGGACCCCTCCCTGTACTCGGCCAAGCTCAACCCCATCTACCCGCCCGGGGAGGTGGTGATGGATCTGCCGGGTGAGACCGTGTCGCTCCCTCGAAGCATCACCAAGGCCGACGACAACGGGAACCCGGCCCTCTTCCAGCCCGGCCGGTGGGGAAACCGTTCGTTCTGCTCCAACTTCTGCTCGGAGGTCACCAGCGATCCGCCGTGGATCGTGCCGCAGATCATCTTCACGCCGGCAGACGGCGAAGAGCACACCGTGGTCACGCTCGACATCGACGGGAAACTGGGCGTGGCGGCGTTCGACAACCTGTGGGCGCCCTTCGGCCTACGCTCGGTGGGAACCATCCGCGCCGGCCAGGCGGTGGTGCTGGAGCTGTCCGCCGGCGCCGCGACGCTCTCCCGGCCGGTCGGCTCCATCTCGGACCCGGGCTTCCTCACGCTCGCTCAGGGAACGAAACAGTGGTTCTGGAATGCGCTCCCCACGACGGTGGGACAACCGGACCACTACATCTTCGAAGGGAACCAGGTCCGATTCACCATGGCGGCCGACGTCCAGCCTGGGACGCTCCAGGGGACCATCGTGTTGCAGCGCACGCCGGTCGTCGCGTCGTGCCAGGGGTTCCGGGAGTGCGGCGGGAGCGTCGTGAAGCAGGAGTCCTTCACCCTCGAAATCTCGCCGTAGCGGTGTGCACCGCCGTCACGGCCGCTGCACCCTGTGCAGGCCGGTGCACGCGGCGGAGCCCACCGCCCGTCACCCCGCTCGCGCTTGCGGCGACTTGTCCTTCGCCGGCATGACGGCGGTGAAGTCCCGCACGAACCGCTCCTGGTAGCTGTTCAGCAGCGACTGGATCCGCCCGTGGTCCCTGGACCGCAGCACCAGCCCGACATGCTGCTTCTCCGGCGCCCGGTAGATGACCTCCGGGTCGTTGTACGCGGAGGTGTCCGGCTGCTCCTGCTTGGCGAGGGTGATCGCCAGCCCGCCGTACTCCTGCCGCGTGGGCGGGAGCTGGTACTGCTTCCCCAGCGCGTAGTCGATCTCCACGTTCGCCCACTGCTCCCACAGGTTGATCCCGGTGGCACCCTCGATGGTCTCCGCGATGTGCGCGCCGCCCACGCGGGCCGCCGACTCCAGCATGAAGAACTTCCCGTCCGAGGAGCGCTTGATGAACTCCACGTGGTTCACCCCGCGGACCATGTTCAGCTTCTGGAGCACCTGCTCGTTGAGCGCCTTGATCTGCTTCTCGTCCTCCGACCCGCGCGGCAGCGTGCTGGTGGTGAAGATGCCGCCCCCGTGCGCCACGTTGAACGGCGGCTTGCCGCAGCGGTGCGCCTCGCAGAACACCGTCTTCTTGTCCCAGACGATGGAGTCGCAGTGGTACACGTCGCCGGGAAGGTACTTCTCCAGCAGGAAGTACGACTGCTTGTCGCCCTTCTCGTCCAGCACCCGCCACAGCTGCTCCGGGTCCTCGATCTTGATGATGCCGGTGGCGCTGGCCTCGAACCGCGGCTTGAACATCCAGGGCGGCGGCACCCGCCCCATGTACTCCCGCAGCGCGTCGTAGTTGAGGACGTGGACGAACTCGGGGACCGGGATGCCCTCCTCCTTCGCCTTCACGCGCATCGCCAGCTTGTCGCGGAAGTGGCGGGCGGTGGTGTCGCCCATGCCGGGAATGCGGAGGTGCTCGCGCAGGGTGGCCGCCACCTCCACGTCGAAGTCGTCCAGCGCCACGATGCGGTCGAACCGGAGGCCGCGCGCCAGGTAGCTGATGGTGTTGATGAACTCCTGCTCCCCCGGCACGGCCGGCTCGTCGCGCTGCGCGAACACGTCCGCCAGGCAGTCGCGCGGCCACGCCTCCTTCAGTAGCGACTCCCCCGTGAGCAGGTACACCTTCGCGCCGCGCGCGTGCGCCTGGCGGAGGAAGCGCTCCCCTTTGAAATAGCTGGCAATCGCGAGGATGTTCAGCGGCTGGTCGCTCATGCCGGGCCGCATACCACGGATCCGCCTGATGGCGTTGCCGCCCCGCCTCCCCCGCGACTACGGTCCAACGCAGCCCCCGATGGAGCCGGACGACCCGCGCCACCCGACCTGGACGCTGCGGCTCACCGCCTCCGCGGAGGGGCCCGCGCACGCGCACGCCCGTGGCCAGCGCTTCGACGTGGGTGACGCCCTCTCCTTCGACGAGGCCTACCCCCACGCCACCGCCCTGGAGCACGCGCTCGCCGCCGCGGGGGCGGAGCTGGTCAACGGCCTGCGCGCGCTCGCCCGGCTCCGGCGCCTGGAGCTGGACGCGGTGGAGGCGCTGGTCCAGGGAAAGCTGGAGGACGCGCTGGCGCACCTGGCCGTGGTGGGCGCGGAGGGCTCGCCGGCCCTCCGGTCGCTCCACGTCCGCCTCTACGCCAGCACCCTGGAGCCGGAGGGGGCCGTGCGCGAGCTGCTGGAGCAGGTCCAGGCCCGCGCGCCGCTCTGGCAGACGCTCCGCCGCGCCGGGGTCCAGCTGAGCGTGGAGTTGAAGGTCGCCCCCTGAACCGATATCGAGAGGACGCAATGTCCGCTGACAAGCCGATTGTGGTGGGTGCGGTGATCTACGACCCCAAGGTCACCGTCATCTGGGGAATCATCCGCGACTTCTTCGAGCAGCAGGGCCGGCCGATCGACGTCTCCTTCTTCAAGAACTACGAGCTACAGGTGGACGCGCTGCTGCAGCGCCGCCTCGACGTCGCCTGGAACTCGCCGCTGGCGTGGCTGGACGCGCAACAACGCACCGGCGGACGCTGCCGGGCGATCGTCATGCGTGACACCGACCGGGACCGGTGCACCCACCTCGTCGTGCGCACCGGTGCCGGCTTCTCGTCCGTCCCCGACCTGAGGGGGAAGACGGTGGCGCTGGGAGCGAAGGACTCGCCGCAGGCCGCGCTCATCCCCACCGAGATGCTCCGCTCCTTCGGCCTGTACCCTCGCGAGGTGACGCTGCGGAACTTCGACGTGATGGTGGGCCTCCATGGCGACCACACGGGTGGCGAGTTGGAGGCCTTCCAGTGCCTGGAGCGCGGCGAGGCGCAGGCCAGCGCCATGCTGGATCTCAACTGGGACCGCTGGTCGAAGGACGGCACCGTCAACCCCCAGCAGTTCCGCGTCCTCGCCACCAGCGAACCGTTCGACCACTGCAACTTCACCGTCCATCGCGACTTCCCGGAGGCGCGCGAGCGCAGCTTCCGGGAGGCGCTCTTTGCCATGAGCTACGACGACCCCAAGCACCGGGAGATGATGGACATGGAGGGCCTCAAGGCCTGGCTCCCCGCGCGCACCACCGGCTACGAGTGGCTCGCCCGCGCCGTAGATCTCCAGAAATTCTGGGAGCAGAACCTCTGAGCACGGCGCTCCCGCCGCTGGCCGTCACCACGGTGGGGAGCTGGCCGCGGCCGCCAGAGCTGCTCCGGGCGCAACGCGCGCAGCGACACGGGAAGTCCTTTTCAGTGGAATTCCAACGGATCGCCGACGACGCGGTCCTTCAGGTCTTGAAGCTCCAGGACGAAGCCGGCGTGGACCTGGTCACCGACGGCGAGCAGCGCCGCGACAACTTCTACTCCTTCGTGGCGGAGAAGCTGACCGGCGTGAAGCTGATGACGCTGGCGGAGATGCTGGAGGTGGTGGAGGACAAGGCCGGCTTCGAGCGCATCCTCCAGACGCTCGACGTCCCCGCCTACTCCATCTCCAACCCCACCTGCGTGGGCAAGGTGTCCCGCCGGATGCCGCTGGCGGTGGACGAGCTGAAGTTCGTCCAGCGCCACACCCGGAAGCCCGTGAAGGTGCCGCTACCGGGCCCGTACCTCCTCACCCGCGCCATGTTCGTGAAGGAGGTGACGGGCGAGCACTACCCGTCCCGCGAGGAGCTGGGCCATGACGTGGTGCGCCTGCTCCGGGACGAGGTGGAGGAGCTGATCGCCGCGGGCGCGGCCTTCATCCAGTTCGACGAGCCGGTGCTCACCGAGCTGGTCTTCACCCAGGGCCAGACGCGCACCTTCATGTGCGCCGCGCTGGCGGCCGGGAAGGACCCCGCCTGGGAGTTGGAGCTGGCGGTGCAGCTCAACAACCGGGTGCTGGAGGGCTTCGAGGACCGCGGGGTGCGTTTCGGCCTCCACGTCTGCCGCGGCAACTGGAGCCAGGACGAATCCACCCTCCTGCGCGGGAGCTACCACCCGCTGCGGCCGTACCTCGAACGGCTGAAGGTCCACCAGCTCGTCCTCGAGTACGCCACCGAGCGCGCCGGCGACCTGATCCCCCTCGAGGGGAAGGAGCTGGGCCTGGGCGTGGCCAACCCGCGCACCGAGCGCGTGGAGACGGTCGCGGAGGTCCAGGCGTCCATCGACCGGGCGCTGCGGCTCTTCCCGGCGGAGCGGCTGTTCGTCAACCCGGACTGCGGGTTCGGCACCTTCTCCAACCGGCCGGTGAACAGCACCCAGGTCGCACTCGCTAAGATGAAGGTCATCTCCGAGGCGGCCCGGGCCGCCCGCGGTTGAAGGAGGATGCCATGCCCCAAGGGCCGAGGCCGCTGCCGCTGCTGGTCGCCTGCTGCGCGCTGCTCACCGGGTGCGCGTTCGGGAACGTCCGCGAGCGCGAGATCGGCGCGCTGGGCCCCTACCGCGACCTGGCGGTGCGGACCATCCCCGTGGGCGGCATGCCCGCGCCGGGGGAGATGAACGAGGAGCTCCAGGCCGGCCTCCAGCGCGGGCTGGAGACGTGGAACAAGGTGCACGCCCCGCCCGGCCCGCCCACCCCCGGCACGGTGATGGAGGTGCAGCCGGAGATCCTGGAGATCAACGTCGCCGGCGGGAGCGCCCCCGACCCGGTGGCCGCGGCGGCCAGCCAGCTTGGACTCGGCCGCGCGGTGCCGGCCAACCGCGTCTCGCTGCTGCTCCTCCTCCGCGTCCCCGGCACCTCCGACCCTATCGGCGAGCTGCTCTGGGAGAGCGCCGGCGGCTCGCTGTCCGAGATGGCGTCGTATGCGGGCCAAGGCGCGGGCGACGCGCTGGCGAAGGAGATGCTGGCCCGGCGCGACCAGTGGGTCACCCGCCGCGCCGCGGACGAGCGCTTCCTCCTCACGCCCAGCGCCCGGCTCCTCGACCCGGGCGAGCTGGTGCTCTCCAACGACGAGGTGTTGCTGTTCCACATCGGCGTCGGGGTCACCCCCTGGCTGGAGCTGAACCTCAGCGCCGGCGGGTTGCCGCTGCCGGCGGCCGGCGCCATCCCCATCGTCGGCCACGGAGCCGGCGGGGTGGGCGGGGCGGGAATCCTCCTGCTGGGCGCGGTCGACGTGGGCGCCCGGTTCCGGCTGCTGGAAGAGGGGCCGTGGTGGCCGGGCATCGCCGTGGGCTACGACCTGCTGGACGCCTTCGCGGCGGCGCTGGGCGGCGCAGGCATCTTCTTCGCCGGCAACGGCATCGCGGGCGTCGGGGGCGCGGCCGTCGCCGGCGCCAACGTGCAGCTCAACGTCTTCACCGTCGCCGCGAGCAAGCGCGTGGGGCCGTTCGACTTCAACGCCGGCGCGTTCGTCTTCGACAACCACCACTTCCTGCCCCAGTCGGCCGGCTTCGCCGCGGGCATCACCACCGGCCAGCTGGCCACCGCCACCTACTCGCTGGACCGGATGCCCACCGTGGTCGTCCCCTTCGCCGCCGCGCAGGCCACCCCGTGGCCGTGGCTGCACATCATCCAGGAGATCTTCCCGCGGACGCCCGTCACCGACACCTTCGGGAGCACCGCGCTCCGGCTGGTGGTGGGGCCCTTCGCGCTCTCGCCGCTGCGGCTCAAGTTCGACGCGGCGGTGATCGAGGCCTACGACTCGGAGGGCCCGCGCCCGGGCCCGGTTTTCCTGCCGTGGTTCGGGGCAGGCATCTACATCCTCTGACCCTCAGAGCACCGCCTGGATGCCGTGGAAGTTCTCGAACGAGGTGAGCGGGATGGCTTGCCCCGCCTTCCAGCTCAGCTCCGGCCGGCCCATCCAGTCGCGCATCCGCTGGAGCTGCGCCTCGGTGCCGTTCCAGGTGAGACCGGTGAGGTCGGTGCGCTCCCCAACGGAGAGGGTGAAGTCGCGAGTGCGGTGGCCGCGGCGGACGCGGACGGGCACCTGGTCCCGGTGCTCGATGAGCCACTTGAACGCCTTGAGATGGAAGGGCAAGCCGTCCACCAGCTCCAGCACGTCGCCGGGGGCCAGCCCGCTCTCGCCCGACGGCCCGGTGTCGAGCACGTTCGCCACCTCCGGCCCAGCGTTGTCCTTGAGCACCAACCCGGCGAACCGGACCTTGCCCTGCTGGAGCTGGAAGCCGAGCGCGCGCAGCGCCTCCACCACCTGCACTCCGCCCGCGGTCTCCACCTCGCGGCGGAGGAGGTCGCGCAGGCCGGGGCCGGCGGCGCCGAAGTGCTCCAGCACGTCCTGGTGCGAATACCCGCGCGGTGCGGAGACGTAGCGCTCGTAGAAGGCGCGGAAGGCGGCGTCCAGCGAGCCGGCCGGCGATGCCATCCGCATGGCCGCGTCCAGGTCGAAGGCGATCAGCATCCCCACGTCGTAGTAGTCGACCGTGTTGTTGATGCTGCCCGGGTACCTGGTGTGGTTGAGGAAGGTAGCCCGCGACGAGTCCGCCGCCGAGGTCCGCGCGAAGGCGGGCATGGCGGCGAGGTGCCGGTAGTAGTTCACCACGTTGGAGAGCATCTCCTCCGCGGTGAGGACGCCGGCCCGGACGAGGAAGAGGAACTCGTAGTAGCGGGTGATGCCTTCGGCGATCCAAAGCGACTCGGTGAACGCCCCCTTCGTGAAATCGGGCGGCGCCAGGTCGGCCGGCTTGAGGCGGCAGACGTTCCAGGCGTGGAACAGCTCGTGGGCGGCGACGCGCACCGCCCGCGCCCGCTCCGTAGGGTCGATCAGCACCGTCTGCGGCAGGCCGATCATCGTCCCGTGGGCGTGCTCCAGTCCCCAGTGCGCGGTGGGGTTGAAGGAGAAGATGAAGCTGTAGCGCTGGAACGGGTAGCCGCCGAACATCGCGCGGCAGGCCTCCGAAGCCTTCATCACCTGGTCCACGAATGCGTCCACCTCGGTGTCGAAGGCGAACCCGCGGTCGAGGAAGACGTGGTCGAAGGTGGCGCCGCCGGAGGTCCGGGTCCGGACGTCGAACCTCCCCGCCACCACCGGCGCGTCGAGGAGCGAGGCGTGGTCGGGATACTCGAAGGTCCGCGCGTCCAGCAGTTGCGCGCCGCCGGGGTGGTGCAGCGCCCAGCCCTCCGGCAGCTCGTAGCGGACCTTGCAGCGGCCGCCCAGCGCGGGCGCGAACAGGTAGCGCGTGCCCAGCAGCACCGCGTGCTCGTCGTCCACCAGGCCGCACAGCTCGCCCCAGGCGGGGTCGTACGCCCAAGCGCGGTAGGTGACGCGTACCAGGCTGGATCGGGCGCCCTCCACCTTGAAGCCGGTGAGGCCCTCGCGCGTGACCTTCAGCTCCGCCCCGCTCTCGTCGGTGGCGCGGAGGTCGTAGACGTCGCGGGCGTAGCGCATGAAGGCGTAGGCGCCCGGCACCCAGGAGGGGGTGGCGAGGGCGAGGGGCGCGCCGGGGGGCACGCCGCGCAGCTCCATCGAGACGTCCAGCACGTGCGCGCGCGGCCTCACCGTCACGCGGTACTCGGTTGCGGCGCCGGAAGGGGCGTCGGCCATGGGTTGGGGCTCCGGGCTGGGGAGAAGCGGGGGAACGGGCGAGCTTCTCAGATTTCGTCGCCCTGCGCGCGTGCCATACTGACGCCATGGCCACCAAGGCGCCGGTGACGGCGCGCCCGCCCTCGCGACGCCGCTTCCCGCGCGCCGACCTCACCGTGAAGGTGCACCTGACGGTCGGGGACGGGGCGAAGCGGTCGTTCGAGGCCGTGCTCCCGTCGCGCGATCTCTCCGTCAGCGGCGTCTTCTTCGAGAGCACCTTCTTCCTCAAGATCGGCCAGGTGGTGAACGTCTCCTTCCGCCTCCCGCCCCAGAACCGGGTGGTACGCGCCCGGGGCCGGGTGGTGCGCGTGGAGACCATGGAGGAAGGGTCCAAGCCGCGCACCGGCTTCGCGGTGAGGTTCGAGGAGTACTTCGACTCCAGCGACGTGGTGCTGGCCAACTACTTCCTCGCCCCGGCCTTGCGCGAGTTCATCCAAAGCTACGCCGGCCGTACCCGCCTCCGCCTCGGCGAGGAGACGGTGAACCAGGTGGTGGACATCATGTCCGCCTGGGAATTGGAGAAGCTGAACGAGCCGCATGACGCGCTCTGGCGAGATCAGCCGTAGGCGACGGAACTTTTACCTACATACTCCGACAATTGGAATGAGTCCCACGCTGCACCGCCGCTGACGCTGACCTCCTCGCGGCACTGACTCTTCCTTCCTTCCCGAAAGGCCCCCCTGTGACCTCCGCCATTGCCCTGGCGCCGCGCCCGGTTGCGCGCGCGCTGGATGCCACGCCCGCCGTCCCCATCGCCACCGCCACCGCCACGGCCGCCCCCGCCGCCGGCAAGCGCTCCGCCGTCCTGGTCGCGCCGCCGAAACCGAAGCCGCCGCCAGCGCCAGGCAAGGCGGAGCTGAAGGAGATGTACCCGTCGCTGACGTGGCACAAGAGTCAGCCGAACGCGGAGATCCCCATCACCCAGGTCCCGCGCGGTGGGGTGGACCTGGGCTCCACGCACGGGAAGCGGCTGCGCGTGAGCGAGGAGCAGATCGGCTCCGCGTTCGATCAGATGCGGCAGAACCAGGTCCTGGAGACGGCCAAGGTGATGCAGCACAACGACCTCGTCCAGCAGAAGTGGGACGCGGCGGCGGCCAAGGCGTCCGCGAAGGGGAAGCGCCTCCCTCCGCCCCCGAAGCTGCAGCCGATGCCGCCGCTCCGGCCGACGACGATCGCCTCGTTCAAGTACAAGACGAGCAGCAACTTCTTCAACCGGAAGGACGGAGTCACGAAGTTCGTGCTGGTGCCGCCTCCGGGCGCGAACGCCGGGAACGTCGACCTGTCGAAGGCCACGGTGAAGGTCGCCAGCAAGGAGCACAGCCACGGCTTCTTCGGCAGCATCGCCATGGGCATCAAGGACGGCGTGAAGGCGGTGGGGAAGGCGTTCGACAAGGTCGCCCCCTACGTCCAGATGGCCGCCACCGCGCTGAGCTTCGTGCCGGTCGTGAACGTGGTCGCCGCGCCGGTCGCGATCGGGCTCGCGGCGTACCAGGGCGCCAAGGCGATCAAGAACGGCGACGTGGTGGGAGCGGTCGCCAACATCGGCGGCGCGGTCGCCGGTGGGCTGGGCGGCATCGCCTCGCTGGCGGCGAAGGCGGGCGCCACCGCGCTCGAGGCGGGCGCGAAGGTCGGGTCCACCGTGGCGGGCCTGGTGTCGAAGGGCGCGACCGCGGTCGGCGACTTTGCGAAGGCGGTGAGCAGCAAGAGCCCGTCGGCGTGGCTCGCCGGGGCGGCGAACCTCCTGGGGACGGCCGCCGGTGGGCTGGGGGGAAAGGCGGACGGGCTGGCGGGGAAGCTGGGGGACATCGCCGGCGGCTTGCAGCGCGGGAGCCAGGTGGCCGGCGCCATCGAGCAGGGCATCAAGGCGAAGGACCCGGGCGCGGTGCTGCAGGGGGTCGGGGGCGCGGCCGGGTTGCTGGCGGATGCGGTGGCGCCGCTCAACGGCGGCGCGGCCGGCACCATCCGCGACGTGGGGAACGTGGTGGGGAAGGCGGGCGGCGCGGTGAAGCAGGCGGAAGGCATCATCGACGGCATCGCCCACCCGAAGTCGGTGGGCGGCGCGCTCGGCTCGGTGGCGAACGCGGTGGACCTGGGCGCCGACGTCCTCGGCGGAATCGCTCCGCCCATCGTGAAGGACATCGCGGGTGGCGTGCGCGCGGCCGGAGGCATCGCCGACGCCGTCCTCGGCGCATTCGGAGGGTGATCAAGGGCGGCGAGGCGGTTCGAGGTCCGGACGCGATCGTGCCCCTGCGTCCGGCGAGTCACCCGCCTCGCCGCACCACATTCTTTCCCGGTAGTGTCCGCGCCCCATGAGCGGACCGACGTTGAAGGGGCGGAAGGCGCTGGTGACCGGCGGCGCCAGTGGCATCGGCGCGGCGTGCGCACGGAAGCTGGCGTCGCTGGGCGCCGAGGTGACCGTGGCGGACCTGGACGGCGAAGCGGCCGCGCGGGTGGCGCGCGAGTTGGGCGGCACGGCGTGGCGGGTGGACCTGGGCGAAACCGCCGCGCTGGCGACGGCGGCGCCGGTGGACGCGGACATCCTGGTCAACAACGCGGGCATCCAGCACGTCTCGCCCGTCCAGGACTTCCCGCCGGAGAAGTTCGCGCTGATGCTGCGGATCATGGTGGAGGCGCCGTTCCTCCTCATCCGCGCCGCGCTGCCGGGCATGTACAAGCGCGGCTTCGGCCGCATCGTGAACATCTCCAGCGTGCACGGCATCCGCGCCTCACCCTTCAAGTCCGCCTACGTCACCGCCAAGCACGCCCTGGAGGGCCTCTCCAAGGTGGTGGCGCTGGAGGGCGGTCCCAAGGGCGTGACCTCCAACACCGTTTGCCCCGGCTACGTGCGCACGCCGCTGGTGGAAAAGCAGATCGCCGACCAGGCGCGCGTCCACGGCATTCCCGAGTCGGAGGTGGTGTCGAAGGTGATGCTGGCCGAATCCGCCATCAAGCGCCTGATCGAGCCGGACGAGG
>DATBSS010000282.1:0-11560 GCA_036559665.1 Myxococcaceae bacterium
CGGCGTCCAGGATCGCTTCTTCCGCGATTGGGTGGACGACCACTACCGTGGGCTGCTCGAGGCGACGCTCGTCCGGCTGGGGGACGGACTCTCCACGGTGCAGTACGAGGTAGTGGAGATCCCACCTACTCCGGAAAAGCCCGGAGGCGTACCGTCAGTCACAGGGGTGGGTGCTCCACCGCCCCGGCCGCCGCGCCTGAACGAGCGCTTCACCTTCGAGACCTACGTGGTGGGCGAGTCCAACCAGCTCCCCGCGGCGGCGGCGCAGGCGGTCGCCGAGTCCCCCGGCCGCTGCTACAACCCGCTGTTCATCTACGGCGGCACCGGGCTGGGCAAGACGCACCTGCTCCACGCGGTGGGGAACGAGATCCACCGGAGCAACCCGGAGGCCCGGATCGTCTACCGGTCCACGGAGGACTTCACCAACGAGTACGTGGAGGCGGTGCGCGACCACAGGATGCCGGAGTTCCGGCGGCGCTACCGCGAGCAGTGCGACGTGCTGCTGATCGACGACATCCAGTTCCTCGGCAAGCGCGAGGAGACGCAGAAGGAGTTCTTCTACACCTTCAACGCGCTGCACGAGATGTCCAAGGCCATCATCCTCACCTCGGACGCCGTCCCGGCGGAGATCCCCGGGCTGGAGGACCGGCTGCGCAGCCGCTTCACCATGGGGCTGCTCACCGACATCCAGGAGCCGAACTACGAGACGCGCATCGCCATCTTGAAGAAGAAGGCCGCGACGGAGCAGCTGGACCTGCCGGACCGGGTCTGCCACTTCATCGCCCGGCACGTGCAGCGGAACGTGCGGGAGCTGGAGGGGGCGCTGGTGAAGATCGCCGCCACCCACAGCCTGACCCACCAGCCGGTCACCGAGGAGTTCGCGGCCCAGGTCCTCAAGGACATCCTCCCCAGCCAGCGCCCGATGGACGTGGAGCACATCCAGCGCGAGGTGGCCCGCTACTTCAAGGTGGCGGTGGAGGAGCTGAAGCAGGACCGGCGCACCAAGGCGCTGGCACACGCGCGCGCGGTGGCCATGTACCTCTCGCGCAAGCTCACCAAGAGCTCGTTCCCGGAGATCGCCAGGCACTTCAACAAGGACCACTCCACCGTCATCTCCGCGGTGCGGAAGGTGGAGACCTCCCGCACGGTGGACGCCGCGGTGAAGAAGCAGCTGGAGGACCTCGAGGTGAAGCTGGGCGTCGCCTAGCCGGTTGGCGCTAGCGCCGGGCCTTCGGCAGCGAGGCGAGCCGGGTGGTGACCCTCGTCACCTCGCCGACCTCGATCTTCACGTCCAGCCGCCGCGCCGGGCCGTCCGCCGGCACCAGGGTGAGCTGGTGCGTGCCGGCGGGGAGGGAGATCTCCGAGAGCGGCGACTGGCCCAGGAACTCCGTCCCCTTCATCACCCTGGCCCTGGGCGTGGTGGTGAGGGTGAGCGCGCCGGACTCGACCTCCGGGGGCTTCACCACCACCGGTTCGGTGACGATGGTGGTCGGGGCCGGCGTGGGAGCGACCGGGGCGGGGGGCGGAGGCGGAGGCGGCTCGGCGCCCTTCCGGGTCAGGGCCAGGAACAGCGCCACCCCGGCCAGCGCCACCACCGCGGCGATCCGCAGCGCCACCTTGGTCGACGTGGTCCGGGCCCTCACCCTGGCCGCCCGGGCCCCGGAGGCCGCGGCGGAGGCCTCGGCCTCGATGGCGGCGACGACCTGCTCCGGGGTGAGCCCGCCGTTCATCGCCTGCGCCACGTCCTTCGAGGGCGTCGGCTCCTGCTTCGGTGGCGGGGCCGCCGGTGCCGGCGGTGGTGCGGGTTCCACGGGAGCCGGAGCCGCGGCCGCCGCCTCGTCCGGGAGGTACTCCGGGTCCGTCTCGGCGACGTTCAGCTCCGGGAAGACCGCGCCGGGGTCCTCGGTGAGGGTGTGCGTGTCCTTGCGGTACTCCTCGGTCACCTCGGACCTGCCGGCGGACTCCAGCAGGCGCTTGGTGGCGTCGATGCGCTCGGCGAACAGGAACCGCATGAACGCGGCCCGCTTGTCCGAGTCGTACATCCACTTGCCGCCCACGTCGTCCAGGGCGCGCGCCATGGCCCGCGCGCTGGCGAACCGCTGCGTCCGGTCCCGCGCCAGCGCCTTGAGCACCACCTCCACCAGGCCGGAGGGAATCTTCCGCTGGAGCGCGTCCGGGCGCGGGATGGGCGCGGCGAGGATGCGCTCCATCTCCTCGGTCTCCGTCTCCGCGGCGAAGAGGCGCTTGCCGGTGAGCAGCTCGAAGAGCACCACCCCCATGCAGAACACGTCGCTCCGGCCGTCCAGCTGCTCGCCGCGCACCTGTTCCGGGGACATGTACCCGGTGGTGCCCTTCACCATGCCGGCGGTGGTGCGGCCCAGGCTCCCGCGCGCCTTGGCGATGCCGAAGTCCAGCAGCTTCACCGCGCCCTCGTACGTCACCATGACGTTCTTCTGGGCGACGTCGCGGTGGATGATGGGGGATTCGCGCCCGGCGGAGTCCTTGATGGTGTGCGCGTAGTGGAGCGCGTGGCAGACGTCCCGGCAGACGGAGACGGAGAGGCCGAGCGGGATGAGCCGCTTCCGCTTCTGGCAGATGGTGCTGATCTGGTTGAGGTTCTGCCCGGCGATGAACTCCATGGCGATGTACGCCGCCTCGCCCTCGCCGCCGAGGTCCAGCACCTGCGCGATGTTCGGGTGGTGGAGGACGGAGGTGATCCGCGCCTCGTCGTAGAACATCTTGATGTAGCTGTCGTTCGTCTTGACGTCCGGGAGGATGCGCTTGACCACCACGAACTTCCGGAAGGCGCCGGCACCCTGGGTAAAGCAGAGGAACAGCTCGGCCATGCCCCCCACCGAGAGCTGGGTGAGCACTTCGTAGTTGCCGATCTTGTCGCCGCGGTACATCTCGCCCTGCGGCAACCCGATCGTCGCGGCACTCGCGCCCGGCGCGCTCCCTTCCGGCATGGGCTCAAGAGCGTATCGCCTTTCTGTGGGCACTGCTGTGGGTCCGTGACGGAAGAAGGTGGGGGAGCGTGTGGGCTGGCGGCCAGGTGGGCGTCCGACTGTGGAAAGCTGTGGAGATTGCGCCACCGCTCCACACCCCGACGCGGCATGATTCCGCTGGTACCAAGCCGATCTCCGGAGTTGTCCCCAACTTTCAGGTCCCTACTTCCACGACCACTGTGATCCGATCAGGACACACAAGATCGAAGACGTGGTGGATTGGCGCGCTGGTGCTCGGCGCGCTGGCGCCGGCGTGCCACGAGCAGGGCACCTCCACCGCCCTCCGGCCCATCCAGGTGGAGCCGGTGTCCCTGGACTTCGGGGCCCTCTACCCCGGCCTGCAGACCACCCTCACCTTCGAGATCCGCAACTCCGGCCGGAGCGAGCAAGCCCTCCGCTTCCAGCCGCCGGCGGCCCCGTTCTTCCTCGTCAACCGGCCGGACGCCGCGCTCTCTGGCCCAACCCCGGTGTCGGTGGTGTTCGTGCCCACCGGGGCCGGCGAGGCCTCCGGCGACCTCACCGTGCAGGGAGAGCTGGGCGGCCCGCTGGTGATCCACCTCACCGGAACGGGGAAACCCATCCCCCCTTGCCCGGTCGCGGTCACCTGCACCGAGGAGACCTTCGACCCCATCGCCGAGCACTGCGTGCGCCACACCCTCCCCAACGGCTCCGGGTGCGATCCGCACAACGCATGCGTGACCGGTGCCCGGTGCGACCAGGGCGTGTGCCGCGGGGCGCCGGTGGCCTGCGACGACGGGGACGCCTGCACCATCGACGTCTGCAACCCCCTGGACGGGTGTCACGCGCTGCCGGCCACTCCGTGCCCCGGTGACGGGCGCTGCCAGCTGGGGCGGTGCGACTCGAAGCTGGGCTGCGTGCTGGAGCAGGCGCCGGACGGGACGCTGTGCGAGCTGGACCCCACCTGCGACGCGGCGCGGATCTGCATCACCGGGGCCTGCGTGGTGCGCGACCCGCCGGATGGGTTCGTCTGCAAGAAGGCCACGCCCTGCCAGGAAGAGGGCCGGTGCCAGGGGAGCACCTGCGTGGTCCCGCCGGCGTCGCCGCTTTTGCCGACCTGGACGTTCGACGCGGACGCCGCCCAGCCCCAACCCCTGGAGTTGCACGACTTCACCCTCGAATCGGACGGGCGGATGACGCTCTCCGGTTGGTTCGAGGTGCCCATCCTCCGGGCCAACTCCTCGGCGGCGCGGTCCCCGCCCGGGTACAGCCGCCGCTGCATCCTCTGGAACGACCGGGTGGTCTGCCTGGATTACCCGTGGCGGTACGACTTCCCGGACGGGAGCGTGGACTTCCACCAGGGCACGGTGTCCATGCTGGAGTTGGACACCGCGGCGACGCTCTGGCGGTACGACCTCCCGGCGTCGCGCCCGGACTTCGTGGCCCAGACGGAGGGCATGGACACGCTGTTCCTGGCGCGGGTGGCGGTGCTGGCCTCGGACCGGTTCGCCATCCTGTTCGAGGGGTACCCGAAGGGGACCAACAACCGGCAGAACCCGGCGCCCTGCCGCAACTACTTCCTGGTGTTGCTGGACGCGCGCGGGCACATGGTGTCCGCCAACAAGATCGAGGACCCATTCCTCCTCCGCTGCGACCATCCGCATCCCTACGGGTTCTCCTCGGACGCGGACGGAAACCTCTACATCCACTTCGCTCCGTCGCTGCCGGGCAGCGCGCCCCTCGTCCCGCAGGCGCCCGGCATGTTCATGTCCTTCACGCGCGAGGGCCTGCAGCGCTGGCGGCGGGAGGAGACCTGGGTGGGCGGGGAGATCGCCATCTCCCACGGCCGGCTCTTCCCCGAGCGCGGGGACGCGGTGCTGAGCGGCGTGGACGGGTCGCGGGTGGCGTCCACTCCGACGCAGGGCCGGGCCGTGGTGTCGGCGGACCGGGTGGTGCTGGGCCCCCAGCCGTTCGCGCCGGGCGGGCAACTGGTGGGCCTGAACCCGGACTACAGCCCGCGGTGGACGCGGGCGCTGAGCGGTCCGGACGTGTTCCTCACCCAGGAGATCCGGCTGGCGCGCTGGCAGCCCACCGGGCAGGACATCCCGGAGACGGTGGCCCTGGCCTTCGCCACCGCCTCGGGGCAGCGCGAGCTGGCCGCCTACCGGGTGGCGGACGGGAAGCCGGTGTGGAGCTGCTCGGTGCCGGCCGCGTTCCGGGGCGAGCCGAACCTCTTCGAGCTGGTGCCCGGCAAGCTGGGCCTGATGAGCGGCGCAGAGACCTGCGGCCAGTGCGACCCGCCCTACGCCCACAGCCACGCGGCCTTCAGCGCCTTCGACGTGCCCACGCTCAGCCCGGTGGAATCGCCCTGGCCCGGCACGTTCGCCGGCCCGGCGCACGACGGCCACGAGAAAGCGGTCGTTCCGCCGCCGGGCCCTTCGCCGTGAGCGGCGGCCTAGAAGATTCCCATGGCGCGGAGCGCGAGCACCGCGCCGCCCAGGACGGCGAGCGCCACCAGCGTGCCGACCACCACGAAGACGGCGGTGCGGATGCCGGTGGGGTTGGGCTCCGGGTCGGGGGCCTCGCCCACGCCGGTGATGGAGGCGGGCTCGCGGGAGACGGAGGGTTCGGACAAGTCGGAGATGTCGCCCACCGGGCCGGTCTCGCTGATGCTGTCCATCAGGGCGGCGGCGGGGTCATCGGGGATGGGCCGGGCCCGCTTGCCGCTGGGGATGCGCGGCACGGGCCTGGTGACGTTGGGGTTTTCGCCCGTGCGCGTCCGGCCCTCGTCCTTCTGGTCCTGCTGTGGATCCTCTCGACCGGCCCCGGCGCGCGAGACCTTCTCCCGAGTGCCGTCCGACGACGGGGGACGGCGCCGGCTCCCGGCCCCGGGGCGGACGACGGTCTCGTCGTCGAACGAGACCTGGCGGCCCGACGGCGACCGCGCGCTGATCGGCACCTCGCCCGGGTCCGTCCGCTCGGTGCCGCCCGGGGCCGACGGCATGTCGTTCGAGATCGCGGTCCGGAGGTCTGAGGCGGGCGGGCCCGCGGACACGCCGCGCTTGGGCACCGGGGCGGCGATCAGCGGATCGATGCGCACGGGCCGGCTCTCCGGCGGCTTCTCCCGCTCCGGGAGCACGGCGGAGATCTGCGGCACCTTCCCGAAGTTGGTCTTCTCTCCGAAGTTGAGGTCCTCCAGCAGCTCCGCCGTCTGCTGCCGCCGCCGGTCGAAGTGGCGGGTCATGAACTCCGCGCTCTCCTCCGGGTGCCACAGCTCGCGCCCGCTCACCCGTTCGATGGCGCGGGCGAACTCCAGCGCGGTGGCGAAGCGGTCGTCGCGCGCGTGGGCGAGCGACTTGAGCACCACCTCGTCCAGCTCCGGGCGGATCTCCGGGTTCCCTTCCGAGGGCGGCGGCGGGGCGGCCTTGAACACCGCCAGCATCCCGGCCTCCGGGTCCTTGTCGTAGTAGAGCCGCATCCCGGTGAGGCACTCGTGCAGCACCACCCCCAGCGAGAACAGGTCCGACCGGGGGTCCAGCTCCTCGCCGCGGATCTGCTCCGGGGACATGTAGCCGCTGGTCCCCTTCACCTTGCCGGCCGCGGTGCGGGTGATGCGGCCCACCGCCTTGGCGATGCCGAAGTCGAGGAGCTTGGTCAGCCCCTCGTGCGTCACCATGATGTTCTTCTCCGCCACGTCCCGGTGGATGACCTGGCGGATCCGGCCCACCGGGTCGCGGAAGGTGTGCGCGTAGTGGAGCGCCAGCGCGGTGTCGCGCACCGCCATCAGCGACAGGCCGATGGGGATGGCCTCGTTGGCGTCCCGGCAGGCGCGCGCCACCTCGATCAGCGTGGCGCCGGGGACGAACTCCATGGCGAGGAAGAGCTCGCCGTCCTGCGTGTCCAGGTCGTAGACCTGCGCGATGTGCGGGTGGCTGAAGGCGGCGGTGATCTTCGCCTCGTCCAGGAACATCTGGACGATGTCCTCGTCCGCCTTGATGTCCGGGAGGATCTGCTTGAGCACCACCAGCTTGCGGAACCCCGCGTGGCCGCGCTGGAAGGCGAGGAAGATCTGCGACATCCCTCCGGAGGAGAGCTGGCACAGCACCTCGTACTTCCCCAGCTTTCGACCGGTGTAGCGGTCTGGAGCCAGCGGCAGGGTCAGCGAGGTCATTCGGGCGCGCGAGGATACATCGGGATCAGCTTCCGCACTGGCCCGGACAGGGGCAGCGGATGCACTGGACCTGGCGGCACTTCTCGCCACCCCCGCACTGGGACGCCTGGTGGCAACCCGGGATGCACGTCTTCTGGCCGCCGCCGCACCCATCACAGACCTGGCCGTGGGGGCACTCGGAGTCCGAGTGGCAACCGGGCTCGTTCGCCCGCGGCAGTGCCGGGACCGGCCGGGGAGCCGGCGCCGGTGCCTCCGCCTGGACTGGCGCCGGCGCGGGTGCCGGCGGCGGTGGGGTCGCTGGAGCAGGAGCGGGGGGCCGCGTCGCGGGCGGGGTGGTCTCGGGCGCTGGAGCGGGGGCGGGGGCGGCGCAGCGGAGCAGGGCGAGGGCCGAGAGGGCGAGCAGCGGACGGACCATGCGCGCATCCTTCCCTTTCGCGCGCGCCGTCGCCAGTGCTCCGCGCGCCGTGGTAGAGCAAAGCGCCATGAACACCCAGGAGGATCGCGAGAAGGCACACCGGATGGTCGAGGCCGGTGCCCGACTGGTGGACGTGCGCACGCCGCAGGAGTTCGCCGGCGGTCACCTGGAGGGCGCGGTGAACATCCCGCTCCAGGAGCTCCCCGACCGGCTCCAGGAGATCGGCCCGCCCCAGACCGCGGTGGTCGTCTACTGCGCGCAGGGCCCCCGCTCGGCCATGGCCGAACGGTTCCTCCGCACCCAGGGCTTCGCGGACGTCCACAACCTGGGCGGGATGAAGACCTGGTAGGCCGCTACTTCTTCTTCTTCCTCGGGTGGGCCCTATGGCAGTAGCAGCGGCACTCGCCGGCGCCGATGCAGCCCAGGCTCACGCACTCGTCGCACGGGAGCGACTGGCCGGGGTCCCAGCGGTCCTTCCCGTAGTAGGCGTCGAAGGCGTTTCCGCTCCCGGCGACGATGCTGTCCTCTCCGCGGGTGGACGAGTAGAGCGCGAAGGCCACCAGTCCGCCGATAGCGACCAATGCAAGGGTGATCAACATGGCGTTTTCATTCGCCATTTAGGTGCGTTTGCGGCCGGCGTCAACCACCCATCGATGCGTTGACGGGGGCACTGCCCTCACGCTAGACCCGCCGTCCCCGCGCTCCGAGGGCCTTCGAATGGAATTCCGCATCGCCGCCGACGAGCTGAAGAAGGCGCTCTACCGCGCCCAGGGCATCGTGGAGCGGAAGACCACCATGCCCATCCTGGCCAACGTCCTGGTCAACGCCGCCAAGTCCGGCGTGACGGTGACCGCCTTCGACCTGGACACCGGCATCGTCAGCGAGCACGCCGCCGAGGTGGCCAAGCCCGGCGCCGTCACCATCTCCGCCAAGTACGTCTTCGACATCGTGCAGAACCTGCCCGAGGCGCAGGTCACGCTGAAGAAGCTCCAGAACAACTACGTGGAGATCACCTCCGGCACCGCCCACTTCAAGATCGTGGGGATGGCGCCCGAGGAGTACCCCAAGCTCCCGCGCGAGGAGAACGCGCCGCTGGTGAAGGTGAACGGGGCGATCCTGCTGGAGATGATCCGCAAGACGGCCTTCGCCATCTCCACCGACGAGACCCGCTACATCCTCAACGGCGTCTTCTTCGAGCCGCGCGAGGGCGGCAAGGTCCGCATGGTGGCCACCGACGGCCACCGCCTGGCCCTGGTGGAGCGGGAGATGGAGGGGGAGTTCAAGCTCAAGGGCGGGGTGATCATCCCGCGCAAGGGCCTGCTGGAGCTGAAGCGGCTTCTGGACGAGGCGCCGGAGGCGGAGTGCCACCTGGGCTTCGCGGAGAGCTCCGCGCTCTTCAAGAAGTCCGGCCTCACCATGGTGATGCGGCTCATCGACGGGCAGTTCCCCGAGTACCAGCGCGTCATCCCCAAGGAGGGCGAGCGCAAGCTGGCGGTGCCCAAGGTCCGCCTCATCGAAGGGCTCAAGCGCATCGCCCTGCTCTCGGCGGACAAGTCCAACGCCATCAAGATCAGCCTCTCCGAGAACATGCTCCGCATCACCTCCCACAACCCGGACCTGGGCGAAGCCAAGGACGACATGGAGGTCGCCTACCGGGGCGCGGAGCTCACCGTCGGCTTCAACGCCCGCTACCTCCTGGACGTGCTGGGCGCAGTGGACACTGAAGAGGTGGCGCTGGAGCTGGGCGACGAGCACAGCCCCGGCGTCCTCCACGCCCCCGGCGACGCCAGCTACACCGCGGTCGTGATGCCGATGCGGGTGTAGACGCGCGCCGTGCCGCCGCCCCCGCTGCGCAACCGCCTGGAAGGGCGGGCGGACCTGCTGGACGCGGCCGCCCTGCGCTACCGGGCGCTCCGCTACGCCCTCTCCCGCGTCTTCTGGAAGGACCGCCTCCGCCGGAACGCCGAGGTGCTGCGGGCCGCCGCCGGGGACCAGGCGGAGGTGGAGGAGACACTGGCGGGTGCGCTCCGCCGCGCCGGGGCGGAGGGATGGCCGACGGACGACCCCTGGGTCCAGCAGCTGTTCGCCCTCCGGGACACCGCGGTCGCGCTGGCCCAGCTCGCCACCCGGCGGCTGAAGGCCCCGCCGGGACAGGGGCTGGGCGTCCTGCTGGGAGACCTGGAGGCGCTGCTCGCAGGCCCGCGGAAGATCCGCCCCGGCCAGCGGTGGGCGGCGGCGCTGGAGCTGCTCCCGCGCTCGCTCGCGGAGCTGCGCGAGCTGGAGGAGAACGCGGGTTTCGTGGAGGAGCTGTTCCGCCGGCCGTTCGACCCGCACGCGGCGCTCCCCCTCTCGCCAGAGGAGGCGCGCGCGCTGGGGCAGCGGCTGCCGCAGGCGGAGACCAGCCTCCAGGACGTCTGGGCCCGGGTGGAGCGCGCCGACCCGTCCCTGGGCCTGCTCCGCTTCCTCCAGCGCCGCGCCCGCCGCGCGCCCCGCGCCGAGGCGCAGAACGGCCCGGAGGAGCTCCTCCAGGCGGCCTTCTGGGTGGACGTGGCCCGCGCCCGGGTGCGCGCGGTGGTGGAGGAGCGCTTCACCCCGGTGGCCATCGGGGACCAGGAGCTCCTCCCGGTCTTCGCGTGGGTGGCCGCCCGGGAGAAGGACCCGGCCGCCCGGCCCCCGCCACCGCTCTCCGGGGACCGGGCGGCGCTGCTGGAGCTGGCCTACGCGCTGTGGAAGCTCCCCAAGAACGCCGGCGCCGTGGCGCGCGTTCCGGGGGCGTCCGGCGCGCGTCCCCGCCCGGCGGCGCTCTCGCGCGAGCGGAGGGACCACCTCCAGGACCTGGCCCGCCGGGCGGACGCCGCGTCCCCTTCCCAGGACGCGGAGCGGCTGCGGGACGCGCTCTGGCTGTTCGTCCGCATCCGCGCCGCCGCCTCCGGCCCACTCCCCAAGGCGCCGGCCGACCGAAGCTTCGCGGCGCTCATCGCCCGGGCCTGGTAGAGACCGAAAGGCGCCGTGCTCCTGCGTTCGCTCGCCGTCGGGGACTTCCGCAACCTGGCCCAGGTGGAGCTGAGCCCGTCCGCGTCCGCCACCGTGGTGGTGGGCCCCAACGGCCAGGGGAAGACGAACCTCCTGGAGGCCATCTACTTCCTCTGCACGCTGCGCCCGCTCCGGGCCGGCAAGCTGTCGGAGCTGGTCCGCTTCGGCGCGTCCTCCGCCTTCGTCCAGGGGACGTTCTCGCTGCACGGGGCGGACCGGACCATCCGGGTGGAGGTGCAGGACGGCGCCCGCGCCGCCATGGTGGACGGCAAGCGCGCCGCCACGCTGCTGGACTACTTCGGCGGCGTCTCGGTGGTGGCCTTCACGCCGGACGACCTGGAGGTGGTCAAGGGCGGCCCGGAGCAGCGGCGGTGGTTCCTGGACCGCGCCGTGTTCAACCGCTTCCCGGCCTACCTCGACGAGAACCGCGAGTACGCGCGCGCGCTCAAGAGCCGCAACAAGCTCCTCCGGGACCGCGCGGAGAGCGCCTACCTGTCCGCCTTCGACGAGGCACTGGTGCGCTCCGGTGTCCGACTCTGGGTGCGCCGGCGGGCGCTGATGACGGAGCTGGCCCCGCGCGCGGAGAAGGCCTTCGCCGCCATCGGCCGGGCCGACCAGCCCGCCCGCTACACCTACGCCCCCAGCCACCTGGGCGGCCTGGTGTTCGAGACGGCGACCGAGGGCGAGCTGGCCGGGGCGTTCTCCCTGGAGCTGGGCCGGCGCCTGGAGCGGGACCTGGAGCGCGGCTTCACCTCGGTGGGGCCACAGGCGGATGACCTCGGCCTCTTCCTCGGCGAGCGCGCCGCGCGGGCGTTCGCCTCCCAGGGCCAGCAGCGGGCGTTCGTGCTGGGCTGGAAGATCGCCGAGATCGAGAACCTCTGGGATGCCCACGGGACGCTGCCGCTGTTGCTCCTGGACGACGTGTCCTCGGAGCTTGACCCGGAGCGAAACGCCTTCCTGATGAGCTACCTGGCCGAC
>DATBSS010000283.1:0-1748 GCA_036559665.1 Myxococcaceae bacterium
GTGTCGCTGCGGGCGGAGGCCTCCGAGCGCGAGGTCCGCCTGGAGGTGGCGGACAACGGCCCCGGCGTCCCCGAGTCGCAGATCCCTCACATGTTCCAGCGCTTCTGGCAGGGGGAGACCGGCGACCTCCGCGGCGTCGGCCTGGGGCTCTCCATCGCCAAGGCCATCGTCGAGGCCCACGGAGGGCGGATCGGCGTGACCAGCTCCCCCTCGGGCACCACCTTCTACTTCACCCTCCCGAGGGCCGCCGCCCCGACGCCGACCCCTCCCCCGGCGCCCCTCCCCGCCTGAAGGGCCACACTCCAGGGCGACCATGGCAAGTCGAGGCCCCGCGGTCCGCATCGCGCTCAGCGCGCTGGGCTACGTGGTGGTGGCCAGGTTCAGCCTCTACTTCGTCGTCCAGCCGGAGGGCGTGGCCAGCTTCTGGCCGCCCAGCGGCTACTTCCTGGGGGTCCTCCTCCTCACCCCCCGGAAGGAGTGGCCGGCCCAGGTGGCCGCCCTGTTCGCGGCCAACGCGCTCACCAACGGGTTCAACGGCACCCCGGTGCTCCCCAGCCTGGGCTTCGCCCTCGCCAACTGCGTGGAGAGCCTCTGTGCCGCCTGGCTGATGCAGCGGGCCCTGGGCATGCGCCTCACCATGGGCCGGCTCAAGGAGGTGATGGGGCTGGTGGCCCTGGCCGCCGTGGCCAGCAACATGGCCACCGCGCTGCTGGGGGCGTCGGTGCCGGCACTGGCCTTCGGCGCGCCGTTCTGGATGACGTGGCGGCTGTGGTGGATCTCCGCCTCGGCGGGGATGCTCCTGGTCACCCCGGTCATCGTCAGCTGGGCGGACATCAGCCGCAAGCCGCTCCGGGAGCTCTCCTTCCCGCGCGTCGTCGAGGGGAGCCTGCTGTTCCTCTCCATGTCCATCGTCGCCGGAATCATCTTTCGCTCGCCGGGAGACGACCTGGCCCGCTTCCTCCCGCTCCCCTACGCCACCTTCCCGTTCCTGATGTGGGCGGCGGTGCGGTTCGGCCCTCGCGGAGGCTCCCTGGGCTCGCTGCTGCTGGCCATGACCGCCGTCTATTACACCTCCAGGGGAACGGGCCCGTTCGCGGTCGCGGTCGAGGTCCCCTCGATGGTGTACCGGATGCTCCTGGTGCAGGCGTTCCTGAGCGTGGCGGTGGTCTGCTCGCTGATGCTGGGGACGGTCATCGACGAGCGCCGGCGCGCGGACGAGGCGCTGCGCACCGCCTACGCCGACCTGGAGCAGCGGATCCAGGCGCGGACCCTGGAGCTGTCCGCCGCCAACCTGGCGCTGCAGTCGGAGGTCGCCATCCGCACCCGGGCGGAGGCGCAGGTCCGGCGGACGCTGGCGGAGCTGGCGCGGTCCAACGCGGAGCTCCAGGAGTTCGCCTACGTCGCCTCCCACGACCTCCAGGAGCCGCTGCGGGCGGTGACGGGCACCGTCCAGCTCCTCCAGCAGCGCTACCAGGACCAGCTGGACAGCCGGGCCAACGACCTCATCCAGCACGCGGTGGAAGGCGCCTCCCGCATGAAGTCGTTCATCATCGACCTGCTGAGCTACTCGCGGGTCGGCCGGGGAGGCCTGGAGCGGAAGCCGACCGACATCCCGGCGGTGGTGAAGAACGTGCTCGCCAACCTGGCGATCTCCGTCAACGAGAGCGGGGCGGCGGTCACCTACCAGGGCGTGGCTTCGGTGATGGCGGAGGCCGCGCAGCTGGGCCAGCTCGTCCAGAACCTGGTGG
>DATBSS010000284.1:0-14229 GCA_036559665.1 Myxococcaceae bacterium
GTTCAGGGGTGGCGATGAGCCGCCAACCGTCCCGGACAGAAGCTGAGCATGGCGCGCGCCGCCGTCAGGCCACCGCGCGCCTCCGCAGGCGCCGGTTCGGCCGGCCGCTCAGGGCTCGGTGCGGACGTACACGAAATCCAGGGGCTTGCCGTCGATGCCGCGGGGCGGCGCGGCGATCCAGTTGGCCATCTGCCCCGGCGTATACAGCGGGCGCGATTGCAGGGACTTCACGTAGGCGCGGTCCTCCGCGGAGGGCAGCCATTCGCCCTGCCGCTTCGCCCACGCCTCCTGGGAGAGCGGGTTCCCCTCCGGGTCGAAGGGGTGGCCGGCGAAGATGCCCTGGTGCCGGTGGAAGCGGCGGGAGGGCAGGGTGAAGCGGAAGCCCAGGCCCGCCTCGGCCAGCACCTTGTTCCAGCGGTCGACGCCTCGCTGGCAGTCCTCCACGTAGCCGTCGCGCAGCACCTCGTTCATCGCCGAGCGCATCGGCACGTCCTGGTGCTTGAAGGCGCCGCCCTCGAAGACCTCCATCGGGTAGGTGCCCTGCAGCGCCACGTGGTCCTCGAACTTCTCCTCCTTGGCGCGGCCCTTGAGCCCCGCGCCGAAGAACGACGCGGCATTGGTGGAGATCTCCGACCCGAACAGGTCGAGGGAGAGCGAGTACCAGAGGTTGAGGTACCGCTGGATGGTGGGCAGGTCGATGCCGCCCAGCTCGCGCGCGTCGCCGTTCTTCGACTGCTTGGTGAGCTCCGCCGACCGCTGCGCCACCCGCTGGATGCCGGCCTCGCCCACGAACATGTGGTGTGCCTCCTCGGTGAGCATGAAGCGCGTGGTGCGCGCCAGCGGGTCGAAGCCGGACTCGGCCAGGGCCAGCAGCTGGTACTTGCCGTCCCGGTCCGTGAACATGGTGAACATGAAGAAGGAGAGCCAGTCGTCGATCGGCTCGTTGAACGCGCCCAGGATGCGCGGCTTGTCCTGGTCGCCGCTGCGGCGGACCAGCATCTCCTCCGCCTCCTCGCGGCCGTCGCGCCCGAAGAAGCGGTGCAGCAGGTAGACCATGGCCCACAGGTGGCGGCCCTCCTCCACGTTCACCTGGAAGAGGTTGCGCAGGTCGTAGAGCGAGGGGCAGCTGTGGCCCAGCTTGCGCTGCTGCTCCACCGAGGCGGGTTCGGTGTCGCCCTGGGTGACGATCAGGCGGCGCAGGGTGTTGCGGTGCTCGCCCGGGACGTCCATCCACGCCGGCTGGCCCATGGCGTCGCCGAAGCCGATCCGGCGGTCCGCCTCCGGTTGGGCCAGGAAGATGCCCCACCGGTAGTCCGGCATCTTCACGTAGTCGAAGTGCGCCCAGCCGTCCGCCTCCACGCTGACCGCGGTGCGAAGGTAGACGTCGTTGCCCTGGAAGCCCTCCGGGCCCATCTCCGTCCACCACTGGAGGAAGTTGGGCTGCCACTGCTCCAGCGCGCGCTGGAGCTTCTTGTCGCCCGCGAGGTCGACGTTGTTGGGGATCTTCTCGTCGCTGAGGTGCGCCATGGCGGTGCTCCTTGGGCTTTCAGGTGCGGCGGACGTCGAAGGTGGGCCGCTGGCCGGCCTGGCCGTAGAGGGTGAGGGCGCCGCGCTCGCCGACCGCGTTGGGGCGCTGGAAGATCCAGTTCTGCCAGGCGGAGAGGCGGCCGAAGATCTTGGTCTCCAGCGTCTCCGGGCCGGCGAAGCGGAGGTTGTTCTCCATCCCGGTGAGCGCGTCCGGCGAGAGCGAGGCGCGCTCCTCCAGCGCGATCCGCAGCTCGTCGTCCCAGTCCAGGTCGTCCGGGGTGAAGGTGCACAGGCCGGCCGCCAGCGCCTCCTCGGGGCCGAAGGGGCCCTCGCGGGAGACGATCTCCTTCACCCGCTGCGGTTCGGCGAGCATGCGGGTCTGCAGGCGGGAGAGCCCGTTGGACATGGGTAGGAGCCCGTCGTTGAGCGGGCCCAGCTGGAGTGCGGTGGGCCGCTTGGGGTCGTCCAGCATGAAGCTGCGGTCCGCCGCCAGCGCCAGCTCCAGCAGCGAGCCGGCGAAGCAGGAGCCCGGCTCCACGAAGGCGAACAGCGTCTTGGAGGTGAGGTCCAGCCGCTTGAGCACGCGCTTCTGCAGCGCCAGCACCTCGCGCACCAGCCAGTGCTCGCGGTGGGAGGCCACGAAGCGGTCGTGCTCCAGCACCTTCGCCGGGTCGCCCTCGGTGCGCAGGACCACCGTGCCGACGTCCAGGTGGTTCATCCGGAGCCGGAGGAGCGCGTCGTCCAGCTCGCGGAAGGCGCGCACCACCCAGGCGTCGCACCCCTGCTCCAACAGCTGCGCGGGGGAGGCGGGGGCGGGGGCGTCCGGGGAGCGCAGCGTGAGCTCGGCGAGGCGGAGCTGCGGGTTCAGCTTCATCTGGAGGAAGCGGTAGTCACCGAGGGGAGTGAGCGGCATCCCGCGCTCCGTCTTCGGGCGATCGCTCCTGGCGGCGAGGGCCTTGGCCCGGTCCGCGACGACCTGCTCGAACCTGCTCTTCGGAACGGTCTGGTCCACCAGCCGCCACTCCACCGCGCGCTTGCCCTTCACGCCCTCCGCCACGGTGGAGAAGAAGTCCGCCAGGTCCCGGCGCACCTTCCGCTTGTCCACCACCCGGGTGAGGCCGCCGGTGCCGGGGAGCACGCCCAGCAGCGGCACCTCGGGGAGGGAGACGGCGGAGCTGCCGTCGTCGATGAGGAGGATCTCGTCGCAGGCCAGCGCCAGCTCGTAGCCGCCCCCGGAGGCGGTGCCGTTGAGCGCGGCGATGAACTTGAGGCCGGAGCACTGGGAGGCGTCCTCGATGCCCAGGCGCGTCTCGTTGGTGTACTTGCAGAAGTTCACCTTGAAGGGGTGGGAGGACGTCCCGAGCATGAAGATGTTCGCGCCGGCGCAGAAGATGCGGTCCTTGAGCGAGGTGATCACCACCGCCCGGACCTCCGGGTGCTCGAAGCGGAGGCGCTGGACGGCGTCCGCCAGCTCCACGTCCACCCCCAGGTCGTAGCTGTTCAGCTTCAGGGTGTAGTCGTGGCGGAGGCCCTCCTCCTCCTGGACGTCCATGGACAGGCGAGCCACCTCGCCGTCGATCTTCAGCTTCCAGTGCCGGTAGCGGTCCGGGGAGGTCTGGAAGGAGGGGACGGTCTCGTCGACCGTGGGTTCATGACCGAGTGCCATCCCTGCAACATACTGCATTGCGGGCTGGATAAATACGAAATATAGTGCATGTGTGCACGGGTCGAAGCTGCTGGAGGCGCTGGGGGAGCGGGTGCGGGCGCTGCGGCAGGAGCGCGGCCTGACGCTGCGGGAGCTGTCGCGGGCGGCCGGGCTGTCGGAGCGGTTCCTCTCCGACCTCGAGTCCGGGCGGGCGAACATCTCGGTGCTGAACCTGGAGGCGGTGGCGGGGGCGCTTGGGAGCTCCGCGGCGGCGCTGCTGGCGGGCGGTGCGGCCGGCCAGCCGGAGCGGAAGGTGATCTCCCTGCTGGGGCTGCGGGGGGCGGGGAAGAGCAGCGTGGGGAAGGCACTCGGTGAGCGCCTCAAGATCTCGTTCCTGGAGCTGGACCGGCTGGTGGAGGCGGAGGCGGGGATGACCTTGCCGGAGCTGTTCGCCATCCACGGCGAGGAGTACTACCGGCGGGTGGAGCTGCTGGCGCTGAAGCGGTTCCTGGGGACCGGGCGGGCGGCGGTGCTGGCCACGGGGGGCGGGGTGGTGACCTCGCCGGAAGCGATGCGGCTCCTCCAGGAGCGGACCACCAGCATCTGGCTCAAGGCGACGCCGGACGAGCATTGGGACCGGGTGGTGAAGCAGGGGGACCTGCGGCCCATGCAGAACCGGCCCCAGGCCATGGCCGAGCTCCGGCGCCGGCTCCGGGAACGCGAGCCGCTCTACGCGCGCGCCTCGCTCACCTGCGCGACGACGGGGCGGAGCGTCCACCAGGTGGTGGCGGACCTGTCGGCGCGGCTGGGCTGAGCGCCCCCTGGGTTTCGGGGGCCGAGCCCTAGACGGCGGTGACGCGTCTGAATAATCCGGCCGCCGATAAGAACGTGAGCTTCACGGCGCCCATCTGGATCTGGGCGCCGGATTGGAGCTCGAGCGGCGCCTCCGGCGCCAGGGGCTGGCCGTCCACCCTGGTTCCGTTCTTCGACCCCGCGTCGGACACCGTCCAGCCGCCGCCCGCGACCTGCTGCAGGACGAGGTGCTTGTCGGAGACCGTCGAATCCTTGATCAGGATGCCATCCCCGTTCCGCCCGATGGTCAGCGTCTTGATCGCCCCCAGCAGGCGGTACGCCGCCGGCTCGAACTCGTTGCGCGGCTTGCCCCCGCCGTCGCTCCCCATCGCCATCGTGAACTGGGGCAGCGTGGACCGCTCGCCGGGCCGGTTCTCCCAGATCAGCCACGCGTCCGGGTACTTCCGCACGAACGCCTTCTCGTCCAGGTCCGCGACCTCCGACGCCAGCGATGCGAGCACCCTCGGAAACACAGCTCCTCCTTACAGCACCCCTCATCCAAGCGCGAGCGCCGCCAGCTCGCCGCCCAGGTAGCGGTCGCGCATCCTTCGCCGCATCAACTTCCCGCTGGACGTCCGCTCCAGCGTCCCCGCGGGCAACAGCACGATCTCCTTCGGCGCCAGCCCGCGCTCCTCCCGCAGCACCCGGTCCACCCGCGCCCGCAGCGCCGCCAGCGCCTCCGGTTTCCGCTCCGACGGCTCCACCAGCACCACCACCGCCTCCGTCCCCTGCTCCGGGTCCGGCACGCCCAGCGCCACCACCCGCCCCATCCGCACCCCCTCCACCTGCGCCGCCCGTTCCACGTCCACCGGCGACACGTTCCGCCCGCCGATGATGATCAGGTCCTTGATCCGGTCCACCACGTACAGCCGCCCCTCCGCGACGTACCCCAGGTCTCCCGTCCGCAGCACCGGCCCCTCCCGCGGCGGCTGGCCGTGGTACCCCGGTGTCACCGACGGCCCGGCGTAGACGATCTCCCCCGTCCGCCGCTCCCCCAGCTCCTCGCCCGTCGCCGGATCCACCACGCGCACCTCGTGCCCCGGCATCGCGCGGCCCACCGAGACCAGCTCCACCACCCGCTCGCCGTTCGCCGGCACCGCTTGCCCCTCCGCCAGCGCGTCGCGGTCCACCCGGTCCACGTGCCACGGCTCGCCCGCGTCCGGGAACGTCGCCGCCAGCGTACCCTCCGCCAGTCCATACACCGGGTGGAGCGCGTTCCTCGGGAAGCCGTACCGCCTGAACGTCTCGGCGAATCCGCGCATGGTGGTGGCGTCCACCGGCTCCGCGCCGCAGAACGCCCATCGCCAGGAGCTGAGGTCGATCTCGCCCAGCGCCCGGTCCTTCGCCATCCGCAGGCACAGCCGGTAGGCGGAGTTCGGCGCGCCCGAGAGGTTGGCCCTGAAATGGCTGATCGCCCTCAGCCACACCGGCGGCCGGCTCAGGAAGTCCTGGGCAGCCATCCAGAACAGCACGTGCCCGTGGTGCAGCGCGATCAGCAGGCCGCCGATCAGCCCCATGTCGTGGAACCCGGGCAGCCAGCTCACCAGCCGCTCCGACTGCTCGAACGCGCCCCGCCGCGCGATGGCGGTCAAATTGGCCCCGAGGTTCCCGTGCGTCACCACCACCCCGCGCGGCGTCGTGACGGAGCCGGAGGTGTACTGGATGAGCGCCGGGTGCTCGGGGCGGTTGCGCCCGCGGAGTGGCGGCTCGCCGGCCAGCAGCTCCGCCGGCTCGAGCGCCGGCCGCCCGCCCAGCGCCCCCGGGTCCAGCGCGCGCAGGCTGCCCAGCGTCGTGGCATCCGCCACCAGCGCCGAGGGCGCGCAGTCCGCCATCACGCCCCGGATCCGCTCCAGCAGCGCGCCCGGCGCGGTCATCAGGCCCAGGGGAGGCAACGGCACCGGCGCCGCCCCCAGCCACTGCGCTCCCAGGAAGGCGTGGGCGAACGGCTCGCGGTTGGGAAGGCAGAGCACCACCCGGTCCCCCGCCCGCACGCCAAGGTCCCACAGCGCGCCGGCCGCCCGCGCCGCCCCCTGGAGCAGCTCCGGCGCGGTGAAAGACGTGGTCCTGAACTCGCCGCGCGCCAGGCACTCCACGCGCTCCAGCCGGCCGCGCGCGGGTTCGTGCTCCGCCCAGCGGTGGAGCCGGTCCAGCATCGACTCCTCCTGAGGGAACCCCAGCGCGTCCGCCAGCAGAAAGTGGGCGTCACCCAACGGTCAGCCCTCCGTCGAGCGTCATGACCGACCCGGTCATGTAGTCCGGCGCGGTGGTGGCCAGGAACGCGATCAGGTCGGCCACCTCGCTGGAAAGGCCCAGCCGGCCGGCCGGGATGCGCGGGATGACGAAGCGCTCCGCCAGCGCCCGGTCCGGCGCCAGCATCTCGGTGTCGATGATGCCCGGGGAGACCACGTTCACCCGCACGCCGCGCGGGCCCAGCTCGCGCGCCGCCGACCGGGCCGCGGCGATCAGCCCCGCCTTGGAGGCCGCGTAGACGCTGGCCAGCGCGGCGCCGCCTACCGCGGACACCGAGGCCACATGGACGATGCGCCCGCCCCCGGCCTCCGCCATCCGGGCGCCCATCGCCGAGGTGCAGCGGAGCGCACCCTCCAGGTTGACCGAGAGGATCTGCCGCATCACCTGTTCGTCCAGCGCGGTGGCGGGCGTGCGCGCGAACACGCCGGCGGCGGTCACCAGCGCGTCCATGCGCCCGTGCTCGGCGAACACCCGGTCCGCCACCGCGTACACCTCCTTCGCGACCGTCACGTCCAGCGCGTGCCGCGTCAGCCCGGGGTGGTCGCCCAGCGAGTCCAGCCGTTCCAGGCGGATGTCGGTGGCCACCACGCGCATCCCGCGCGAGAGGAGCGCTGCCACCACCGCGACGCCGATGCCGCCGGCCGCGCCGGTGACGATGGCCACGCGCGCGCCGTTCACCGGTAGAACCCCTTGCCGGCCGCAGCGTACGCCTGCGCCCGCGCGCGGATCCGCGCCGGCAGCCGGGCCGGGGCCCGCTCCAGCGCGAAGCGCACCCGGTCCGGCGCCAGGTGCCTGCAGAGGCTGAGGCGCGCCACCGGGAAGTCCAGGAGCTCCCGCGCCGCCAGGTCCACGAAGCTGGGGTGCGAGAAGCTCCCATCCAGCGCCACCGGGAGGAGCCAGAGCAGCAGCTCGTCCACCAGCTCCGGCGCGTCCCGCCCGGCGCGGAAATCGGCCGGCTGCGCCAGGCGCTCCAGGGCCGGGTCCAGGTCCCGGGGGGCCTGCGCTCCCGAAGCGCGCGCCGCCAGCTCCGCCGCCGCGCCTGGCCCCAGCGCGCCGATCAGCGCCGGCGCCCGGCGGAACAACCCCAGCTCCCGCAGGGCCCGATCCACCGCGTTCGGGGATTCACCGCCCGTGACCGCCGCCGCCAGCGCCGCCAGCATCGCCCCCAGCAGTTGGTGCGAGCCGTACGCGTTCCCCTGCGACAGCGCCACCTGGAACCCCGCGGCCTGCAGCGCCCGGCCGAGCGCGCTCCGGGCGCCGCGCGCCGCGCGCAGCTCCACGAACGGTCGGTTCGCCACGGGCCAGCAGAGGGAATCCGCCGCGGCGGACGGCGCCCCCAGCGGCGGCGAGACCTCCACGTCCTCGGGCGCTCGCGCCTCACCGGGGCCAACGAGCACCGTGACGCTGCGCCCCTGCTCCTCTATCGGGTCAGGCGGCGAGGTGGGGCCGGGCGCGCGCGCCGCTCTGGAGCCCGCCGCAGGCGCCGGGAGGATCCTCACCCCCGTCAGCGGCTGGCGCTCCCGCAGCTCCCCGAACAGCCGGGCGGCGTCCGGCGCCGCGCTGGACAGCGCGATCCCGTGCTCGCCGGCCGGCGCCTTCCAGGCCGCCAGGGTGGCGGCGGTCTGCCGCAGGTGGAACATCCCGTACGCCGCCTTCGCGCTGGGGTGGGTGGTGCTGGCCGTGGTCGCGAGCAACCCTCGCCGCTCGTGCTCCGCGCCCACCTCGCCGTGAGCGGTCAGCTCCAGCAGGTCCAGCGTGTCCCGGAAGGTCCGGTGGTAGAGCGGTGGGATGTCCTCCACGCGGGCGCGCGCGGCCGACAGCACCGCGAAGGGGTCCGACTCCAGGCGCGACCGGGCGGTCTTCAGGGAGGGCACCTGGCCGCGCAGCACGCGCCGGACGAACGCATCCACCGCCCCGGAGAACCCGTCCGCCGGCGCCACCTCCTGGAGCAAGCCCTCGCGCAGCGCCTGCCGCGCTCCCCAGCGCGCGTCCCACAGGAGCAGGTCCAACGCCTGCTGCATCCCCACCGCGTCCGGGAGAAGGCGGGTGGAGCCGAACAGCGGCACCTCCACGTAGTCGGACATCTCGGTGAGCCGGAACGAGGTGTCGTGGCCGCCGGAGGCGATCCGGTGGTCGCACTGCAGCGCCAGCTCCAGCCCGCATCCCCAGCAGCTCCCCTCGATGGCCGCCACCGTGGGCACCGGGCAGGCGCGGATGGCGGCGTACGCCTGCCGGTAGACCCGGCTCTCCTCCTCCACCGCCTCCGGCGTCTTCACGTACGTCACCAGCAGCACGCCGGCGCCGTTGATGAAGCTGTTCGGCTTGGCGCTGCGGATGACCACCGCCCGCACCCGCCGCGAGTCCACCGAACGCATCAGCTCCAGGGTCTGCGCCGCCGTGGCCCGGTTGAAGATGTTCACCGGGGCGCCGGGCGTGTCCAGCGTGAGCCACAGCACCTCTGACCGCTCCTCCACCAGGAAAGGCATCTCAGACCCCCAGCTCGAGGTTGGCCGCCATGTGCGAGGCCAGCGATTGGACGGTCAGATCGGACAGGGACGGGGCCGAGGCGATCCAGTCGTTGAGGAGCACCGGCTGTCCCAGCTCGGTCTCCAAGGCGATGGCCAGGGAGGCCATGCGCAGGGAGTCGAAGCCCAGGTCGTCCACCAGCCGGTGGTCGGGCTCCGGCTCCACCGGTCTCGGGGCGGAGTCGCGCACGGCGCGGACCACCCTTTCCATCAGCTCTGCGTCCCGCATCCAATCCCCCCGTCGTGTGTGTCGTCCCAGGAAACGTCGGGGCGGCGCCGCGCGATCATCCGCGCGCCCTCGGAGGGCGCCACCAGCACGTCGTGGCGCACCTCGCGCACCGGGCGCCGCATGGCGCTGCTCAGCTCCAGCTCCCCCAGCACCGTCCCCAGCACGATCTTCATCTGGTGCAGCGCGAAGCTCATGCCGATGCACCGGCGCGCGCCGCCGCCGAAGGGGAGGTATTCGAAGGGGGAGTAATCCCGCTGCAGGAACCGCTCGGGGCGGAACAGGTCCGGCTCGGGGAAGGACTCCGCGCGGCGGTGGGCGAGGTAGATGGCGGGCGCCACGCACGTCCCCGGCTCCAGGTCGTACCCGGCGACTCGGAACGGCTTCACCACCCGGCGGGACACCGCCGGGACGACCGGGTGCAGGCGCAGCACCTCTTGCACCACCGCGCCCAGGTAGGGCCGCCGGGCCAACGCGTCCGGATCCGGCCTCGGGCCGACCTTGTCCACCTCCTCCACCAGCCGGTCCCGCACCTCCGGGTACTCGTCCAGCGTGAGCAGGGCCCAGGCCAGCTCGGTGGCGGTGGTGTCGTGCCCCGCCAAAAGCAGCGTCACCAACTCGTCGCGCAGCTCGCCGTCGCTCATGGGATGGCCGGCGTCGTCCCTCGCCTCCACCAGCAGCTCCAGCACGTCCTTGCGGGAGGGGTCCGGGTGCTCGCGGCGGTGGGCCATCTCCTCGGCGAGCAAGGCGTCCAGCTCGCGGCGGATGGTGGCGAAGCGGTCGGTGGCGCCCGTCCTCGCCTCCGCGGTGGCGAGCGCGATCGACGTGCTCGCCGCCTTCACCAGGGTGGTGAGCTGCTTCTTGACCGGGTGGTAGCGCGCCTCCGCCTCCCGCAGCCCGAAGATCGCCAGCAGCACGACCTCCAGCGACAGCTCCATCAGCTTCTCCTGCATGGAGATGGGCTGGCCCAGGGGCCAGGTCCGGGCGAGGGCGCGGGTAGTGTCCGCGATGGCGGAGCTGTAGCGCCGGATGGCCGGTCCGTGGAAGGCGGGCATCAGGAGCTTGCGGTGGCGGCGGTGGCGTTCGCCGTTCAACACCAGCAGGGAGCCGTCGCGGAAGAGCGGGCTCAGGAAGTCGTTGTTACCGGCGTGGAGGACGTCTTGTTCCGCGGTGAACACCTCGCGGATGGCGTCCGGATGCGAGACCACCACCTGCGTCCCCCACCCGTGCACCCGGAGCGTAAAGCAGTCGCCGAAGCGCTCCGCGCACTCCCGTAAGAGGGCATGGGGCTGTGAGAACCAGGCAAATGTCTGGATTTCAACCGAGCTGGAAGGGCCGCTGGGGAACGGCATCCCACTAGGATGAGGACTTCACCAGCGCCGCGCATCTCGGGCCGCGCGCGAGTGCCCGAGATCAACGATTTCCCGCCACGCTAATTAATTGAAGTACAGCAGGCGGACATTCTTCCTCACCTGGTGCCCGAAGGGTACGAGCGGCTCGACGCCTTTCTCGTCGAACTCGAAAGCGATACCCGTACTGGGAGGGATGACGCGCAGCTTCAGCTCGAACGTCCAGAAGCTGGAGAGCTGCGATTTCTTCCCGAGGAGCGAGGCCGGGGGCGGGGGGAGGTGCTCGGCGGCGGCCCGGACGTCTGCCAGCGCCTGGCGGTCCAGTTCGCGGTCGGCGGAGGGCTGGACCAGCTCCACCAGGACGATCTTCCCGGAGTCGTCCTGGACCACGCGTAGCACGGCGCGCTTCACCGAGGTGAAGCCGGCGCTCATCAAGGTCTGGTAGCCGATGACCTGCTTCATGTGGTCCGACCCGTCCGCCAGCACGCCGTGGTCGAACGCCTGGCCAACGCCCTCCGGGAGCGGGTTGCCGCTCGTCCCGAAGCGGCTGGCGCCCTCCAGCCACACGTCCTTGAAGCGCTGGAGCGCGGTGCCGAAGTCGCGCACCGCCTCGGCCAGCGTCTGCGGCGGCGGGTCGCGCGCGTCCGCGTGCCAGCTCCCCTCCAGCGCCTTGCCCACCTCGCGGAAATACGGGTCGACGATGCCCAGCTCGGCGCGGTGCTTCCCCTGCGCCTCCGCCACCGTCTCGCCCACCAGGTCCTTCGGGATGCGCGGCGCGTGGATGCCGGAGCCGGGGCCGGCCCAGCCGTAGCGCTCCGAGGACGGGACCGGCTCGTCGCCCCCCGGCTCGCCCATCACCACGGGGCCCCCGGTGCCGCCGGTGATCTCCTCCAGCGCGCCCTCGGAGGGCATCAGGTTGGTGGACCGGGGCGCATCCGCATCGCCGGCCGCCGCCCCGGACGGAGGAGCAGGCGCGGCCTGGGGCTTCCCCTCGCCGCCGCCGCCGCCGCGCTCGCGCCGGGCGATGGGAGCCCGGCCCGGCCTGGCGGCGCCCTTCGGCGGCACGGCCGGTGCCTTGGGAGCCTTGGCGGCGGGCGCGGCCGGGAGCTCGATCACCTGGACGGCGATGGGAGGCCCGGACGCCGGGCCGGGTGGAGTGGGAGCGGGCGAGCGCTGTGCCAGCCAGGCCAGGACCAGCGCGTGCAACGCGAGGCTGGCCAGCAGCGCCAACCAGGCGCGGTTCCGGCGGGGCGTTCGCATCCGTCCTGAAAGGATGGCCATCCAACCTTTCCGAGACACACAACGCGCGGCGGCCGGCGCCCGTTGAGGCGCCCTCCTGAGTCTTAGCACAGGGGGAGATCAGCGCCCCGAACCCAGGGGACGCTGATGCGGCGGCCTGCGGCCGCTTCCTCCGGGCTCAGCGCCCCGAGAGGACGTCCCGGAGAACGTCCGGCCGATCGGTCATGATCCCGCCGACGCCGTCCTTGATCAGCCGGCGCATCTCCTGCGGGTCGTCAACGGTCCAGACGTTCACCCACTTCCCGGCGCCGCGCACCGCCTCGATGAAGCCCGCGTCGATGAGGCGTTCGCCCTGGTAGTAGAGCGGCATGTCGAGGACGTCGAAGCGGTTATCGCCGGTGGGGTCGATCCCCATCTTGAGGGCGATGGACAACGTGGTGAGCGCCTCCCGCGGGAAGAAGTGGCAGGCCTCGGGGATCACCCGGTAGAGGCGGTAGGCCACGTCGTCGTTCTCGGAGCCGCAGCAGATCCGCTCCACCACCTTCTCGCCGCGGACGACCTGGGCGAACGCCTCCGGCAAGCCCTCCAGGGAGGCCTTGAGCTCGATGTTCATCTTCACGTTCGGGAGGGCGCGGAACGCCTCCTGGAGCGTGGGGATGCGGACGCCGCGGCCGCGGAACGGGAAGGTGGCGCCGCCGTCCGGGGTGAAGCGGTAACCGGCGTCGAGCTGCTGCAGCTCCTTGAGGTTGGTGGCGGCGATCTGCAGGTCGCGCTCGCAGCAGCGGCCGGTGGTGGCGTCGTGCGAGACGACCACCACGCCGTCGCGGGTGAGCCGCACGTCCACTTCCAGCATGTCGGTCTGGTAGCGGTCCACGGCCATGCGGAACGCTTCCAGCGTGTTCTCCGGCGCCAGCGCCGCGCCGCCCCGGTGGGAGATGTGCAGCGTGGGCTTCAGCCCGAGGATGAAGGGCTTGATCATCGGTCGCGCCCCCCCAGCGTCCCCGGAAGCGGCCGCCGAGGGCAAGCCCTGTTTTTCCGGTCTTGAGCCCTCCTCAGGCCGCCTCGATCAGCAGGGCGATGCCCTGGCCCACGCCGATGCACATGGTGGCCAGCCCGCGCCGCGCGCCGCGGCGCTTCAGCTCGTGCGCCAGGGTGGCCAGGATGCGTGCCCCGCTGCACCCCAGCGGGTGGCCGATGGCGATGGCGCCGCCGTTGACGTTCACCTTCGCCGGGTCGAGCTCCAGATCTCGCAGGCACGCCAGGCTCTGCGCGGCGAACGCCTCGTTGAGCTCCACCAGGTCCAGGTCCGCGGGCTTCCACCCGGCGGCCGCCAGCGCGCGCCGGGACGCGGGCACCGGGCCAATGCCCATCAGGCGAGGGTCCACGCCCGCCGTCCCGGAGGCGACCACCCGGGCCAGCGGCGTTCGCCCCGACGCCTTGAGGGCCCGGTCGCTCATCACCAGCACCGCCGCCGCGCCGTCGTTGAGCGTGGACGAGTTGCCGGCCGTGACGGTGCCGCCCTCGCGGAACGCGGGCTTCAGCGCGGCCAGCTTCTCCAGCGAGGTGTCCTCGCGCGGGCCCTCGTCCGCCGTGATCTGGAGGCCCGGCCCCTTGCGCTGGGGGATCTCCACCGGCACCAGCTCCGCGGCGAACCGGCCCGCCTTCTGCGCCGCCACCGCCCGCCGGTGCGACTCCAGGGCGAAGGCGTCCTGCTCCGAGCGCGAAAGCTTCCACTGCTCGGCGACGTTCTCCGCCGTCTCGCCCATCTGCTCCAGCGGGAACATCGCCGCCAGCTTCGGGTTCGGGTAGCGCCACCCCAGCGAGGTGTCGAACGCCTCCACCTTGCCGGTGGGGAACCCCTCCGCGGGCTTGGGCAGCGACCAGGGGGCGCGGGTCATGGACTCCACGCCGCCCGCCAGCACCACCTCCGCCTCGCCCAGCCGCACCTGGCGCGCGGCCTGCACCACCGCCTCCAGCCCGCTGCCGCACAGCCGGTTCACGGTGGCGGCGGGCACCTCCTGCGGCAGGCCGGCCAGCAGCGCCGCCATCCGCGCCACGTTGCGGTTGTCCTCGCCGGCCTGGTTGGCGCAGCCCAGGTACACCTCGTCCACCCGCGCCGGGTCCAGCCCGGCCCGCTCCACCAGCGCCCGGAGCGGGATGGCCGCCAGGTCGTCCGCGCGCACGTCCTTCAGCGCGCCCCGGTGCCTCCCCACCGGCGTCCGCACCGCCTCCACGATCCACGCGTCGCCCACGGCACGCACCTCCCGCTTCGCCAGGAAACCCTACGGCACCAGCACCACGTTCCCGAACTGCGCGCGGCCGGCGAGCAGCCGGTGCGCGTCCGCCGCCTGGGCCAGCGGCAGGGTGCGGTCCAGCACCGGGCGCAGCTTGCCCTCCTCCACCAGCCGCAGGACCTGGAACAGGTCCGCCTTGGAGCCCATGGTGGACCCGAGCAGGGAGAGCTGCTTCCGGAACAGCACCCGCAGGTCGATCTTCACGTCGAAGCCGGAGGTGGCGCCGCAGGTCACCAGCCGGCCGCCCCAGACCAGTGAGGCCACGCTCTTCTCCCAGGTGGCGGCGCCGACGTGCTCGAAGACCACGTCCACCATCCGGCGG
>DATBSS010000285.1:0-3442 GCA_036559665.1 Myxococcaceae bacterium
CGTGGTGGCGGAGCTGGTGGGGGACGTGGCGGAGCTGGGGCGGAAGGTGGAGGAGGTGAAGCTGCTGCCCGGCGGCCGCTTCGAATTGCCCGGCACCGCGCAGCTGGACGACCTGCGGGAGCGGCTGGACATGGAGTTCGACCTCAAGGACGACGAGGTGAGCACCATCGCCGGCTTCCTGATGGTCCGGCTGGGCCGGGTGCCGGAGAAGGGCGACCGGGTGACGGTCGGCCACTACGAGGTCCGGGTGGAGGAGGTGGACGGGCCTCGGGTGAACAAGGTGCGGGTGGAGCCCAAGGCGCCCACCGTGCCGGCGCCGTCCACCCCGGTGGGTCCTTCTGGACCCACTGATGCAGCAAGCGGGCCCAAGAGCTGATCGCTGGCTGCCCGGCCGCTGTCCGGCCGGCGCGGGCTGTGATTTAGGGCCGGGCACCGGAAGTCGGGCGGTGCACCAATCCGCTGGGGGGGTCCCATGAAGCAGGCACTGCTACTGCTGCCGTTGTCTTTGCTGATCGCGCTCGCCACGGGCGCGGGATCGACCACCACCGTCCGCTCCGTGGTCCTGAGCTCCATGGTCAACGACGCCGGCGCGCAGGTCGCGGAGAGCTCGCCCGGCCACATCTCCGTGCACTACGAGTACAACGACCGCGGGCGCGGGCCGAAGGTGGACGAGCACATCGCGGTGGGGCCAGACTCGGTGCCCACGAAGATCGACGTCACCGGGGTCGACTACTACAAGGCCAAGGTGGAAGAGCGCTTCGAGCGGACGCCGGACGGGATGGCGCGCTGGAAGAACCGCGCCGAGCAGGGCGAGGCCAGGGCGCCGGCCAACGCGTTCTACGTGAGCGTCAACGGCGCGCCGGAGGAGAGCCGGCTGATGGCGCTGGCGCTGAAGGGGGCGCCGGGGCACGCGCTCCCGCTGCTCCCGGCGGGCCAGGCGAGGTCGGAGGTGGTGAAGACCGTCCAGCTCACGGCCGCCGGCGGGAAGCAGCACCCGTTCACGCTCTGGGGCATCTTCGGGCTGGGCTTCACCCCGTTCCCGCTCTGGCTGAGCGACGACGGGACGCTGTTCGCCCAGGCCTCCACCTGGAGCTCGGTGGTGCCGGAGGGCTTCGAGGCCGCGGTGCCGGCGATGGTGCAGGAGCAGGAGCAGTGGGAGGTGGCGCGGGCGTCGGCGCTGGCGAAGACGCTGGCCCACCGCCCGGCGGGGCCGCTGGCGGTGGTGCACGCCAACCTGTTCGACGCCGATCGCGCCCGCATGCTCCCGAACCAGACGGTGCTGGTGCGCGGCAACACCATCGAGGCGGTGGGGAAGGACGGCACCATCAAGGTCCCCAAGGACGCCGAGGTGATCGACGCCACGGGGAGGGCGCTGCTGCCCGGGCTGTGGGACATGCACGTCCACCTGGGAGGCACCTCCGGGCTGATGCACCTGGAGGCGGGCGTCACCTCGGTGCGGGACCTGGCCAACGACGTGGACGAGCTGGCGCGCACCCGCAAGCGCTTCGACGACGGCACGCAGGTCGGGCCGAGGGTCCTGGCGGCCGGCTTCATCGACGGGCGCGGCCCGTACCAGGGGCCCACCAAGGTGTTCGCGGACGACGAGGCGGAGGCGAGGGCGGCGGTGGAGGGCTACGCCAAGCGCGGCGGCTACGTGCAGATCAAGGTCTACAGCTCGCTCAAGCCGGAGCTGGTTCAGGTAATCGCCAAGGTGGCCCACGAGCGCGGGATGCGACTGTCCGGCCACGTCCCCAACGGGATGAAGGCCGAGCAGTTCGTGAAGGCGGGGGCGGATGAGATCCAGCACATGAACATGGTGTTCTTGAACTTCCTGGACGTGAAGGACACCCGCACGCCGGCGCGCTTCACCGAGGTGGCGGCGCGCGCGGCGGAGATCGACCCCGCTTCGCCGAAGGTGAAGGCGTTCATCAAGCTGCTGCTGGAGCGGAGGACCACCGTGGACCCCACGCTGGTCGCCTTCGAGGGGATGTTCCTCGATAGGCCCGGGCAGATGTCGCACAGCTACGGGGCGGTGGGGGATCGGTTCCCGGCGCAGGTGCGGCGCGGGCTCTTCTACGGCGGGCTGGAGGTGCCGGCCGGGATGGACCAGCGGTACAAGGACTCGTTCCGGCAGATGCAGAAGATGACCCGGGTGCTCTACGAGGCCGGCGTGCCCATCGTGGCGGGCACGGATGAGCTGGCGGGTTTCGCGCTCCATCGGGAACTGGAGCTGTACGTGGACGCAGGCATCCCCGCCCCCAAGGTGCTCCAGATCGCCACCCTGGGCGCGGCGCGGGTGATGAAGAAGGACGGGGAGCTGGGGAGCATCGCCCCCGGCAAGCTGGCGGACCTCATTTTGGTGGAGGGGGACCCCTCGAAGCAGATCTCCGACCTGCGCCGGGTGCGGATGGTGATCAAGGACGGCGTCCGCTTCGTGGTGTCGGAATTGGACGCGGCACTCGGGGTGCGGTCCGCGCCATAATGCCGCCCGCGTGGCGCGCATCTTCATCAGCTACAAGCGGATCGACCCGGACACCGCCGTCGCCCAGGCGCTTCACCGGACTCTCTCCGAGGCCGGGCATGAGGTGTTCCTGGACCTGAACATGCCGGCCGGTGTTCGCTGGGCCGAGCGGATCGAGGAGGAGCTGCAGAGGACCGAGGTCCTGATCGCGCTCCTCTCGGAGCAGGCGGTCCGCAGCGAGATGGCGGTCGGGGAGATCGAAACCGCCGTGCGGCTGAAGAAGCGGATCCTCCCGGTCCGGCTGGCCTACCGCGAACCGTTCCAGTACCCCCTGAGCGCGTGGCTCAACCCCATCAACTGGGCCATCTGGGACGGCCCGGATGGCACGCCGCAGCTCGCGGAAGCGCTGAAGCGGGCCGCCTCGGGGGGCGAGTTACCGGTCGAGCAAGGTCCCGGCCGGGGTGAATTGCTGAAGGCGGTGCCGCGCGATGCACTGACCCTGGAGAGCGGCGCCATGGACGTCGAGTCCCCGCTCTACGTGCGGCGGAGTGCGGACGACGTCGCGCTCGCGGCCATCGCACGGAAGGGGCAGACCCTCAACATCAAGGGCCCCCGCCAGGTGGGCAAGAGCTCATTGTTGATGCGGGTCATCGGCGCCGCCGCGGCCGCCGGGAAGCGGGTGGCCTACGTCGATTTCCAGGGATCGACTCGGCCAGCCTGGCCGACGAGCACGCTTTCTATCGCCGGTTCTGCGCTGAAGTCGGCAGGAGCCTGGAGCTGAAGGAGCCGCTTGACCCCCACTGGGACCCTGGCTTGGGGAACCCCCAGCGCTGCAGCGGATACCTGCAGGACGGCGTCCTCAAGTCCGTGAGCGGACCGGTCGTGCTGGCCCTGGACGAGGTGGACCGCCTCTTCGACTCGCCGTTCCGCTCGGACTTCTTCGGGATGCTGCGGTCGTGGCACAACAAGCGCGCGCTGCCG
>DATBSS010000286.1:0-5119 GCA_036559665.1 Myxococcaceae bacterium
ACGCCGCCGGCGAGGAGGGGTACCGCGCGGCGGCCGAGTCGGGCGCCTGGGACCTGGGGCTCAAGATGGTGCTCCTGCTCCGCCAGAAGAAGCCGAACGAGGCGAAGTACGCCAAGTGGCAGGATGAGGTAAACCACGCGCTCAAGACCGGAGGGGCACCGCGCAAGATGTCCATCTACGAAGAAGGAGACGCCGGGGCCATCGACGTCGACAAAGAGCTGATCAAGGTCAACGAGATCCTCAACCGCAACCCGCCCACACCGGCGCACGTGGCCAAGGACTGCATGGCCCGGCTGGACCGCGTGCTCCGCATCCAGCCCAACCACGGCGACGCGCTGAACCTGCTGGGCCTGTGCCAGTTCCTCACCGGGGGCTACCCGTGGAAGGAGACGGAGGAGACCGGCAAGAAGGCCCAGGCGGCCGCGGTCGCCGCCAAGAACCCCATCTGGAAGCAGAACGCGGACTCGCTCCTGCGGAACCTGTCGCGCCGGCGCGTGCAGGCCGAGAAGAAGGCCGCCGCGGCCAAGAAGTGACGGCGGCCGGGCGCTACGGCTTGCGCAGGTACACCGCGCCGTCCACCACCAGCTCCAGCGCGACCTGGGCGTAGTTCTCCCCCGCGTCCGCCACCTGCTGGAGGGTGTTGACGTTGTTGCAGAGGTTGAGCACCTCCAGCGCCACCTGCGGCCAGGACTGGGGGCCGATCAGCACCGCGCCGGGGACCAGCGTCCGGTCGTGGCCCACCTCGTAGCGCATGTCGACCATGGCGCGGGCGTTCCGGTAGGGGACCAGCTTCAGCACCTCGGTGGTCGGGCGCAGCTCCAGGAGCCGGCGCGACTCCAGGTAGAGCTGGAGCCCGCGCGCGGTGGCGTTGGGCAGGCCCAGCAGCGAGCCGGCGTGGCTGAGCGGCGCGCGGGTGGGGTCCTTGGGGCGCCGCCACATCACGGAGACGCCCAGCTCCACCGGGCCCTCCCCCACCACGCTGGTGTTGCGGATCCACACCATCTCCAGATCGCCCGCCCCCAGCACCGGCTGCAGCTTGCGGGCGAACCAGTCGCCGGGCTCGGAGCGGATCTCGTGGCAGAGCACCGCCCGGCCCTTGTCCCGGATCAGCTGGGCGGCGGCGGAGAAGGCGCGCTCCCAGCGGTCCTCGTCCAGGGTGGCCTGGCGGCGGCCCCAGACGGCTGAGTTGCGGTAGATGCCGGGGAAGCTGCCCGCCACCACGTCCGCCGACCGCGCCGGGTTGGACGACGCCGGCGCGGTGGAGATGTCGAGCTGCACGTCGTTGAGCGCGGCGGCGAGCGCGGTGAGCTGGCGCGGCCGGGGCGACTCGTCGTGCACGCGGACGGTGCCGAAGCCGTACTTGCTCTTGAGCAGGAGCGGCAACAGCCCGTTGCCGGCGTGCAGGCAGACGGCGGTGCCCTTCTCGTCGTCGAACGTGGGCTCCAGCAGCCGCGCGCCGGCCACGGTGGCCGGGTCCGGGAAGCCCACCGAGTCCGCCGGACGCGGGCCGATGGCGAAGTCCGCCACCAGGTACAACCCCTCGAAGGGGAGGATGGCCGCGGTGGCCTCCAGCTCGCCACCCAGGGTCTGGACCAGCTGGGTGGCCTCCAGCGCGCCCAGCGCCTCCTCCGAGAACAGCCGCGCCAGCTCGGCGCGCGCCACCGGCTGGCGCAACAGGAACAGGTGGATCAGCCAGTCCAGGGGCGAGTGCCCGTCCAGGCTGGGCGCCAGCGGCGGGTCGGCCAGGGCGCCGACGTAGGCGGCCGGGGACAATCCGACCAGGCCCAGCCGCTGCCGCAGCCCCTCCTCCGTGTACCCAAGTCTTCCAAGCTCGGCGCGGAGCGCCTTCAGTCCGGCGACGGGGGTCGGTGGCAACGACGGCGGGCGGGACATGAGCTACCTCCGGCCGGGCGCTTTAGCCCAACTGGGCCCTACGCCTCCACCAGGATCCGGTGGGTGACCAGGTCCTCGATGATTTCCGGAGTGAGGCCGGGTCCCTGGGCGGGTGGCCGCGCCACCACCTCGGCGGGGTCCGCCCCCTCCTTGAACTGCATCAGCGCCATGGAGAGCGCCCGCGGGAGCTCCACATAGTCGTTCGAGTCGTAGGACAGGTACCGGTCCGGCCCGGCGTCCTTGCCGTCCAGCCAGTAGAAGTTGCCCCAGTTCAGCCTCAGCCGCCCGGGCAGCGCCTTCGGCTGCAGGGCCTTGTAGGCGGCCAGCGTGACCCGGGTGAGCGCCTTCACCGGGGCGCCGCCGATCTCCTCCACCTGCGCCCAGCTCAGCCCGGCCACCTTCTCCGCGCAGGCCTGGTACCACTCCACCTCGCGCCCGGCCCAAGGGCCCCAGCCGGCCGCGTAGGCCGCCGGGTTCGGCTCGCCGGCGTCGTCGCAGAGGTCGGACCAGGGGGCGACCTCCGGGTGCTTGCGGAAGTCGTAGAGGGCGGCCTGGCAGGGTTCGGGCAGGCCCACCTCGGCGGCGGCCCACTGCGCCAGCGCGGGCTCGAAGGTGCGGGAGAGGGGCCGGAAGCCGCCCAGCCAGAAGGTGGCCCCGTCCATCCCGCGCACCGGGCGGCAGAAGTACGTGGAGCAGACGCCGTTGCGGTGCTTCCAGATGCCGCAGTTGTCCGCCTCCACCGCGTAGTGGGGGCACAGCAGGTCCCGCTCCAGGCCGAACCCGGCGATGATCCGCTGCCGGTACTCGAGGTTGCCGGCCTCCACCTGCCACAGCCCGAACGGGGTGACCGCCTTGCGGCTGGCGATCCGGTCCAGCAGCGACCGGCGGCCCACCTCGGCGACGGTGGGGTCCGACAGCGCCGCGCCCACCAGGAAGTTGGCCAGCTTGGGGGTGACGGTGCAGCACTTGAGGTGCTTGTTGAACGGGCGCTCCTCGAAGACGGGGGGGGTCCCCGGCTCCACCACGGTCGCCTTCACCCCCGGCCGCCGCGCCACCGCGCAGTCGTCGCAGGTGGACCGGCTCTCGTCCGGGAGGGGGCCCTTCAGGAGCTCCGCCATCCACCGGGCGTAGAGCGGGGGGAGGACATTGGTCAGGTCGGGGGTCTGCGTCGCCATCGGTGACGGCAACTGTAGCAGTGTGCTAATCGTCCGCGCCTATGATGCCCCCCTCGCTGTCCTCGGAAGGCAACCGCCTGTTGGCGGCGGGCATGATCCCGGAAGCGATCGCCTCGTTCGAGAACGCCCTCAAGTCGGACCCCAACGACGCGCGCTGCCTGCTCGGCCTGTCCAAGGCGCATCGCGCCACCGGCGACGACAATGCCGCGCTGGCCAGCCTCGACAAGCTGCTCACGATCAAGCCGGACCACCTGGAGGCCAAGTCCCACCGTGGCTTCATCCTGGCCAAGCGGGGCGACGCCCAGGGGGCGGCGGAGATGGACGCCGCGTCCAAGGATCGGCGCGCCGGCTTCGAGGAGCACTTCAACTACGGCACCTATTTGCTCAGCGCCAAGAAGGACGACCTGGCGCAGCGCGAGTTCGAAGCCTGCATCCGCATCGAGAGCCGGGACCCACGTCCGTACGTGGAGTTGGGCAACATCGCGATGCGGCAGAAGAACCAGGCGGCCGCCAACAACCACTTCCTCAAGGCCACCCAGTTCGCCGGGCCGAAGGACGCGGCGCCCTTCGTCGCCCTGGCGCGGGCCTACCGGGACTCCAAGCAGGGCGCCCAGGCCGCCACCACGTACCAGCAGGCGCTGCAGCGGCGCCCGGAGGACGACGCGCTCCACGAGGAGGCCTACCTGGCGCTGGTGGGGGCCGGGGAGTTCGACAGCGCGCTGAAGATCGTGCTCCTGGCCCGGCAGCGGAAGCCGGACGAGCCGAAGTTCTCCAAGTGGCAGGAAGAGGTGATGGCGAAGCTGAAGTCGGCGCCCAAGAAGGCCGCCGGCGGCCCCGTCGCCTTCGAGGCGGGGGACCAGTCGTCGGTGGACGTGGACAAGGAGCTGGCCAAGGCCAGCGACCTGCTGCTGCGGAACCCGCCCACGCCGCCTCACATCGCCAAGCAGGTGATGGCCATCGCGGACACCGTGCTCCGCGTCCAGCCGGACAACTCGGACGCGATGATCAAGATCGCGATCTGCAAGTACCTGTTCGGCGAATGGGACGCCTGCGAGGAGATGGGCAAGAAGGCCCTGGCCGCGGCGGTCGCCAAGAACAACAAGATCTGGAAGACCAACGCGGAGCTGCTGCTCCAGCGCCTGACCGAGAAGCGCAAGGAGAAGGGCATCAAGCCGGGGGCCGCGCCGCCCAAGCCCGGCGCCGCCCCGCCCAAGCCGGGAGCCGCCGCCGCGGCGCCCAAGGCGAAGGGGAAGTAGGGCCCGAAAAGGGCCCCCGGAGACCTCGACGAGGCGCTAGACGCCCTGCTTCTTGGCGGGGTCGGCCACGGCGGCGTTCACCACCGCGGCGCTCTGGACGTTCGTCTTCACGTCCGCCGTCTTGACCTGCGTGTCCTTGGTGCTCGTGGTCCGGGCGTCGGTCGTCTTCACCACGGCCGCCTTCTGCTGCTTGCCGATCTCGCGCTTGGCGTTGGCCTGGTCGATGGCCGACCACATGTTCCGGCGCTTGGCCTGGGCCGCCATGGAGGCCTGCTGGTTCGCCTTGCGGTTGGCCAGCGCCTTCTTGCTGGCGAGCTTGTTGAGCTGGGCCTCGGCGTGCTTGGCCTTGAGCTTCTGCTGGGTGGCGGCCTTCTTGGCGTACTCGCCGTGGACCGACTTCCGCTTGGCCACGTACTGGGCGGTGCGGGCGTCCAGATCGTTCGGCGTGTTGCCGGGAGGACCGTCGGCGAACGCGTCCCCGCTCGGGGCGGGCTCGCCCGCCGCGAACTGGGCGTCGATGGTGCCGCCGACATCCAGGGCCGGCTTCCCGCCGGACTGGGTCACCTGCGTGATCTCGTCTCCCCCCGCGGGGGCGACCTGGCGGCGCGGATCGAACGAGACGCTGGAGGTCTCGGCGCCGGCGCTGAACGGGAGCTTGAGGTCGGTGGCCATACGGTGATCCTGCTTTCTCGGACGAGAGTCCCAGTCCTTATTGTCTGTTGGGAATGCCTATGGTTTCGCCGGAGCGGAATATGCGGCGAAGCCCGCAAAAGCAACAAGGCCGAGGCCACGGGC
>DATBSS010000287.1:0-1535 GCA_036559665.1 Myxococcaceae bacterium
TCCGCGGCCAGCTCTACCAGGGCAACGGCAAGAACGGGATGATGGTGAAGTTCTTCATGTGCAACGACTGCGCGAGCCAGCTCCCGTCCGAGGATTAGACCCCCGCCGCGCTACATCGGCAGCACCAGCGAGCTGAGCAACAGCTGGAGCTGGTCCGCCGAGGCGTCCTTGGGCAGGTAGTAGAACGGCCCGCTGGAGAGGGCGCGGGAGACCTCGTCGGCGCGGGCGTTGGTGACCAGCACCACCCGGGGAGCGGGGGAGTGCATGCGCCGCATCACCTCCTCGCCGCTCATGCCGGGCATGTAGTGGTCCAGAAGCAGCACGGCGTAGGCGTGGCGGTCCAGGGCCGCCAGCGCCTCGGCGCCGCTGGAGGCCAGGTCCACCTCGTAGCCCAGCTCGGAGAGCGTCAGGCGGAGGTACTCTCTCCAGTCCGGATCGTCGTCCACGACCAGCACGCGGATGGCCATGGAGCGATCTTGGATCTCGTCGGTGTGGGCGCGCAGCATTGGGATGACAACCTACGCCGCGCGATGTGGCGTCCCGGACGTTCCGGCTAGGCGGCCGTCCGGTCGCTTTCCCGGCTGACCTTCTTCGCCCAGGCGGCGGCGTGGAGCCGGGCGGGCGCCGCGGGGCTCAGCTCGGCGGGCAAAAGCGCGGGCGCGGGCGGCAGCGCCTCGGGGGCGCACAGCAGCGAGCCGTGCTCCACGCGGAGCCGGTTGCCGCGCCACACCACGGTGCGGCGGAACACGCCGTTGCACCAGGCGAGGAAGATGCTGCAGTCCTTGGCCAGCACGTAGAACGGGGTGAGCAGCCCGAACGCCGGCCGGTGGAGGCGGATGGCGGTCCAGTCGATGGCCGACTTCAGCGCCCAGGTGCCGGCGAAGGCCATCAGCGTCGGGCGCGAGGGGTGCAGCAACAGCGCCAGGCCTGCCAGCGGCAGGGGATTCATCACCGCCTGGCCGACGTAGGTGATGGGCGCGATGGCGGTCCGGTGGATGATCGCCCAGCGGCGGTGGCGCTGGAGGAACTCGCCGTAGGTCTTCTTCTGCGACACCTGGTACACCGGCCGCCGGCAGACGCGGACCTTCTTGCCGATCTCCGCGCACTTCGTCCCCAGCACGTAGTCCTCGGCCAGGTGGTTGCGCGCGCTGAAGAAGCCGCCCATCCGGTCCAGGTCGGCGCGGCGCAGCGCCATCGACTTGCCGACCACGATGTCCCGGCCGGCGAACTTGGCGGCCACCACCCCGGTGGTCACCACGGTGGCCAGGTAGAGGTTGTCCAGCGCCGACCCCAGCTTCTGCTCGCCGATGCCGATGATGGGGTTGGAGACGCAGGCCACGTCCGGGTCGGCGTCGAAGATGGAGGCGATCTCCTCCAGGTACCCGTCCGGCACCCGGACGTTGGAGTCGGAGACCAGGATGATCTCCTTGGTCGCGTGCTCCACCATGGTGCACAGCTGGTTCACCTTGGGGTTGAGCCCCGGCTCGCCGCGCTGGAGCACCAGCTTCACCTTCTGGGGCCAGCGCTTCACCGCC
>DATBSS010000288.1:0-10336 GCA_036559665.1 Myxococcaceae bacterium
CAGCAGCTCGTCCTCCTCGTCCTCGATCTGGTCGTACTGCTCATGGAGCAGGTCCGTGATGGACACCATCCCCACCGGCCGCCCCGCCGCGTCCACCACCGGGGCGCCGCTGATCCCGTGCTCCACCAGCACCATCAGCACCGCGCGCACCGGGAGCGTGGTGCGGACGCTGATCACCTTCCGCGTCATCAGCGCCGACACCGGCGCCTGCCACCGGAGCCCTTCGCCCTCCAGCACTTCCGCCTTCAAGAGCGTTCCCATGGCCCAAGGTAATTCAAGGCCCATGCCCATCCCTCGGAGAGGCAGCTCCGACCGACGGACCGCAAACCGTGCGCGCCACCACGGCCAGGCGCAAACCGTGCGCGCCGCCAGTCTCGCGCCCCGAGGGACCACGGGTGGCACCCGGCTTGCCACAGGGAGGGGCATGTACACCGTCTCCGACATCATGACGAAGGACCCGATCGCGCTGGACGCGAGCGACGACCTCGCCCTCGCCAACGTGATCTTCCACTTCGGCCGCTTCCGGCACCTGCCCGTCGTCCGCGCCGGCAAGCCCATCGGCCTGGTGAGCCAGCGCGACTACCTGCGCGCCGTCGCGAAGCGCGGCGGTGAGGCGACCCTCGCGAGCGAGGCCATGACCAGGCCCGTGGAGCAGGTGCGCCCGGAGACGCCGCTCACCAAGGCGCTGGGGCTGATGATCCGGAAGAAGTACGGCTGCCTCCCGGTGGTGGACCGCAAGGGGAAGCTGGTGGGGATCGTCACCGAGACGGACGCCACCCGCCTGGCGGCGCGGCTGATCCGGGATCTGGACCGGGTGGTGACCGCCGCGGGCTGATAATTTCCCGGCGCGACCATGGCCGAGACCTTGTTCGAAGAGCTCAAGCGATACGTCGGCTTCACCGACCAGGACGAGGTGGCCCTGCGGGCCATCTACCCGCATGCCCAGCCGGAGCTCACCCGCATCGCGGGGGTCTTCTACCAGCGCATCCTGGACCACGAGGGCGCGCGCAAGGCGCTGGAGGGCGGCGAGAGCGTGGTCGGCCGGCTGAAGATCACGCTGGTGGCCTGGATGGACTCCCTCCTCCAGGGGCCCTGGGACGAGGCCTACTACGAGCGGCGGGCGCGGATCGGCCGGGTGCACGTCCGCATCGCCCTGCCCCAGCAGTACATGTTCGGCGCGATGAACGTGCTCCGGCAGGAGCTGAACGGAGTGGTGGACCTCCACTTCCTCGACCAGCCGGAGATGCTGCGCGCCGCGCGCCTGGCGCTGGGGAAGATCCTGGACCTGGAGCTGGCGATCATGCTCCACACCTACCGCGAGGACCTGCTCGCGCAGCAGTCACGGGTGGAGCGCCTGTCCACCTTCGGCCAGCTCATCGGCTCCATCGGCCACGAGCTGCGCAACCCGCTCAGCGTGATCGAGACCTCGCTCTACATCATCAAGGGCCGCACCGCGTCCGACGAGCGCGCGCAAAAGCACACCACCCGCATCGGCGAGCAGCTCGGCATCGCCAACGACATCATCACCAAGCTGCTGGACATGATCCGGGACCGGCCGCTCCAGCGCTCGCCGGTGGACCTGGCCCAGCTCGCGCAGGGCGCGACGGAGTCGGTGCAGCGCCCGTCCGAGGTCGCGCTCGAGCTCACCGGCCTGGAGGGGCTGCCGGAGGTGACCGGCGATCCGGTCCAGCTCCGGCAGGTGCTGGTCAACCTGGTGGAGAACGCCGTCCACGCCGCCTCGCCGGCCGGCCGGGTGCGGGTTTCCGGTACCTCGGGCGAGGGGCAGGTGGTGCTGGTGGTGGAGGACAGCGGCAAGGGCGTTGACGAGTCCATCCGCGCCCGCCTCTTCGAACCGCTGATCACCACCAAGGCCAAGGGCATCGGCCTGGGGCTGGCGCTGGTGAAGCGGATCGTCGAGCGCCACGGAGGGACGATGTCGTACCAGCGCTCCGTCCTGGGGGGCGCGGCGTTCACGATGAAGCTGCCGTTCGGAGGGTGACGTGGGGAAGTACCTGTTGGTCGATGACAACGAGGCCCTCGCCGAGAACGTGGCGGAGATCCTGCGCGACGACGGGCACGAGGTGACCACCTCGTCCGCCGGCGAGGACGCGCTCCGCCGCTTGAAGGCGGACCGCTTCGACGTCCTGATCACCGACATGAAGATGCCCACCATGGGCGGGGCCAGGCTGGTGCACGAGCTGCGGCGCCTGGACCCGGGGATGCCGGTGATCGTGATCACCGCCTACAGCGGCGACGAAGACCTCAAGATCGCCCGCTCCGAGGGGCTCCTGGCCATCCTCTCCAAGCCCCCCAACCTGCCCCGCCTGCGGGAGCTTCTGGCCGTGGCCCGGCGCGACGGCCTGGTGGCGCTGATCGAGGACGACGAGGCGCTCTCCGACAACCTGAGCGAGGTGTTCCGCTCGAGGGGCTTCACCGCGGTGCAGGCGACCAGCGTGCTGGAGGCGGAGAAGATGCCGGCGGTGCGGCCGTTCGCCGCGGTGACGGACCTGCGCGTCCCCGGCGGCCCAGACGGCGAGGCGATGCGGCGACTGGTGATGCGCTACCCCGGCCTGCCGGTGTTGATCATCACCGGGCACCCGGACGTGGAGCCGCCGCGCGAGAACGCCGGTGTGTTCCGCAAGCCCTTCTCCTCCGAGTGGCTGGTGGCGCGCCTGGAGGAGCTGTACCGCGAGCGCCAGGCCTTCTCCGGGGCCCGCTGATGGTGGAGACCGGAGCCCCCCGCGTCCTGGTGGTCGACGACAACGCCGACTTCGCCGACAACCTGCAGGAGATCCTGAGCGCCGAGGGCTACGCGGTGGCGGTGGCGCCCAGCTGTGCGGCGGCCCGCGAGGCGGCGAAGGAGGGGGCCGACCTGGCGCTGGTGGACCTGCGGCTCCCGGATGGGGACGGGATCGCCCTCTCCTCCGAGATGAAGGCCGCGCTCCCGGACCTGGAGGTCATCCTCCTCACCGGTCACGCCACGCTGGAATCGGCGGCGGCGGCGGTGCGCGCCGGGGCCGCCGCCTACCTGCTCAAGCCCTACGCCACCCCGGAGCTGCTGGCCACGGTGGAGCAGGCGATGCGCCAGGTGCGGCTCCAGGGCGAGAAGCGCGAGCTGGCCCGCCGCGCCCAGGTGGCCGAGAAGCTGGCCGCGGTGGGCACCATGACCGCCGGCCTCTCGCACGAGATCCGCAACCCGCTCAACGCCGCCGCCCTCCAACTGTCCGTGCTGGAGCGGCGGATCAAGAAGCTCCCCGCCGACCAGCAGCAGCCGCTGATGGATCCCCTGACGCTGGTGCGCGACGAGATCCGCCGGCTGGACCACGTGCTGGAGGACTTCCTCCAGTTCGCCCGCCCCGTGCAGCTGGTTCCCCGGCCGGTGGACGTGGGGGCGCTGGTGCGCGCGGTGGGGAACCTCTACGCGGAGGACGCGCGGGCCCGGCAGGTGGAGCTGAAGCTGGAGGCGCAGGACCTGCCGCCCGTCTCCGGCGACGAGAGCCGGCTCAAGCAGGTGCTGGTGAACCTGACTCTCAACGCGCTGGACGCCACGCCGGCCGGTGGCTGGGTGAAGCTCTCCGCCGCCCGGCGCGGCCCCGACCAGCTCGAACTTCAAGTCCAGGACAGCGGGCGCGGCATCCCGGAGGAGATCCTCCCCCGCATCTTCGAGCCCTTCTTCACCACCAAGGCGCAGGGGTCCGGGCTCGGCCTGCCCATCGTCCATGCCATCGTCACCCAGCACGGCGGCAGCATCCGGGCCTCCAATGCGCCCGGCGCCGGCGCCCGGTTCACCATCCGGCTCCCGCTGAGCAGCCGGCCTACTGGGGGGTAGGCGAGTCCCCGCCGTCCTCGTCCTCGCCTTCCTCGTGGCCGCCCTCGGCGCGGGTCGCGTGGCCCCCGGTGCCGTACTCCTTGAGCCGGTACTGGATCTTCCGGACGGAGATGCCCAGCACCTCGGCGGCGCGGGCGGTGGAGCCGCTCACCATCTCCAGGGTCTTGAGGATGGCCTCGCGCTCGATCTCGTAGAGCGTGGCGCCCGGGATGAGCGCGCCCGGCGCCCGGCTGGCGCGCGGCCCGCGCAGCGTGGGCGGCAGGTCGTCCGCGGTCAGCTCCGTCCCCTGGGCCAGCACCACCGCGCGCTCCACCACGTTCTCCAGCTCGCGCACGTTGCCCGGCCAGCCGTGCGCCAGCAGCGCGTTGAGGGTGCCCGGCGCCAGGCCGGCCACGGTCTTGCCGTAGGCGGCCGCGTACTTCTCCACGAAGTGGCTGACCAGCGCCGGGATGTCCCCCTTGCGGTCGCGCAAAGGCGGCAGCGTCACCGCCACCACGTTGAGCCGGTAGTAGAGGTCCTCACGGAACTTGCCCGCCTTCACCTCCGCCGCCAGGTCGCGGTTGGTGGCCGCCACCAGGCGGACGTCCACCTTCAGCGTCTGGGTGCCGCCTACCCGCTCGAACTCCTTGGTCTGGAGCACGCGCAGCAGCTTGATCTGCAGCGCGGGGGAGATCTCGCCGATCTCGTCCAGGAACAGCGTGCCGCCGTCGGCCAGCTCGAAGCGGCCCTCGCGCCGCCCCACCGCGCCGGTGAAGGAGCCGCGCTCGTGGCCGAACAGCTCGCTCTCCAGCAGCGTCTCCGAGAGCGCGGCGCAGTTCACCTTGATGAACGGCTTGTCCTTGCGCGGCGACTCCTCGTGGGTGGCCTGGGCGATCAGCTCCTTGCCGGTGCCGGACTCGCCCAGGATGAGCACCGTGGCCTTGGTGGGCGCGGTGCGCTTGACCACGTCGAACACCGCCTGGAGCTGCGGCGACTCGCCGATGATGCTGGGGAAGCGGTAGCGCTCCCGCACCCGGGCGCGGAGCTGTTCGGTCTCCCGCTGCAGGCGCCGCTTCTCCAGCGCCTTCTCCAGCACCACCAGGACCGCGTTCACGTCCAGGGGCTTGGTGAGGAAGTTGTCCGCGCCGGCGCGCATCGCCTCCACCGCGGTCCCGATGCTGGCGAAGGCGGTCATGATGATGAAGACCGCCTCGCTCTCCTGCTCCCGCGCCTTCTTCACCAGGGAGATGCCGTCCAGCTTGGGCATCCGCACGTCCGCCAGGACCACGTCCGGGGAGAAGCTGGCCAGCCGCTCCAGCGCCTCCTCGCCGTCCGCCGCCTCGGCGACCTCGTACTTCTCCTCCAGCAGGATGGTGCGCAGGGCCTCGCGGGCGTTCTGCTCGTCGTCCACGACCAGGATTCGCTCTTTGGTTGCCATGCACGGCCAACGTAGCAAAAGGGTTGCCGCGCAGACCCCGCGGGATCACCCACCCCGGGGCGCAACCGTTGCGCCCCAGGCCACCCTTGGCACCGGCGCCGCAAGAATTGCGTTTAGAGCGGCACTGTCCCCGGCGGGGGGAGCTCGGACCCGGGCGCCGGTGAGGCGGGGGCGGGCGCCGGCTTGCCTCTCTGGCCGCTGGTGGAGAGGTAGGCGATCGAGCCGATCGCCAGCAGCAGCAGGCCGATCACCAGCACGATCACCCCCACGCCGACGAGGAGCACGGCCAGCGTGGCGCCAAAGATGCTGGTGCTTGCCAGCACCTGTCCACCGACCACGCCCAGCCCCAGCATGCCCAACCCCGCCACCGACGTGATGGTCCCGGGCATCCACCAGTTGTCCGAGCGCTGCTGGATCGGCGCCGCTGTTGCCGCCGGTGGCTCCGACCCGCCGGGCGCCGCGTCGCGAAGGATCGGCTCCGCCCCGAATCGCTGCCCGGGCGGCATGGCCAGCGCGCGGATCTCATCGGCGTGGGCGCGCTGGTAGGCCTCGCCCTTGCGGAACTTGGTCAAGACCTCGTCAATCACCACGTCCGCCGGCTGCTGGCGCATCCGCCAGGCGATGTCCGACAGGTGCCGGCGGAACTGCATCCGCTTGGCGAAGGGGGCCTCCGACCGCTCTGCGTGGCCGTCCACCTCGGAGACGATCCGCTCCTCCAGGCCAGGAGACCGGCGCAGGTGCTCCTGGATCGCCTTCCGCTCCCGGGGCCCCACCTGCTCCAGGGCGCCGGCCATCGCCGCCACTGCGCCGCCGATCCTGGGCAACTCCTCGTGCATCCGGGCCTGGATCGCCGGGTGCGAGCGCTCGCCCGGGGCCAGGTCCTGGAAAAAGGCGGTGACCATCAGGGCACGCGCCCCTTCCTCGCACATCCCGATCACGCGGCCGGAGTCGTCGCGGAACTGTTCGGCCGGAACGCCCGGCGCGCGGGCGAAATGCGCCCCGCTGAAGCTGGAAGCGATGCGTGTCTCGGCCAGCGAACGATCGAGCTCCGACAGCGCCGAGGTGGCGTCGAACCCTCCGGGCACGGTCAGCACCGGCGCGCAACCCGTTCCCAGCACGACACCCGTCAAGCTGCCTGCGGCCAGCACCTCTCGTCGGTTCATGGATCCCTCGGGGGAGATTGTTCCAGCAGTTGCGTCTCGCGCGCCACCAGTTCCACGAATGCGTCGATCTCCGGGTCGCTCGTGGTGAGTGGCGGGTGGACGCGCACCGTGCTCGGGTCGTGCGCGCACAGGCCCGTGTAGTACCCGGCGCGGAGCAGCCGCCGGCAGAGCCAGAGGCCGAGGCTCGAGGGCTTTTCGCCGGCGAGCTCGATCCCGACCAGCAGGCCCGCGCCTCGCACCGCCTTCACCGCGCGGCGGCCCTGGAGCGCCGCCGCGAGCCGTTCGGCCAGCCGCGCCTCCGCGATTCGCGCCAGGAGCGGAGCGTCCAGCGCCTCGAGCGTCGCCAGCGCGGCCACGCACGCCAGCGAATTCCCGCTGAAGGTCGAGTAGTGGATCTCGGCGGTCTCGGGCGTGCCGTACGCGCGATCGAACAGCCGGGCGGCGCTCAGCAGGCAGGAGATCGGAAGCATCCCACCGCCGAGCGCCTTCCCCAGCACCACCGCGTCCGGCCTGCGGGGCCACGCTTCGGAGGCGAGGAACCGGCCCATCCGGCCCAGCCCGGTCTGGATCTCATCCGCAACCAGGACGAAGCCGCGCCGGTCCGCCTCCTCGCCCAGCGCGGCCAGGTAGCCCTCACCGGCCGGCCGCACGCCTCCTTCGACCTGCACCGGCTCGACCACCACCGCGGCGACATCGGGCGCGCGCTCGAGCGCCGCGCGGAGGGTGGCCACGTCACCGAACGGCAGCGCTTCGACCGACGGCAGGTGGGGCCCGAACGGCGCCCGGAACGGCCCCTCGGCCATCAGCGCCAGGCTTCCCATCGTGCAGCCGTGGTAGGCGCCCTCCAGGCACAGGATGCGCTGGCGGCCCGTGGCCGCGCGGGCCAGCTTGAGGGCGGCCTCCACCGCCTCGGTCCCGCCGCTGGCGAAGAAGACGCGGTCCAGGCCGCTGCGCCGGCACAGCTCCCGCGCCAGGCGGCCCGCGAAGGGGCTGACGCCGGATGTGTAGAGCGCGGGCTCCTGGCCGTCGAGGAACTCCCGCAGCCGCGCCTCCACCGCGGCCGGGCGATGCCCGAACGGCTGGGTGCCCCAACCCGCGAGGAAGTCCAGCACCCGCCGCCCGTCGTCCGCGATCAGCTCCGTGCCGCTGGCCTTCTGGATCCGGTCGGGCTCGCCGAACGCCCGCACCCGCGCCGGGAGCAGCGGCGAGACGAAGCGCCGGAAGTCCTCGTGGTCGCGATCCCTCACCTCGGCCTCCCCGAGCACAGGTCGTCCGCCACGCTCATCCCCGAGATCACCACCGCCTCGACGCCGGGGCCGGGAAACGTCCCCGACCCCACCAGCGACAACCCGGCGATCGGCGTGCGGCGCGAGAGGCGCGGCGACCCGGACGAGAGCCCGTAGATCGCGCCCCCGGTGGAGCGCAGGTAGCGCTCGAACGTCGCCGGCGACGCCTCCTGCCGGTAGACGATGTGCCGCCTCAGGCCGGGTATCTGCCGCTCCGCCAGGTCGATGAGCTCGTCCGCGCGGGCGGCGCGGCGCGCGGCATAGTCGGGAGCGCGGCGGTCCCACGCCGCCGCCTCGCGGGCCGGCACCAGTTGCGTGAGCTCGAGCGTGGCGTGGCCCGGCGAGGCGAGCGCGGGGCACACCCGCGACATGGAGGCGATGCCGAAGTGGGGCGAACCTTCGCGCGAGACGAACGCCACCGGCCCCACCTCGGGTTGGACGTCCAGCCCCAGGTAGACCGAGAAGGCGGACGGGGACGGCTCGAGCGACTGGACCCGCCGCAGGAGCTCCGGCTCCAGGTGGTCCGGTCCGACCAGGTGGAGCAACGTCCGCCGGGCATCAGCGTTGGAGATCACCCGCGTCGAGAGCAGTCGCTCTCCGCTCTCCAGCTCGATGCCCGCCACCGCGCGGTCCTCCACCAGGATCCGGGCGACCGGGCTCGACAACCGGACCTCGCCCCCGTCGCGCCGGATCGCCTCCACCAGCGCATCCGGCAGGCGCTGCAGTCCGCCGTCGGGGAAATAGCCCCCTTCGAAGTAGTAGCCGTAGACGCCCGCCATGGCGCTCGCGGAGACCTGCTCCGGCTCGTCCGACAGGTACGAGGTGAGCATGAAGAGCAGCCGCAGCAGCAACGGGTCGCGCACGCAGGAGTACAGGAGGCTGGCGTAGCTCTGGTGCATCCAGCGGATCGCGCCCTCGGGCGCCTTCGGAGGGGTGAAGGCGCGCCGGGAGTCAAGCCCCCCGAGCCCGGCGCGCAACGACGCCCACAGCGCGTGCATCTGGTCGAACAGCCGCGCCAGGCCCTCGCGCTCCGCCGGGAACCGTTCGCCGAGGGCCTCCAGCAAGGCGCCCGCGCCCTCCGGGGCCTGGAGATGGATGTCGCCGGCGAAGTACTCGTGCCGGACCCGGTGCCACCGCAGCCGATCTTCGACGCCCAGTGTCTGGAGCAGCCACCGCACGGCGCCCTGCTCTCCCACGCCGCTGATCTCGTGGACGCCGGAGTCGAATTCGAAGTGGACGGCCCGGGCGCCTGTAGCGACCGTTCGCCGCCAGGACGTGCAGCTTCCGCCGGGGAGGTAGTGCTGCTCGACCACCAGCACGCGCAGCCCACGCCGGGCGAGCAGCGCCGCCGCGGTCAGGCCGCCCATGCCCGAACCGACGACGATGACGTCGTACCCACTCATGCCGCGGCCCAGGCGACCGTGAGTTGGCCGACCGCGACCTCTCCGCCGTGAACCAGAGCGGAGGTCTCCAGGCGGCACAGCCCGTCCAGGCGGTGCGTGGCCCGGACGCGGTATTCGAGCCGGTCTCCGGGCAGCACGGGCCGGACCAGCTTGACGCCGACCGACACCAGGAGCAGGGCACCGGCCGGCTTGCGCTCCGTGCGAGCGCAAAAGGCGCGGACCCGGGCCGCCAGGTCGGCCTCGCCGGGCTCTCGGGCGACGGCGTCGACGATCAGCGCCAGCGCGCACGCCTGGGCCAACCCTTCGATGGTGTACGTGCCCGGCCAGATGGGCTGACCGGGGAAGTGGCCCGCGAGCACCGGCGCCTGGGCGGAGACCGGATAGCTGCACCACAGCTCGGGGCCCGCGGCAGAGTAGGTCTCCACCGTCTCCACCAAGAGCAGCGGAGACCGATGCGGTAGCAGCGCCTCGACCTCGGCGCGCCCCAGGTTCAGCTCGATGGCCGGAGCCGCGCTCATCGCCCCGCCTTCGCCAGGACGCGATCCACGTCCGCGGGCTCCTCGACCCTCAGGATCGCCGCGCGGGCGAGGTTCTTGCGCACCAGTCCTCCGAGCGCGCGGCCGCTCCCCATGGCGATGAACAGAGCCGCGCCGTCCGCCGCCAGCCGCCTCAGCAGCGCGGCGAAGCGCACTGGCCGTACCAGCTGCGCCGACAGGAGCTCCGCCAGATCCGCTCCCGTGCCGACCGGCTCCCCGGTCAGCCCAGAGTACGCACCCAGCCGCACCGGCACAGGTCGCGCACGCTCGACGGCGTCGCGGACATCGCCCACCGCGCCCTCCATCGCCCGCGAGTGCCACCCACCCGAGACGCGCAGCCGCTGCGAGGGCAGCTCGGACGCCACGCGCTCCAGCGCCTCTTCGGGCCCCGACAGCACCCACTCGTCGGGCGCGTTGGCCGCGGCGAGCTCCAGGCGCGGATCGGCCGCGAGCCTCCGCGAGACCTCCTCCTCGCCGGCGAACGCGGCCAGCATCCCGGCGGGATGGGACCGCGCTTCCCGCTCCATCGCCCGACCGCGCACGGCCGCCAGGCGCACCGCCGCCTCCGGCGAGAGCGCCCCCGCCGCGCTCAGGGCGCTCAGCTCACCCAGCGAGTGCCCGGCCACGGCCCACGGCTCGAACCCGGCCTCGCTCAGCGCGACGAAGGCGGAGAGCGAGACAGCCACCAGCGCCGGCTGGAGC
>DATBSS010000289.1:0-1543 GCA_036559665.1 Myxococcaceae bacterium
TTGGCGGTGCCCGCTCGCAGCTTGTCCAGGGCGTCCTTGACCTGCGGGTCCACCTGGTCCGGCACCTTCACCGACGCCAACTCGGGGGCCAGCTCCTTGGCCAGGTCGACCGTCTCGCCGGCGGGCATGGTCCCGGCGGCCTCGTCGCCGATCTTCACCTTGGCGGTCTCCGGGTTGGTGACGATGCTCGACACCGGCGGGGCGGCGGCGCTCTGCGGGTTCGACGGGTCCGGCATCTCGTCCTCCGGTGCGATGCGCTGCAAGTGCTCGTGCAGCTTGGCTTTCCTTGCCTTCAACTCTTCCACTCGTTCCCGATCTTTCTGGACCACCTCGGGGGGAGCGCGCTCCACGAAGCTCGGGTTGGAGAGCTTACGCTGCAAGGAGGTCAGATCCGCATCCGCCTTCGCGATCTCCTTGAGCAGCCGGGCGCGCTCGGCGTCCAGGTCGATCACCCCGGCCAGCGGCACGTAGATCTCCATCGACGAGGTCACGTGGGCGGCGGACTGCCGCGGCTTGGGGCCGGGCGGGCCCACCGTCAGCTCGGACACGCCGGCCAGCGGCATCACGTAGCCTTCCCACTTCTTCAGGATGTGCCGCACCGACCCGGAGGCGGACTGCACCTGGGCGGCGATCTTGATCTGTGGTGCCACGTCCGCCTCGCCGCGGATGGTGCGCAGGCCCTCGATGGCGGCCACCACCGGCGCCATCTCCCCTTCGGCCGCCGGGTCGTCCAGCCAGGCCTCGGGCGACGGGTACGGCGCCACCATGATCGACGGCGCCACGTGGCGCATGGGCAGCTTCCGCCAGATCTCCTCGGTGATGAAGGGCGTGAACGGGTGGAGCAGCCGGAGCACCCGGTCCAGCGTCACCACCAGCACCCCGCGGGTGGCGTTCTTGCGGCCCTCGTCGTCGCCGTAGAGGGAAGGCTTGGCCAGCTCGATGTACCAGTCGCACAGCTCGCGCCAGAGGAACTGGTAGAGGGTGGACGCGGCGCCGGCCAGGTCCAGCGCCTCCAGCTGCGCGCGCGTCTCCTGGATGGCGCGGTTGAGCCGGGAGAGGATCCACCGGTCCGCCAGCGAGAGCACCAGCGGGTGGTCCTTGAGCTCCTTCTCGTCCAGGCGGAACGACCCCATGTTCATCAGGGCGAAGCGCGCCGCGTTCCACAGCTTGTTGGTGAACGCCTTGAAGCCCGCCACCCGGTCCAGCGACAGCTTGATGTCCCGCCCCTGCTGGGTGAGCGAGGCCAGGGTGAAGCGGAGCGCGTCCGCCCCGTAGGCGGGCATCCCCTGCGGGAACTTGTTCCGCAGCGCCGGCAGCAGCTTGTCCGGGGACGCGCCCTCCACCACGTCCAGGGGATCGATCACGTTCCCCTTGGTCTTGGACATCTTCTCGCCCTTCTCGTCGCGCACCATGGCGTGCAGGTACACGGTGCGGAAGGGCACCTCGTTCATGAAGTGCAGGCCCATCATCATCATCCGGGCCACCCAGAAGAAGATGATGTCGTGCCCGGTCTCCATCACCGAGGTCGGGTAGAAGGTCCGCA
>DATBSS010000290.1:0-7023 GCA_036559665.1 Myxococcaceae bacterium
AGCCCCGCAATCCGCACTCGGGCAAGGGCCGCCAACCCCGGGAGACCGGGGAGGTCGGGCGAATGCTCGACCACATCACCGTCCTCTCGGTCGGGTCGGGGCAACATCTCCCGGCGCTCGGCGTCAGCAACATCAACGCCGGTCTCCTCTTCTCGATGCTTCCCACGAACATCGCCACCGGAGACTTCTGGCCGACCGCTGCGTACGCCCTCGACGCCCCGAGCGAGAGCACCGAGTACGTCCTCGAACGGTTGATCAGTCACAACCGGTCGCTTCGCCTCAACCCCCCGGTTGCGCGCATCCCCACCGTGACCGCCGCCTTGCTCTCGCGCCTCCCATTCTGGCGGGAATGGCTCATCCGCTACATCGAGAGCGGGGCGCAGGGCGCTCAATCGGAGGGCGCCATCAAGGCCACCCTGGAATGGCTCCGTTCGTCCGATTCCTGGGACATCGGTCAGCCTGCCGTTCCGTACGAACCGCCGCCCGGGCTCAAGAAGCTCAAGAAGGAGCACCCGCCGAAGAAGGAGCACCCGCCGAAGAAGGAGCGCCCGCCGAAGAAGGAGCGCCCGCCGAAGAAAGCGCGCCCGCCGAAGAAAGCGCGCCCGCCGAAAAAGGGCGGCTCGTCCAAGGCGGGCGCCAGCGCGTAGCCACTACTTCTTCTGGATGCGCTTCGCCGTGGCGGTGGTGATGACCCCGGTGTCACTGGACATCACGAGCAGCTCGTTGCCGTCCGAGACGATGACCCCGTAGTTGCGGAAGAACCCCGGGTCTTCGAGCGTGAGGGTGCAGTCCGGGTTGACGGTGAAGGTCCCCCCGTACTGGACGCCGGGGACGATGACGCCGTTGAAGATGATCTGCTCGGACCCGTGCATCTCGCCATTCGGCTCCAGGACGAGCAGGCCCGTGGCGGCGACCGGGCCGACCGGCAGCCCCGAAGCATTTCCCGGCAAGACGGTGCCGGTGAGCGAGAAGCCGTAGGTCCCGGCCGTCTTCTCCGTCGTGCACACGCCGGAATCGGCCATGGCGAGGTGGGGGGCCATCACGAGGGCGGCGGTGAACAGGGCGAGCGTGGTCTTCATGATCGTTTCTCCAGTTGGGTGTTTTTCGGGTTCAGGGCTGCACCCGGCGGATGCCGCCGGACGGATCGGGAGATGAGCAATTGCTGGACCACGCTTGCCGCCGCTCAATCCGTTGGCGCCACTGGGCTTGCGCTCCCGGTGGCCGCCAGGCGCTGGCCGGTTTCCCGGCAGGAGGTGCCGGAATCCCGGCAGGCCGCTTACATCAGCTGCCGCGCCTTGAACGCCGTGGCCAGGCTCTGGGCGACTTCCTTCGTGATCAGCGGGATGACCCCGCCGCCGCCCATGATGTTCACGATGGCGGAGATGGAGCCGCGGCACACGCCGCCCCACTTCGGGACCGGGTCCAGCCCCACCGAGCCGTAGGCGGAGAAGTCGACGTAGAGCGAGGTCGAGTCGACGCCCGTCTCGCTGCAGAGCACGTGCGGCTCCGGCTGCGTGTCCACCACCTCCTGCACCACGAAGCCGCCGCCCACCGGGTCCTCGGCGGCGCGCTTGCAGAGCTCCTCCCACGACAGCGAGGTGCCATAGGCCGCCTGCACCCGCTCGTCGTAGAGCGGCGTGCCCACCGCCTTGCCCAGGAACACCGCCTTGCCGCCGTAGTCCCAGGCGCGCTTGAGCACGTACTTCTTCGGCTCCGCGGCGACCTGCTCGATCAGCGCCTGGATGCGGGAGGGGTCCTCGTCGATGCCGGGCGCGAAGCGGAACGGCCGCGTCCACGGCACCGCCTCCTTGATCGCCTGCATCTCGTTGTCCGAGAGGCGGGCGTCCTCGCGCAGCGCGCGGTTCTCCAGCGCCATGGAGAGCAGCGCGAAGGTCGTCTTCACCTCCACCTGCGCGGACGGCGGGTTGAGCACCACCGCCCGCTTCCCGCCGATCTGAGAGACCAGCTCCTGCACGTAGGGGGAGGGCGTCTCCTCCAGCCGCCGGACGAAGAGGTGCCGGTACACCAGGTCGTACGCCTTCCCGTTCGCCATCACCGCGTCGTCGCCGGAGAGCTGGTCCGGGTGCACCACCGCGGTCTCGGTGCCCCACTCGTTGAAGCGGTCCGCCAGGTAGCGCAGCTCGGAGATCTGGGCGTCGTTGGGGCGGCAGAGGATGGCGATCCGCTGGGGCGAGGCGCCCTTCCGTTCCGCGGCGTAGCCCTGGAGCAGCGCCCGGTAGAGCGCCAGCGCGTTGGAGCCGTTCTTGCCCTGGAGCCCGGCGATGTGGTGGTCCTTCATCCCCGCCTCGCGGCCCACCGCCTCGATGAACGCGTTGGCGGCGATGTCCGAATACCCCTGCATCGCCGGGATGGTGGTGTTCAGCTCCAGCGCGCGCGGCTTCCCGTCGAGGACGAAGTAGTCCACGCGGGTGGTGGCCAGGTGCTCCACGTCCGCCGCGGTCCGCTCCAGCACCGCCTTCTCGATCGGGCTCATCGCGCCGAAGAGCAGCTCGCGCGATTCTCCCTCCAGCACCGCCTTGGCCATCTTGAAGCCGGCGGAGGAGAGGCGGGTGGAGAGCTGGACGCGCCGCTGGATCTCCTCCGGCTCGCAGATGATGGGCGTGGCGGTGATCGGGATCGGCTTGGTGCTGCCGTCCCTGGCGGTCACCGCGAGCCCGCGGCGGTAGGCGGTCCTGGCCAACTCGGGGCCAAAATGCTTCGCCTGGTAACGAAGCGCTTCGATAAGTTGCCCGATCAAGTCCAATGCGGAAGACCCTCGAGTTCTTCTTCGACCTGCTGAGCCCGTACTCGTACCTCGCGTCCACCCAGGTGGAGGCGGTGTGCGCGCGGGCGGGGGCGGCGCTCGCGTGGAGACCTTTCTTGCTCGGGGCCGTCTTCAAGGCCACAGAAAACGCCAGCCCGTTGAACAACCCACACAAAGCCGCATATCTCCTCACGGACCTGGCGCGCTGGGCCGGCCACTACGGCCTCCCTCCGTTCACCGTCCCTGCCGAGTTCCCCTTCCGGGTGGTGGACGCGGACCGCCTGGTGCTGGTGGCTGGAGAGCAGGGGAAGGCCGGGGCCTTCGCGCGCGCCGCCTTCCGCGCCATCTGGACGGAAGGGAAGGACCTGGGGATGCCGGAGGCGCTGGTCGAGGTGCTGCGGTCGGTGGAGATCGACCCCGGCACGGCGATGGATCGCGCCGGGTCCATCGACATCAAGGAAGCGCTGAAGAAGAACGGCGAGGAGGCAGTGGCGCGCGGAGCGTTCGGCGCGCCGACCTTCTTCGTCGGCGAAGAGATGTTCGTGGGCAACGACCGGCTCCCGTTCGTGGAGCGTGAGCTGGCGCGGAACTGAGGAGAGCGATCATGGGCAGCGCGACCGGCGGGCAACTGGTGGCCCGCATGCTGAAGAAGGAGGGCGTGCGGCACGTGTTCACGCTCTCCGGGCTGCACGTGGCGCCTATCTACGCGGGGCTGGTGGAGGAGGGCATCCAGGTCATCGACACGCGGCATGAGCAGGCCGCCGCGCACGCCGCCGACGCCTACGCGCGCATCACGCGGGGGATGGGCGTGGCGGTGGTGACGGCGGGGCCGGGGGTGACGGACGCGCTCACCGGGGTGGCGAACGCCATGTCCGCCGCCTCGCCGATGCTGCTGCTGGGCGGCGCGGCGCCGATCTTCAACCAGAGCCGCGGGAGCCTGCAGGAGATCGAGCAGGTGGACCTGTTCCACCGCATCGCCAAGTGGTCGGACCGGGTGCCGACGCCGGAGCTGGTCCCCTCGTACATGGCCAAGGCGTTCCGGGTGGCGCTCTCCGGGCGGCCGGGGCCGGTGTTCCTGGAGCTGGCGTGGGACGTCCTGGGGAACGGGGCGGACGAGGGGACGGCGACCCTCCAGGAGGCGTACCGCACCAAGGCCGGGATGGCGCCGGACCCGAAGCTGGTGGACCAGGCGGTGGCGCTGCTGGAGAAGGCGGAGCGGCCGGCGGTCATCGCCGGGTCCTCCATCTGGTGGGACGGCGCCTGGGACGCGCTGGCCGCCTTCTGCGAGCGCGCGCAGGTCCCGGTGTACTTGAACGGCGCCGGGCGCGGCTGCCTGCCGAACGGGCACCGGATGTTCTTCCAGCACACGCGAAAGGACGCGCTCAGCGGCGCGGACCTGGTGTTCGTGATCGGCACGCCGTTCGACTTCCGGTTGAACTACGGCGCGGAGCCCACCTTCAGCGCGGCGTCGAAGATCGTCCAGATCGACGTGGACCCCACGGAGATCGGGCGGAACCGGGCGGTGGAGGTGGGGATCATCGCCGACAGCCGGAGCGCGCTGGAGGCGCTGGCGAAGGCGGCGCCGGCGAGGTCGCGGGAGACGTTCCTGGCCGGGCTGCGGGAGCGGGAGAAGAAGAAGCTGGCGGACCTGGACGAGTGGTGCCGGTCGGATTCCGTCCCCATCCACCACTACCGGCTGGCGCGGGAGATGTCCCAGGTGGCGAACGCGTCCGGGCGCGACCCGATGTGGGTGGCGGACGGGGGGAACTGGGTGGCGATGGCGGCCAAGGTGATCGAGCTGCACAAGCCGGGGCGGTGGCTGGACCCGGGGCCGCTCGGATGCCTGGGGGTGGGCGCGCCGTTCGCGCTGGCGGCGAAGTCGCTGCACCCGGAGCGGCAGGTGTGGATCATCCAGGGGGACGGGTCGTTCGGGTTGAACGGGTTCGACTACGAGACGGCGCTGCGGTTCAAGCTGCCCATGGTGAGCGTGGTGGGGAACGACGCGGCGTGGGGGCAGATCCGGATTCCCCAGGTGCAGATGTTCGGGGAGGACAAGTCCCCGGCGACGTTGCTGGCGCCCACGCGGTACGACCGGGTGGTGGAGGCGCTGGGCGGCCACGGCGGGCACGTCACCGAGCCGAAGCAGATCCGCCCGGCCCTGGAGCGCGCGCTGGAGAGCGGGACGGTGGCGTGCGTGAACGTGATGCTGGATCCGGACGCGCCGGTGAAGGCAGGGGCCATGGGGTACGCGGTATGAGCGCGTCGTCGAAGCTGAGGCTGGAGCGGGAGAAGGCGGCGCTGCTGGTGATCGACGTGCAGGAGCGGCTGTGCGCGGCGATGGACCGGGACCAGCTGGACCGGCTGATGAACCGGACGGTGGCGGCGATCCGGGGCGCGCGAGCGTTGGGGATCCCGGTGGTGGTGACGGAGCAGTACCCCAAGGGCCTGGGTCCGACGTCGGGGCTGGTGAAGGTGGAGTTGGGGGACTCGAAGCCGGTGGAGAAGATCGAGTTCAGCGCCACGGTGGACGAGGTGATGCGGAAGCTGGAGGGGCGGTCGCAGGTGCTGGTGACGGGGATGGAGACGCACGTCTGTGTGTTCCAGACGGTGCGCGACCTGGCAGGGCGGGGCGCGCAGCCGTACCTGTGCGTGGACGCGGCGCTCTCGCGGACGGACGAGGACCGGCGGATCGGGGTCGACCTGTGCCGGGAGGCGGGGGCGGTGATCACGACCGTGGAGGCGGCGCTGTTCGACCTGCTGGGCAAGGCGGGGACGCCGGAGTTCAAGGCCATCTCGAACGCGGTGAGGTGAGGGAGCCGTGGCCGAGTGGGTCGTGATCGTCGGGGGCGGGTCGGGGATCGGTGAGGCGACGGCGGCGGCGTTCCTCAAACGCGGGGCGAAGGTGCTCATCGCCGGGCGGGACGAGGCAAAGCTGGAGGCGGCGGCGAAGCGGCTGGGAGACGTGGCGTTCGAGGCGGTGGATGCCAGGGACGGGGCCAGGCTGAAGGCGCTGTTCGAGCGGCGCGGGTCCTTCGAGCACCTGGTGCTGACCCTGAGCGGTGGGCGGGGCGGCGGGCCATTCAAGTCGCTGTCGTTGGACGATCTACGGAGCGGGCTGGAGGGAAAGCTGTTCGCCCAGCTCACGGCGGCGCAGGCGGCGCTCCCGTTCGTGACTCAATCGATCACATTCGTGAGCTCGGCGAGCGCGCGTGCGGCGATGAGCGGGACGGCGGGCCTGGCGGCGATCAACGGGGCCATCGAGTCGGTGGTCCGCCCGCTGGCGGTGGAACTGGCACCGATCCGGGTCAACGGCATCGCGCCGGGGGTGATCGACACGCCGTGGTGGGACGCTCGGCCGCCGGAGATGAAGGCTGCTGCGTTCGAGCACACCGCGAAGACGATCCCCGTGGGGCGGGTGGGCAAGCCGGAGGACGTGGCCGCGGCGATCGTCGCGGTGGCCACCAATGGTTTCATGACCGGGACGGTGGTCGACGTCAGCGGCGGCGCGGTGCTGGCGCGGTGAGCATGGAATCCAGCCGCAGGCGCGTATGGGTACGCCGTACCGGCGATCGGATCCGTTCGACCCAGTGCTGGAGAGCGGCTCGATCGAGCGAGCGCGGCAACTCGAGCTCGGGAGGGCGGGCGAAGAGCCGGGAGCGGGCCGGGGAGAGGTAGGCGAGATCGAAGAGCGCCTTCTCGAGGGTCGCGATCTTGGCCCCCGTGGCGACGGTCTCGAACCCGCCGAACACCATGGGACTGACGCGATGGAGGGAGTACGTCCCGGCCGCGGTTCGCACGCGGTGCGCACGCCCGAGCGTGACGGCGTAGTGGATGACGGGGATCTGCGAGAGCACGCCGTGAAGGTACAGCGCGCTGTAGAGCGATGCGTACGCGGGATAGGGCGCGGTGATCAGCTCGAGCACCGACCAGGGATCGATGGGTTCTCGCCCGATCCAGACGATGCCGTGCATGAGCGGTTGCACGACCCCGGCCTGCTTCATCCGCCGGAGAAGCTGTGCGGTCGTGGTGGGGGAGAGCCGGAGCATGGCGGCGGCCTCGTCGGTTCGGAGGGCGCGCAGTCCACTGGCGGACAGCGTGGCGTACGCGGCAATCGATCTCATTGTTGCCGAGTAAATACAGGATCATGACCCTGGTGTCATAATTATGTACTATCGCCCCCTATGCCGACTCTCGAAGTGGGCGCAGAGCTCGTCGTCGAGCGGACCTTCACGGCGGAGCTGGTGGACGCGTTCACGGAG
>DATBSS010000291.1:0-9561 GCA_036559665.1 Myxococcaceae bacterium
CGTTGAGCGCGACGTCGCTCAACCGGAGCGGGGAGACGTCCACGCGGCCGTCCCGGTCGATCTGGAGGCAGCTGATCCCCCCGAAGGCGGCGATGTACTGGTCCTGCTTGCCAATGGGCTCCTTCAGGAGATCGAGCTCGATGTGGCAGGCCTGTTCGGCGAGCTGGTGCGCGCTGTAGTGCTCCCGCTTCCAGCCGGTGATCGCCTGGAGCAGGCCCACGTTGAACGAGCCGGAGGACCCCAGCCCGGTCCCGGCGGGGATGTCCGCCATGCTCACCATCTCCACCGGCTCGATCTGGTGGAGCTTGAACGCCTCGCGCACGATGGGGTGCTTGATGGAGGCGATGTCCTCGGTCACCTCCTGCGTGGAGTACTTGATCATGTACCGGCGCGAGAAGGTGCGGTGGAGCGCGATGTACACGTAGCGGTTGATGGCGGCGGAGATGACGAAGCCGCCGGAGCGCGAGTAGTAGGACGGCAGGTCGGTGCCCCCGCCGCCGATGCTGATCCGGAGCGGCGCCCGGGTGATGATCATGACCGCACCTCCTGCTCCTTCTGCTCGCGCTCCTCGAAGAGCCAGCCGTTGGCCACCAGGTAGCGCACGGTGCGCCGCACGCCCTCCTCGATGGTGAGCTCCGGCCGCCAGCCGGTGGCCTGGAGCTTGGCGGTGTCGAGGAAGATGAACGGGTTGTCCCCCACCCAGCCGCGGTCCCCTCCGGTGTAGAGCCGCTTCGGCGAGAGGCGGAGCTCGTCGCAGATGAAGCCCAGCGATTGATCCACGTCCACGTACTCCGGCGTGCCCAGGTTGAAGACGCGCGCCGGCGCCTCCCAGGGCAGCCGGGAGAGGTGGAGGATGGCGTTCACGCAGTCGCCCACGTAGAGGTAGGACTTGCGCTGCTTCCCGTTCCCCAGCACGCGGATCTGCGACGGGTCCTTCTGCAACGCGCGCACGAAGTCGAACACGTGCCCGTGCGAGTAGCGCTCGCCGAGGATGGAGACGAAGCGGAGCACGTTCGCCCGGAACCCGTAGCCCTCGCAGTACGCGGAGATGAGCGCCTCCCCCGCCAGCTTGGATGCGCCGTACAGCGAGGTCTGGATCGGGAAGGGGCAGGTCTCCGGCGTGGGGATGACCGGCGCCTCCCCGTAGACGCTGCCGGTCGAGGAGAAGGTGAGCGCCTTGGCGCTGGCGCGGCGCATGGCCTCCAGAACGTTCGAGACCACGAGCGTGTTCTGCTCCAGGTCGCGCCGCGGGTGCTTCAGGCCGTCGCGCACGTCCGCGTTCGCGGCGAAGTGGAAGACGTGGTCCGTCCCCTCGGAGAGCAGGCCGTCCAGGGCCGCCGGGTCGGTGAGGTCGCGCTGCTCCAGGCGGAAGGTCTTGAATCCGGCCGCCCGCTCCAGGAAGCGGCGCGAGCCGGTGGAGAGGTTGTCGACGCCGACGACCTCGTGCCCCTCCAGGAGCAGCCGGTCCACCAGGTTGCTCCCGATGAACCCCGCGGCGCCGGTGACCAGGAATCTCATTCGCGGCGACCTGAAAGCATTGAAGGACGGGTCTTGTCCAGTCGCCCGGCCCGGCTTTTGGCCATGGTATAGGGCCGCCCATGCCTGAGGCGGAGGCCCGCGGAGACCTGGACGGGAAAGTGGTGCTGGTCACCGGCGGCGGGCGAGGCATCGGCCGGGAGATCGCCCGGGTCTGCGCGATGCGGGGCGCTCGGGTGGCGATCTGCGCCAGGTCGAAAGGCGAGCTGGAGCAGGCGCGCGCGGCGATCGCGGAGGCCGCTCGCTCGGCGGTGCTGGCGGTGGAGGCGGACGTAGGGCAAGCGGAGCAGGTGACCGCCCTGGTCTCCCGGGTCGAGCAGGAGTTGGGCAGGCTCGACGGGGTCGTCTGCGCCGCCGGCGTCCTCGGGCCGGTGGGACCGTTCGAGGAGCAGTCGCTGGAGGCATGGGAGAACGCCGTCGGGGTGAACCTGTTCGGGTCGGCGCGCGTCGCCCACGCCGTCATCCCGGGGATGAAGCGGCGGGGCGGCGGGCGGATCGTCTTCTTCTCCGGCGGCGGGCAGGGCGCGCAGGCGCGGCGCACCGCCTACGTGGCCGGCAAGGGCGCCGTCTGGCGTCTGACCGAGTCCCTGGGCGCCGAGCTCGCGCCCGCCGGCATCTTCGTCAACGCCATCGCGCCCGGCGCGGTCATGACCGCGATGTTCGAGGAGATCCTCCGCTCGGGTCCGGAGAAAGTGGGCGCGCAGGAGTACGCCGAGGCCACCCGGCAGCGCGAGCAGGGCGGCGTCCCGCCCACCAAGGCCGCCGAGCTGGCCGCGTTCCTGCTCTCGGACCGCTCGGCGGGGCTGTACGGGAAGGTCCTCAGCGCCGTCTGGGACGACTACGCGCGCTGGACCGACCTGGAGGCCATCAGCCGGTCGGACCTCTACACGATGCGGCGGGTCACCAAGCCGGACGGCGGCACCCGGTAGCCGATGGAGCCGTCCTTCGCCGACCGGATGCCCACGGGCCCCGCGTTCGCGATCTGCTTCCTCGCCTTCCACGTGATGCTCTCGGGGATGGGCTACGGGGCGGCGCTGCTGCTCCTACCGCGGGCCCTCGCGCGCGACGCGCTCGCCTTCGCCCCCCTGCTTGGGTTCTGCGTGCTCGCGTTCGGGGGATGGCACTTCATGTTCCTGGGGCTGCCCGGGACGAATGCCTACTGGCCCTGGCTCCTGCTGATCGGCGCCGCGCTGACGGTGACCGGCTGCGTGCTCCGGAGGGAGCGGCTGCGCGAGACGCTGGACCGGGACGTGGCCTGGCTCGCGCTCTGCGCGGCGGCCGGCGCGTTCCTGCTGGCCTCGCCCATGACCCGGCAGCCGCACCTCACCGTCATCTCCGCGCTCAACAACGACCCCGCCCACTACTCGGCGGTGGAGCGCTTGCTCCAGGAGCGCCGGGGCGACACCGACAGCGGGCCCGAAGACCCCTACAGCCTGATCCCGGTGGCGCGCGACAGCGTGACCGGCGCGTACCTGGGGACGGCCGTGCTGGGTTCGGCGCTCGGCGTGCCCGCCTGGCGGCTCCAGCAGCCGTGCGTGGCCGTCTTCCTCTTCTGGACCGCGCTGTTCGCCGGTCTCTTCGCGATGCGGGTGCTCCGCTTCGGCCGGCTCGGCGCGATGCTGGTGGCCCTGATCGCCGGGGCGGCGTCCCTCACGCTCTTCACCGCCTGGAACGGCTTCAAGTCGCAGTTCGCCGCGATGGCGCTGGCGGTCGCGCTGTTCGTGGTGCTGGTCCCGGCCCTGGAGGAGGAGCCCGCGCGGGCACGGCTGCCGGCGGCGTTCGCGCTGACGCTCGGGTTGGCCCTGACCTACCCGCACATGCTCCTGCTGGTCTGGGGCGTGCTGGGGGCCGTGGCGGCCGCGCACGCGCTTCGCCGGCGGAGCTGGCGGCAGCTGGGGCGCGCCGCCCTGCTGCTGGGGGGCCTGCTGGCCGCGCTGGCCGTGACGAGCCCGACGCGTGCCGGATTGGTGGTGAGGTACACCCTGTTTACCGCCGGGCTCGGCGAGGTCGGGTGGTTCAACCCATGGACGACGCCGGCGGCGTTCCTGGGCCTTTCGGGCGAGGGGTTCCTCGGGTCAGCGCCGCCCCGCGGGTGGGTCGAGGTGCTGACCGCGGTGGCCTTCGCCGGCCTGCTGGCGTGGGGCGTTCACCGGGCGCGGAACGCCGATCGCCCGGCACTGGTCACCGCGGCCGCCGTCTTCGCCACCGTCGCGTTCGGGTATCTCGCCCTCTGCATCAGCGGTCAGTTCCAGGGCCGGCTCGGCGGGTACAAGTCCTACAAGCTGCTCACCTTCTTCTACCCGGTGATGCTCCCCTTCACGCTGCTGGCGTTCCGGGAGCTCCGGGCCGGCCTCGCCACCTGGCGGGAGCGCGCCGCGCTGGGAGCGGCGATCGCGCTCTCGGCCGGGGTCGTGTTCGTGTCCGCGGCGAGCATCCGGCAGGTGCGAGACACGTCGTTGGTGGTCACGCCCGAGCTGGCCGGACTGCAGCAGCTGGAGGGCGATCCGCGCTTCGAGTCCATCAACATCGTCTCCCCGGAGTGGTGGGAGCCGATGTGGCAGACGACGTTCCTGCTCAAGAAGCGCCTGTTCCACAAGGACCAGACCTACTACCCGCGGAGCGAGCGGCTGGAGGGCCGGTGGACGCTCCTCAAGGTCGCCGAGTCTCTGGACCCGGTGCTGCGCGCCGACCCCGGCGAGGGGGGCGAGGTCCCGGCGGGCGGCCCGTACGTCCTGGTCGAGACCTCGCGCTGGCTGGGCCTGGCGTACGGCTCGGGCTGGCACGAGAGCGAGTCCGATCACCGGTGGACGAGCGACCAGCGCGCCACGGTCGCCGTCCAGGCCGCCGGCGCCAGGTCCATCGGCCTTGAGCTGCGGTACTGGCACCTGACGCCTGGGGCGACCTTCAATGTCCTCCTGGACGGCGCGGTGGTGGGGCGCTGCTCCGAGCCAGCGTCGTGCTCGGTGCGGTCTTTCGATCTCCCGGCCGGGCCGCACACCCTGGCCTTCGAGGACTCGGTCGCGCCGCGCAGCCCCGGACCTTCGGACCCGAGGCTCCTGGGGATCGGCTTCTCCCAGGTCCACCTCGTCGCCGGTCCAGGCGCGGAGGCCCATCCATGAATGCTCAGGGCAGTAACGCTTCCAGGGCGGGGCCCCAGCGGAGCCGCTCGCCGGCGGCTGATGCGGCCTGACCCATCCGCGTCGCACGCGCCGGATCCTCCGCCATCCACTCCATCGCCTCCGCCAGCGCGCGCTCGGTAGGGAGCACCACGCGCCCGCTCACGCCGTCCTCCACCAGCTCCGCCGGGCCGCCCGCGTCCGCGGTGGTGATGACCGGCTTGGCGGCCGCGAAGGCCTCCACGCACACGTAGCCGAAGTCCTCGTCGAGTGGCGCGAACACCACCGCCAGGCAACCCGCATAGAGGTCGGCCAGCTCGGCGTCTGGGACGAAGCCGCGCAGATCCACGCGCCGGTCGCCGGAGGCCTCGACACGGAGGCGCTCCAGCTCCGGGCCGGACCCGGCGATCACCAGCCGGACCGGCGCGCGCACCCGCGCGAAGGCGCGGATGACCAGGTCCAGGCGCTTCGGTGGATCCAGCCGTGAGACGGCCAGGAGGAAGTCACCGGGCGGCCCCGAGCGCAGCGCGTCCCTCGCCAGCGGCGGATGGAGCACGCGCACCTCGGCGCCGCGCGGGAAGTAGCCGGGCCGGCGCGCCACGCTCCGGCTGATTGCGGCGTGGCGGGCGATCCGGTCCGAACCCAGAGCCAACTCGTCCAGGCGCAGCACCACCTCCCGAGCGAGCGGCCCCGGAAAGGCAGCCGCCTCCGGCTGTACCCGCCGTGCCGCCTCCACCACCGCCACTGCCAGCGCCGCGGCCTCCCGGTTGGGGGCGCGCCGCTGGACCGCGTGGGTGAGCACGCCGAGCGCCTCCGCCACCTCGCCCGCCAGGTGCTCCGCGCGCAGGGGCAGCCGCGCCGGATAGAGGTCGAACAGGCCGCGGAGCTTGTGCGCCATCCAGACGGTGTGGCGCGGGTGCTGCGCCATCCATGCTGGGTACTTGGTGGAGATCACCGCGTCGAAGCCGCTCGCGTCGACCTCGGCCCACACGCGGTAGGAGGCCACCAGCTCTTCCAGCGAGCCCTCCGCCGTGGGGAGCGAGATGACCTGGGCGCGTAGCTCAGCGGCCAGCCGGTCATGGAGGACGTCCAGGCCGCCACGCATGGGCGGAACGTGCTCGGGAGCGAGGAGGGCGACCTTCACGGGCGCGCCGTTCGCGCCTCGACCTCCGCCAGGCGCTTCCGCGCGTCGGCGAGTTGGGCGCGCAGCTCTGCCAGTTCCCGCTCCTGGCGCGTCCACCGCTCCGCCAGCCAGCCCATCCTCCGCACCAGGCCCACCAGCGCGGACAGCACCCGGCTGTTCAGCTCCGCCTGCCGCTGGAGAAGGAACCGGTTGAGGGGCTTGCCGAGGGCGGAGGCCACGCCCTTGGCGGCGCTCACGTACTTCCCCGCCTTGGGCCGATGCGAGCGGAAGGGCCCGCGCGGCGTGGGGTCGGAAAGGTCCATCAGCGCCGTGAGCTCGTGCAGAACCGGGTCGAAGTAGCCGGCCAGGTCGGCCGGCGTCGGGTCGAAGCCGGGAGGGTCCTCGCGCGCCGCCATCGGCCTGACTCGTACCTCGGATCCCGCAGGGCTGCCAGCGGACGGCCGTTGAGGAGCTGGATCATCGCGCCGGGCGCGGCCTTCCGGTCGCCGCCGCGGAGCGGGATCGCCTCCGTCGCGCCCCCGATCACCTGCGACGGCATACGTACCTCCGCGCCATCGTGCGGCTGAGCTGGAGGCGCGCGTCGCGCTGCCGTGCGAGCGCGCGCAATACCGTACCTCCTCCGCGCTATCGTGCGCGGGCGTGGACCAGCCCCGCCCCCTCGCCGTGCTCCTCGCGCTCGACGAGGAGGCGTGCATCGCGCATACCGTGCGCGAGGTGAAGGTTGCGCTCCCGGACGCGGACGTGCTGGTGGTGGACGACGGCTCCTCGGACGACACCGCGCGGGAGGCTCTGACAGCGGGAGCGATGGTTGCCCGGCACCCGATCAACCTGGGCGTGAGCGCGGCGGAAGCCACCGGGCTCTCGTACGCCCACCGCGAAGGTTACAGCGCGGTGGTGCGGATGGACGGCGACGGCCAGCACGACCCGGTGTTCGCCAGCGCGCTCCTCTCGGCGGTGCGCGACGGCGCTGACCTGGCGGTGGGCACGCGCTTCGCCGAGCTGCGGAGCTTCGAGTCCACCGCGCTGCGCCGCGCCGGCAACGCTTTCCTCTCCTCGGTGGTCTCCGCGCTCTGCGGCCAGAAGGTCACCGACCCTACCTCCGGCTTTCGCGCCTTCAGCGCGCGCGGCGCCGCGTTCTTCGCCGGGGTCCATCCGCACGACTACCCGGAGCCGGAGAGCCTGCTGATGGCGCACCGGCAGGGGTTCCGGATCCGCGAGGTCCCCGTCCGGATGCGCGCGCGCACCACCGGCAAGAGCTCGCTCACGCCGGGGCGGTCCGCCTACTACATGGTGAAGACCTCGCTGGCCCTCACGCTGGAGCTGCTCCGGGCCCGCTGATGGCCCCGCCCCGGAAGGAAACCGAACGCATGTCCCGCTCGAGTTGGATCATCCTCGCCGCCGCCGTCCTCTTCGCCGTGGAGATCGTCACCTCCGCGCGGGCGAACCGGACGCACGAGAAGCACATCCTGGGCTGGCTGGGCGTGTGCGGGGCCATCGCGGCGCTCGCCATCTGGCGGCCGGGGATCGACGTGCTGGCCAACGCGATGGGCGTCTACTACCCGCCCTCGGCGCTGTTCTTCCTCTGCTGCGCGGCGCTGCTGGTGATGGTCTACCGGCTCAGCCTCGGCCTCGCCCAGGAACGCGAGAAGGTCCGCAAGCTGGCGCAAGAGATCGCGCTGCTCTCGGTGTCGCGCCCGGACCGGGACTAACCCGGCTGAGCGCCGCCGCGCTTCTTCTGCTGGGCCCGGGCGAACGCGGCGATGTTCGCCAGCACCTGCTGCTTCGTCTCGAGGTACCCGTCCTTCCCGCCGAGCTGCTCGGCGAAGCGGGACCGGACGTCGTAGCGGGCGGGGCTGGTCTCCTGGGGCCGGTGGTCGAAGTCCTTCCCGAACGCCTCCTTCGCGAGCTCCCGCACCGAGACCGGCTCGGTGACGAAGTTCACCAGCCGGAGCCGTTCGTTCAGCGCGGCCTGCACGTCCTTCCACAGCCGGTCCAGCCCGTAGAACTGGTAGACACTGTCGGCGTGGAGGGCCTCCAGGTTGTTGTCGTGGAGGAGGTCGTAGATGACGTTCTTCTTCAGCCCCGTGCCGTAGCTGCTGGGCAGCCGGACGACCAGGGTGTTGAAGCGCGCGGCGAGGAACACCTCCAGGCCGAAGCGGTGGCGGCCGAACGGCGTGGCGCGCTCGGCGTCGAACTCCGTCCCCTCGTCGACCTCGAAGGGCTCCGGGTAGGCGTCCACGGTGGAGATCAGCACCACCTGCGCCGCGTTCACCTGCTCCAGCGCGGCGGTCAGCCGGCCGATCGCCTTCCCGTCGGCCTCCGGGTTGCGGTTGGCCTTCCACTTCTCCGCCGGCGCCCCGGCGCAGACCACCAGGTCGTACGTCTGGCCGGCGATCGACTCCACGTTCTTCGAGTTGTAGCGGCCATCGAACGTCGCCTGCTTGAGCAGGTTCCCCCCGACGAATCCGGTGTAGCCGATCAGTGCGCTAGGCATGGCGGGTCGAAACCCGGGTAATAGAATACTCTGCGCCACGATGCCCGCCCGGCCGCGGAAGAAGCTATTGATCTTCGTCATCGCGTACTACGCGGAGGCGACGCTCAAGCGGGTCCTGGAGCGCATCCCGGCGGAGATCTTCCAGCAGTTCGACTGCGAGGTGCTGGTGGTCGACGACGCCAGCGAGGACCGCACCTTCGCCATCGGCCGCGAGTACAAGGAGGCGCACCCGGAGATCCGGATGACGGTCCTCCGCAACGAGTACAACCAGGGGTACGGCGGCAACCAGAAGGTCGGCTACAGCTACGCGGTGGCGGAGCAGTTCGACTACGTCGCCATGGTGCACGGCGACGGGCAGTACGCGCCGGAGGAGCTGCCCAACCTGATGCAGCCCCTGGTGGACGGCGAGGCCGACGCGGTCTTCGGCAGCCGGATGATGACCCTGTTCGGGTCGCTGAAGGGCGGGATGCCGCTCTACAAGTGGCTGGGGAACCGGGTCCTCACCACCGCCCAGAACGCGCTGCTGCGCACGAAGCTGAGCGAGTTCCACTCCGGGTACCGCATCTACTCCACGGCGGCGCTGAAGCGGGTCCCGTTCCAGCTCAACGCCAACGACTTCCACTTCGACACCGAGATCATCATCCAGCTGCTGAACGCCAGGCAGCGCATCGTGGAGCGGGCCATCCCCACGTTCTACGGGGACGAGATCAGCCGGGTGAACGGCTTCAAGTACGCCCGCGACGTGATGCTGGCGACGGTGAAGAACGTCTTCCACCGCTCCGGCCTGCTCTGGCAGCGGCGGTTCGAACCGCTCCCGGACCCGGAGCGGGACGTCGACGCGCGCGACGACCTCAAGCTCGGCTACAGCTCCAGCCACCAGTGGGCGCTGGACGCGGTGCACGAGGGCGCCTCCGTGATCGACATCGGCGGGGGCGACGCGCTGGCGGGCGAGCTGAAGAAGAAGGGCTGCGACGTGAAGAAGGTGGCGGCCCAGGACCCGCCGGACTTCGACGTCTCCAGGCACCAGTACCTGCTCCTGCTGGACGTCATCGAGCACCTCCCCAACCCGGAGGCGTTCATCGAGCAGCTCCGCAAGCAGTTCGACTACGAGCCCAAGCGGCTGGTGCTGACCACGCCCAACGTGGCGTTCGCGGTGCCGCGGCTGATGCTGCTGCTGGGCCAGTTCAACTACGGGAAGGTGGGCATCCTCTCGCGCTCACACACCCGGCTGTTCACCTTCCGCTCCATCCAGCGGCTGCTGCGCGACGCCG
>DATBSS010000292.1:0-6097 GCA_036559665.1 Myxococcaceae bacterium
ATCCGCACGGTTACCGCCGCGTACCGCAGGCGCCCGCGGCCCCTGGTCGGCTGGTTGAAGCTCTCGCCCAACGAGCGGAAAGAGATCGTGCGAGAGCAGATCGGTGATCCCGATCAGTGAGCGGCCCTCTCGTTCTGGACACGGGCGGTTGGTTGCTCGCGCTGGCTGGGGATGCCGAGTACGCCAGCGCTCTTGAGGCCGCTTCGCTCCTGTACGTCCCGAGCCTGGTCCTCGCGGAGGTTGACTACCACCTCAGGCGACGCCGCGCCGAGATGCGGCGCTTGATCGCCGACCTCGTGCAGGGCGCGTACCTCCTCGAGCCGACCACGGCCGAGGATCTCTCACGCGCAGACGAGATCGACCGGAAGTTCGCTTCGCTGGAGTTGGGGCTGGTGGATGCCACCGTCGCCGCCGTCGCTGAACGTCTGGAGGTGAGGCGAGTCCTCACCACGGACTCCGACTTCGTGGCTGTGCGAATCGGGCGCCGTTGGGATCAGGCATTGGAACTGGTGGTTCCCCCGCCCAGGCGCTCTCGTGGCAGAAGTTGAGAACTGTGGCTCAGCGGAGGGGTGCCGATGTCGATCGAGCTCCGTCACGTCAAGCTCACGCCGATGGTGCTCAACCAGTTGGCGCCGACGCCGATCGCGTTCACTGCGGTCTTCGGTACCGCACCGGCGTCGGCCAAGCTCCACCTGACCACCAGCAACACTGACCTGGCGCTCACGCCCGACGCCACCGGCAAGATCTTCAGCGGCACCATCCCCGCGGCCGGCTGTCGGGGACCACGTTCCTCGATCTCGACGACGACGCCGTGAAGGATCCAGGCGAGCCGACGGCGCCGGCCGGGCTCGGCGTGATGCCCTGGGGGCAGGGGAAGATCGTCTTCTGCGGCGATACGAATCTGTGGGAGAAGGTGCCGCAGCCGCTCGTCCGTAACACGCTGCGGTGGTTCGCGACGTATTGACCGTCGGAGCGCTGCCCGCCGAACGAGGTGGACGTATGTGGAAGAAGATCAGGAGCTTGTTTGGTGGAGCAAGCTCGCAGGCGGGCGGAGGGAGCTCCGGCACGGCTGATGGACAGCGCCCGGAGCTTGGCGGCGTGCCGGGGGTCGGATGGCTCCCTGACGGTGAAAACACGTGGGGCGTGCCGGTGCTCGACATCCGGGCGGTGACGCAGGGCATGCTCTCCACGTCGGGTGATCCGCAGTGCGCGGCCAACGCGGTCTCCTTTCTCAGCGACGACGGATTGGGTTTTGCGACCCAGACGCCGGCGGTGTCGCGGTTCACCGACGCGAACCTGACGTTCCCCACGGATGGTCTCTTCGATGGCGCAGTCTTCATTCCGAGGGTCATGGAAGAAAAATGGGCGATGTACCTGCACTCGGGACGGCTGCTGTGCATCCGCAGCTGGACCCGCCGCCTCGTTGCCGCTGCCGATGTCAAGGTCAGCGGCGGCGTTGCACACTTCGGCCGGGTGCAAGGTGCGTTCGTCGGCGAGCAAGAGGATCCGCAGCTCACGGTTCGTGTGCTTGATTACCTCCTTCGCAGCCACGCCCTCGGCGAGGTGTTTCCGGCCCCACTGTCCACGCCGCCTGAAGACCTCAAGGTCGCGGCGATGTGGTGCTTCAGCATGTTCGGCAGGCGCGCACCCCTCACCGCCTTCGCTGCTCCGTTCCGGACGCCACCGCTCAATCCGCTCCGGACTGACTCGCTCTTCCACATTGCGGTGGCGCGGGGCGACACGGATGCCGCCCTGGCCCAGCTGAAGGCCGGGGTTCCCCTCTCGTTGCTCGCCCGCGATGGGCTCCCTGCCTTGCACTGGGCCCTGGCATCGCGCAATGCCGGAATGGTCGGCTGGCTGCTCGACCATGGCTGCAATGTCGATGTTCGGTCCTCCGAGGGCGCAACGGCGCTCATGAGTGCGGCACAATCACCGGCACCGGGACGATTCGAGGAGCTCCTGGCCCGGAAGGCCGATGTGAACGCGAGGGACAATCGCGGCTTCACGGCCTTGCATCGCGCCGCTGAGTGCGGCCACGAGGATGTCGTGCGTATCTTGCTCGCCCGGGGCGCGGATCGTTCCGTGGAGGCCCAGGGCTATACCTCCCTCGCGCTGGCGGAGCTGAAGGGGCATCAGCCCGTTGTTCAGCTCCTGCGGTAGTCGCCATCGCGCGCGGGACGCATTCCGCCGCAACGCACGTTACGGATCTGCGCGACGGACGCGGTGTCGGGGCTCGCCGGCCAGGAATGCGTCCAGCACCTCGAGGCACAGACGCCAGCGCTCGCGCGCGGCCTCGACCGTCTCGTTCGACGGTGGAGCGGCGTGGCCGAAGGAGATCTCGGAAGCGTCCGCATGATCGAACGCGAAGGCCAGATCCCCGGAGCGGACGCGGCGCTCCACGGCCCGGAGGTCCAGGATCTCCAGCGGGGACAGGTGCACCAGGAGCGCGCCCAGCGGCAGCGCCGCGATCCGCGCCGCGTCCAGCAGGCCGCGGGTGGATCCGTCGAGCGGAAGGTGCACCAGCAGCGCCTCTGACCAGGCCACCAACTCGTCCAGGGGAGCGAAGCGCAGCCCCAGCTCCGCCTCCGCCTGCGGTTTTCGCGCCCGCGACCAGTAGCGCACCTGGGCTCCCAGCCCGCGGATCAGGAGCTGGGCGACCCGGCCGCCGATCCGCCCCAGGCCCGCGATCCCGATCCGCAGGCTGCACAGCTCCCGGCGCGGCGTCCGTTCGGCCACGAGTTGCAGCGCCAGCCGGAGCGATGCCTCGGCCACGGCCTGGGTGCTGTACCCCGGCAGGTGACAGACGGTCACTCCCTGCGCGGCCGCGGCCTCCAGGTCCACGCCCGAATGGTCCGTGCCGTACACCACCGCGCAGCGAAGCCGGGGGAGCTGCCGGAGCAGGGCGGCGTCGGCGCGGGCGCCCAGCTGGAGCAGGAGCCCGTCCACCTCCGGTCCCGGTTCCAGCGGCCGCACCTGTCGCGCTCGCGCCTGGAGCTGGTCCAGCGCATCGGTGGGGAGATCGCCCGCGGCGAAACCCAGGAGCCCGAGCTGCTGGAACCGGTCCATTGAACCTCCGGCACTGCGGGCGCATGATTCACCCAGCGGCGCCAGGCTACTGCCGGCCGGCCCGAGGAGGAGCGATCGATCGACGGTGACGAGGGGCTGGTCGACCTGGTGTCGTTGGTGGCCCTGGGGGTGCTCGCGCTTCGCCACCTGAGCATCCTCGCCCGCGCCACCGGGCTGGTCCGCAACCGCGGGCAACGGGTGGCGCTGCTGCTGGTCCCGGTGGCCTGCCTGGTGCTGATCCGCTGGGTGCTGGAGCACTGGTCGGATCCCGAGGTGCGAGGCCACCAGGCCTACGTCCGGTTGTTCCTGCAGTGCGGCGGGTTGTGGATCGGCGGCGGCGTGCTGGGGATGCGCACGCTGGGCGTCTCGGCGGTGGACGACGTGGTGCAGTCCCGGAACCCGGCGGCCACCGTGGCCGTGTGTGGCGGCATGCTGGGCGCGGCGCTCTGCTTCGCGGGCGCCAACGTCGGCCTGGGCCCGACCATCTGGACGACCCTGGTTCCGGCCGCCATGGCCACGGCGCTGTGGCTGGCGGTGGTGGTGGCGGCGGATCAGTGGCTGCGCTCCGCGGCGCCGGTGGTGATGGACCGCGATCTCGGCGCGGGCGGGCGGCTGGCGGTATTCCTGGTGGCGGAGGGCCTCATCTTCGGCGGCGCGGCGGCGGGAGACTGGGTGTCGACACTGGACATGGAGCTCTCGTTTGCCCGGGCCATGCCCGCTGCGCTGGCGGTGGCGGCGGTGGTGGTGGGACTGCGGAAGGCGGCCCCCTGGATCGGCTCGGCAGTGGCGCTGGGAGGCGCTGTGGCGTGGACGGCGGGCACGTTCTCGCTCCACTAGGCGCGGCGGCCTCGCCGTACCGCGCAGGTGAGGCGCTGGAACCGGCGGCCTTCGACCGCGTGCGCCGCGCGCTGATCCTCGACGGGTGCAAGTGGGATCCCCAGGTCGGCGACGAGGCCACGCTGGCCCCGTTCCCGCTGTTCCTGCGCGCCGGTGCCTGGCGCGAGCTGGGGGCTGCGGCCGAGGCGCTGGCCCGCGAGGTGCTGGAAGCGGAGGAGGCGCTGCGGGGCTCGGCCCCGGCACTGCGGGCGCTGGGAATACCGGCGCCGCTACGCAGGGCGCTGTGCGGGCCCGACCCGCTGACGCCGACTGCGGCGCGGGTGATGCGCTTCGACTTCCACTGGACGGAGGAAGGCTGGCGAATCTCCGAGGTGAACGCGGACGTGCCCGGAGGCTACGCCGAGGCCTGGGGCCTTCCCCGCGCGCTGGCACCCCACTGGCCGGGGGCGCATCCGGCCGGCGATCCGGCCGCGCTGCTATGCGAGGCGGTGGCGCGCGCTTCGGGCGGCGGCCTGGTCGCCGTGCTGGTGTGTCCGGCCTTCATGGAGGATTACCAGGTGGCGTCCGCGCTGGCCGCCCGGCTGCGGGCGCTGGGGGGCGAGACGGCGATCCTCTCGCCCGGTCAGCTCCGGTGGAGCGGGAGGGAGGTGGCGGTCCACCTGGGCGGGCGGGAGCGGCTGGCCGGAGCGCTGATCCGCTTCGTGCAGGGAGAGTGGTTGGTGGACCTCCCGCGGCGCACCGGGTGGAGGCGGCTCATCGCCGGGGGCCGGACTCCGGTGACGAACCCCGGCCAGGCGCTGATCGCGGAGAGCAAGCGCTTCCCGCTGGCCTGGCCGCTGCTCCGCACGCCGCTGCGGGCGTGGCGGCGCTGGCTGCCGGAGACCCAGGACCCGCGCCGCGTCCACTGGCGCGACTCGGACGAGTGGTGCCTGAAGGCGGCGTTCAGCAACACCGGGGACGCGGTGCTGGTGCCTGCCTCGCTGACGCGGGTCGAGCGCCGGAGGCTGTCGCGCGACCTCTGGCTGCACCCGGGCGCGTGGGTGGCCCAGCGGCGCTTCAGCGCGCTGACGCTCCCGTCGCCGCTGGGAGCGGTGTACCCGTGCCTGGGCGTGTACGTGGTCGACGGCCGCGCGGCCGGGATCTACGGGCGCCTGGCGCGGCGCGCGCTGATCGACTTCTCGGCGATCGACGTGGCGGTCCTGGTGGAGCGCGAGTGAATGGAGCGGGTGGAGCGATGACCAAGGAAGAGCTGTTCGCCGCCTGGGCGCCCGGCGCCTCGTGGTGGTCTCCGTGGGCCAAGCCGGTCCTCTTCGCCCACGTGGGCGACTGGGCGGGGACCGGACTCGGTACTGCCGAGGCGGCGGCCCCGGCGGTGCCCTCGCTTCCCCAGTGGATTCCTCCCCCCGGCGGCACGGCGCTGGTGCTGGATCTGCCGGGCGCGCTGGGTATCCAGTGGGGCGTGGCGCTGGCCCGGCAGGGCTACCGCCCGGTGCCGCTCTACAACGCGGCGCCCGCACCACCCGGCGAGGCGAGCGTGGTGGACATGCGCCCGCTCATCGCCGCGCTCATGGAAGGTGCCCCGCTCCTGGCCGCGTCCGCGCTGCCGGACCGCGCCCCGCCTGCCTTCCTGCTGGATGCCGCTCGGGGCGGTCCGGGCCCCGAGATGCTCCGGATGTGGCGCGACGAGGAGGTCTTCGACAACCGGGCGGTCAGCTTTCCCACCGACTTCCCCTCCGCGCGCCTGCTCCGTGAACGTGGCATCGACCGCGCGCTGCTCATCCAGCTCAACCGGGTGCCACCACTGGACGACCTGGCGGATGCGCTCCGCCTCTGGGCGGGCGGCGGCGTGGCGGTGAACGCAGTTCGGGTAGAGGCCGGCGACGAGCCGCTTCCCCTGGCGCTCCCGGCTCCGAGTTGGCTGGGGTGGATCGTCAAGCGGGCACTGGCGCTGGTGGGCCTACGGCGGAACGCGGTGGGGGGCTTCGGAGCGTGGCGTGGGGGCTCTTCGGCGTAGAGCTCCTCACCAGTGGGCACTTCATGGCGCCCTGCCCACTGGTGGTTCTGAGCGTAGCGTCTGTCGCGTGGGCTCAGTTCTTCGCGTTCATCGCATCTGCATGCTTCTTCGCCTGCTCCAGGGGTGGCACAGTCCACTTCGCCCTCTCCTCGTCCGTGATCGACGGGTCCACTTGATACA
>DATBSS010000293.1:0-19188 GCA_036559665.1 Myxococcaceae bacterium
GTTTCTCGCGCCGCTTCCTTCAGCGCCCGCCTCGCGGCAGGTCGCCTTGCGGCTCTGATCGGGCTCGCTACGACCAGCTCGCCCAGAGGACTTCCACCTCCAGTCAGCGCCCGTGCTGGGCGTCACAACGCCAAGAGGGCCGGAACGCTCGTCGGCGCCCCGGCCCTCTGGGTTACTTCAATTTCCCGCTTCGCCTACTGCAGCGAGACGTCATCCACCTTGAACGTGGTCGGCAGCGACACGTCCGTGGTGGAGCGGAACTGGACCCGGACGGTCTGGCCCTTGTACGCCGCCATGTTGTACGACTTCTGGACGTACCCGGTGTTCTTGTCCAGGTTGCTGAGGGTGGCGAGCGTCGTCAGGATGGTGCCGGACGTGTTCCGGACCTCGATGAACAGCTTGTCGTACTGGGTGACGGTCGTCGTCTCGCTGGTGGTGATGTTCACCCAGAAGGTGAGCGTCCCCGTCGCGCTGGCCGGGATGGAGATGGTCTGGTAGCCCTGCGCGGCGGTGATGCTGTTGGCCCCGCCCAGTGAGAACAGGCCCGTGCCGCCGTGCGCGCCGCCGGTGTTGGTCCAGGAGGCCCCCGTCCCGGAGATCACCCACGGCGAGGCGCTACCCTCGAAGCCGCCGTTGACCACCAGCTCCGCGGAGGTGTTGTTCACGGTGACCGTCACCCCGGAAGAGGTGGCCGAGTTGCCGGCCGCGTCGTACGCCTTGGCGGTCAGCGTGTGCGAGCCGTTGGCCACGGTGGTGCTGTTCCAGGTCACGCTGTAGGGCGCCGTGGTGTCGGTCCCGATCAGCGTGGTCCCGTCCACGTAGAATTCCACCGAGGTCACACCGACGTTGTCCGACGCGTTGGCGGACACGGTGACGTTGCCGCTCACCGTGGAGCCCGCCGTCGGGGCCGTCACCGACGCCGTGGGCGGCGTGGTGTCACTGGAGCCGCCCACCGCGAAGATCAGGTCGTCGTGGTCGTCGTAGCTGCCCGTGCTGCACGCCGCGGCCGAACCCGAGTAGCGGAACTGCGCGCGCACCGCCTGCAGCGTGCCAGAAGGCAGCGTGTAGGTGACGGACAGCGTCTGCGCCCCGGCGACCGTGGGGGCAACGGTGCCGACCAGCGTCCACGACGGGGCGTTGGCGTTGGCCGTGTAGTACACGTCGAGGGCGTCGGACGAGAAGGTGGAGTAGGCCCAGACCTTCACGTCCACGCGGACCTGAACGCCGGCCGCGAAGTTGCCGCCCAGCGAGGTCACCGTCACCTGGTCCACGGACTCATCCGAGTGGAAGGTGCCGGAGGTGCCGTCCGCGCACGAGTTGTTGATGGTGTTCGGCTGGCTCGGCTCGGGCCCGAGGGTCCCGCGGCCCAGCACCAGCGACGCGCCGGTATCGCACGACGAGGAGACAGCCGCGCACTTCGGCGCCTTCAGGGTCGCGTCGTACACCGCGTTGCTCGAGGTGTTGCTGACGGTCACGCCCACCGCCGCCGAGGTCCCCGAGTTGCCGGCCGCGTCGTACGCCTTGCTGGTGATGCTGTGCGAGCCGTTGCCGACGGTGGTGGAATTCCAGGTGATCGAGTACGGCGCCGAGGCATCGGAGCCGACCAGCGCGCCGTCCACGTAGAATTCGACGTTGGTGACGCCGACGTTGTCGGACGCCGAGGCGGAGATGGTGACGTTGCCGCTCACGGTGGCGCCGGCCGCGGGGGCGGTGACGCTGGTGGTCGGCGGCGTGGTGTCGGGCGCCGTGAGCGTCAGCGTCACCGGGACGGTCACCGGGGAGTTGGTGGCGCCGGTGGCGGTGATGGTGAGGGCGCCGTTGTACGTGCCGGCCGCCAGGCCCAGGATGTTCGCCTGGACGGTGGAGGTGGAGGGCGCGGTGGCGCCGGACGGGCCCACGGTCAACCAGGTCTGGTTGCTGGTGGCGGACCAGGTCAGCGTGCCGCCGCCAGTGTTGTTGATGCTCAGCGTCTGGCCGGCCGGTTGGGCGCCGCCTGCCGTGCCATTGAAGGTGAAGCTGGACGGGCTGACGCCGATGGTCGGGGCCACCGCGCCCTGGTTGCCGTTGTAGATGACCAGCGCGAAGTCCTGGTCGGTGGTGTCCGCGTTGCCCGGCACGCCGTCGCCCGCGATGTTGGTGGCGGTGACGGTGACCACGAAGCTGCCGGTGGTGCCGGCGGGGAGGAACACCGACTCCACGTTGTTCTTCGTGTCGGCGGTGCCGCCGGTGGCCGAGTTGGCCCCGGTGAACACGTTCCCCTTGTAGGTGGTGCCGTTGACGGTGACCGTGAGGTCGAGGTTGTTCACCCAGGGCGCGCCGGTCGTCGGGCCGGGCGCGTCGGACCAGGCCAGGGTGACGCGGAAGGGCGACGTGCCGCTGACGACGTTGCCGGTGGCCTGGTAGGTGTTGCCGGTGGCGCCCAGGACCTGCGTCTGGTCCACCAGGATGCGCGAGGAGCCGTCGAACGCGCGGCCCAGGTCCATGCGGCCCATGCCCTGGTTGTTCGAGGGCAGGGTGTCGTTGGCGCCCACGCCGGTCATGTACGCGGCGCTGTTCATCAGGTAGGCCTTGGCCATCGCCGGGCTGGGGACCGAGAGGCCCTTGTTGAGGAAGTCCTGGTAGACGAGCGCCGCGCCGCCGGCCTGGGCCGGGCAGGAGTGCGAGGTGCCGGAGGACCAGCCGTACAGCGTCTGGCCGGCGGGCCAGTACTGGTTGCACACGCTGGAGCCGTCGTAGTTCGACTGCGGGATGCCGGCCTCGATGTGCGTGCCGGGAGCCATCAGGTCCGGCTTCCAGCGGCCGTCGCCGCCCGCCGAGTTGACCGGGCCGCGCGAGGAGAAGGAGATGATGTCGTTGGCGCTGTCGGCGCCGCTGTTGGCGATGCCGCAGCCGTCGGAGCCGGTCTGCCGGACGTTCTCGCTGGCGCCGGAGGTGAGGATGTTCTTGGCGGTCGCCGGGCTGGAGACGGTGTTCGCTCCGGAGCCGTCATTGCCCGCCGCGAAGATCACGATCATCTGCTGGTGGCCGGCCACGCCGCTCTGCGCGTCGCGGACGATGACGTCGAACTCCTGCGCGTTCACGTCGTACTTCTTGGCCGCGGCGCCGGTGTAGCCCCAGGAGTTGCTGGAGATGCGGGCGCCCCCCGTGTACGCCGAGTTTTCCCAGGCGGTCGCGGTGGAGGTGCCGTTGCCGAAGATGGCGGTGATGCCGACCCGCGCCCACGGCGCGATGCCCAGGCCGTAGTTGTAGCCGTTGGCATCCTCGTTCGCGGAGCCGGTGCCGGAGTTGAAGCCGCCGATGATGTGCGAGTTCAGGAAGCCGTGGCCGCCCTGCACGCCGGTCTGCGCGGTGGGGTTGTTCTGGAAGGCGACGCGCGAGGCGGGCAGGTCCGGATGGCCGGCCAGCGAGTACGCGTCGTCCGCCACCTCGACGGAGAAGGAGGTGAACTGCGAGCTGGTGAATCCCTTGCTGGCCAGCCAGGTCAGATAGTTCGGGCCGCTGGGCGAGTTACCGGTGAGGTTGCCGGCGGAGATCTGCCCCTGCGCCTCGTCCAGGAGGCGCTTCTGGGTCTGCTGCTCCACCCCGAACACGTCGCGCATGGAGGCGATGGCGTCCAGCTGCGCCAGGCTCACCGTGAGCCGGACGTTGTGGAGGTTGCCCACCTGGCTGCTGCCGCCGATGCCGGCGGCCATGGAGCCCAGCGCGTCGATGGTGGCCCGCGCGGTGGGGCCGTCCACCACCTGGACGGTCACGTTCACCTTCTCACCGAGGGGGCCGCGCACGTTCTGCCGCAGCTCCGGGGAGAGGCGGAAGCCGGGCTCGTAGTCCCCCACGAACTGCACGCCGGGGAGCTTCGCCGCGACCAGCCTGGCGCCCGCGGTGGAGCTGGCGCGGATGACGTAGGCGTTGAACGGGACGTAGCTCACCACCTCCACGCCGGTGTTGCGCAGCGAGGCCAGCGCCTCGTCGCGCACCGGGCCGCTGAACTGGAGGAGGTAGAGGCCGCCGGCCGGCGCCGCGCCATTCCGGAGCGCGTTGGCCATGTCCCCGGTCCGCAACCCCTGCGGCAGCTGGCCGTAGGTCCGCTCCGGATTCTGCGTGTCCACCGGATACCCGTTGAGGGCGATCAGGTGCTGCTCGTCGGTGGACGTGGCGGTGTTGGTCGGGTCTGGATCCGTCGCCACCTGGGTGCAGGCGGCGAAGGCCACCAGCGCCAGAGCGAGGGTCCGAGGGGAACGGATGCGGTGCATGTAATTCTCCGGCCGGGGGGGGCCACCGGACGCTCGCGGCAAGACAACGTCCGGGCTGAGCTCCAGGTGAAATCCTGAAGGCCGCGGCGCATTAGCACGGCTTCACCCCGATTGGGTAGCCCCCCTCCGGTGAATCATTTTCCGGAACGGGCGCACCACCCCCGCGAGACCGGAGCTGACTCATTCGAGCCGCCGGTCCGCCACCACGCTGTTTTCCGGGGGGTCACCATGGGTATCGCCAAGAAGTTCCTCGTCCTTTTCGCAGTGTGCTCCGCTCACCTCGCCCTGGCCGACCAGCCACGGCTGGTCCCCGAGGGGGACACCCTGGGAAATTCTGCCCCAGGTGATTCGGGGAGCGCCTGGGGCGACAGCGGGCACAAGACCGTCTTCAAGACCCACCCCCTCCCGATGATGTTCGGCATGGCGGGCGGGCTCCTCATGGTGCCCGTGGAGTTGGAGTTCGCGGTCCACCCGAACGCCGGCCTGTACGTCCTGGCGACTCCGTTCCTGGGCGCGGCGTCCGGCTTCGCGATGAACGCGGGGGCGCACCTGTACGTCTCGGGCAACGCGCCGGACGGCTTCTGGATCGGAGGCCAGGTCGGCGCCACCATGTTCCCGTCGGGGGTGAGCCTGGATCTCCAGCCCCAGCTCGGCTGGCAGTGGGTCCACGACAGCGGCTTCACCATCGGGATCGGCACGGGAGTCTCCCTGGCCTCGATCGCCAGCCAGAGGTTCCCCCTCGTCTTCTCGGTGCCGGTCGGCTTCGCCTGGTAAGGCGCCAGCGCGCTACGGGCAACCGGCGTCGCCGGCGGGGGTGAAGGTCACCACCCTCCCGGAGTTGCCCAACACGTGCATCTGCCCGGCGGTGCGGGTGAGCCGCGCGCCGGGCAGCTCGCTGCCTTCCGGAGTGACGAAGTCGGAGAGCACGTCCTGGAGCACCCAGCCCGCGAGCGCGCCGTTCGGCTCCAGCCGGTACAGCCCGCGCTCGCTGACCGCGAAGGTGTAGCCGCAGAGCTGCTGGTAGTCGGAGACCTGCGCGCCGGCGAACAGCGGCGTGGAGAGCGGCACCTTGGAGGGCAGCGACAGCACGGTGCCGTCCTGCAGGCCCAGCCGCGCCCGCGAACCCTCCGACCACACCTTCACCCATGGCGTGGCGATGGGGACGTCCAGCTCCTCCTCCACCCAGCGGGCCTGCGACTGGGCCACGAAGTGGAAGACGTTGCCGGGGGTGATGGCGTAGCCCGCCAGCAGCGGCGCCACGCCGCCGTCGGGAGCGGGCGGCGGCACGGTGGCGAAGGAGAGGATGGGGATGCCGGGGATGGGCACCAGCACCACGTTCAGCGTGGCGGGCGGGGCGTAGAGGCCCGTGGACGCGGTGACGTCGCCGGCGCGGAGCTGGTCGTAGGCGCTGTAGAGCAGCTCGGTGCCGCCGTCCGGGAGCGCCACCGCGGCCGCGGAGTACGGCGGCGGCGGCAAGGTGGTGATGCTGGAGGAGACCGCCACCACGTGCGGCAGGCCGCCGGAGAACTGCGACAGGTCCGCCACCTGGCCGTCCACGGTGACGCCCCAGGTGGGCCGCCCGTCCACGGTGGCGGCCGGGATGGGCTGGCCGGGGAGGACCTGCTCGCTGGAGCCCATGAAGCCGTAGCCGTCCACGAGCGGGAAGACGCGCCCCTGCGTGGAGGCGAACAGCCCGAACAGGCCCGGCAGGTCGATGATGGTCAGCGGCTGCTCGTCGAGGAGCAACGGCACCGCGGTGCTGATGTCGGGCTGCCGCGGCGCCAGCGTGGCGGTGTCCAGGAGCGGGTCCGTCGGATCCACCCGCCACATCTTCCCGTACGGCCCGGCCCAGGCGCCCAGCGCGGGGGTGCTGCCCTGTTCGATCACCCGGTGCCGGTAGACGGCCGCCGCGGACGCCACGTCGAACCAGCTCCGCTGCGCGAAGTTGTCCGAGAGGAAGGTCCGCTCCGGGCGGCCGCCGTCCGGGGACGCCGGGCAGCGGACCTCGAACTGCTCGTGGGTGAGTTGGCCGGGGTTGCCCGGGTCCGCCTGGCGGATCATCCGCACCGAGAGCGGCGCCTGCGGCGGGACGTCCTGGGGGCACGCGGGCGCCGGGCCCTGGACGCTCACCGGGTTGCAGGAGCCGGCGGGGCTGTAGCTGGCCGTCAGGTTCGCCAGGAACGTCCCGTGGCCGCCGTCGTACGGCGCGCCGCCGGGGATCAGCTCCAGGCCGAAGTGCTGCGCGGAGCCCTGCTGCTCCACCGCCAGCACCCGCACCGGCTGGTACCCGTTCAGCGCGGGTACGACGCACAGCGGCTGCCAGGGCCCGATGAGGTCCCCTGCCTGTTCCATCATGTCGCTGGACTGCCACTGGTTGAGGAAGACGCCCTGCGTCGTCACCACCCGGAGGTCGGAGTTGTCCATGGCTACGTCCAGCACCGTCCCGGGGGGCGCGGGGAGCCCGGCGTCGCGGAAGGAACCGCCGTCCGCCTCGACGTGGAACCAGAGCGGCGTGGACACCGGGACCAGCACGTGGCCCTGCTGGTCCTGGTGCAGCGCGCTCGCGCGAAGGCCGTCCAGCGGGGGCGCCGCCACCTGCGCGCGGCTGACCGAAGCGCCGTCGTACGAGTAGCGGAAGAGGTCGTGGTTGCGGAAGAGGACGTAGACGTCGTCGTTGACCGCGGCCAGGCCGGTCACGTCCCGCTCCTGGTGGCCGGGGTCGTTGGGGAGCGGCTGCCGCCAGAAGGCGCCCTGCCCCAGCCCGCCGCCCACGGTGAACTGGACGAGCGCGCTCACCCCGCCGTCCACCACCTGGGCGAAGTGCCGCCGGCGCCGGTCCGTCCAGGTGACGGCGCTGGTCTGGAAGCTTGCGGAGAAGGCGGTGGGCGTGCCGGTGGTGAGCAGCGGCGATCGCGGGATGCGCCGGAGCCCGGCGTCGATGTCGTAGCCGGAGGGGCGCTGGATGGCATCTCCGGTGACGTCGACGCAGGCGCCGTCCAGGCCGCAGCGCCAGCCCTGCTCGCAGTCGGAGTCGGTGCGGCAGGCGTAGGCCGCCGCCACCGCCGGGTCATGGCACGTCTCGTTCAGGCCGCAGTGCCAGCCCTGCTCGCAGTCGTCGGCGGCGGCGCACGCGTACGGCGCGGCCACGCCCTCGTCCTGGCACACGCCGGAGAGGCCGCAGCGCCACCCCTGGGGGCACAGGCCGGCCGCGCGCCCGTCGCCGCCGTCCCGCTCGCACGGGTAGGGCCGCGGGGTGGTGAGGTCCGCCCAGGACGGGCACCCGGAGAACCAGAGCCCGGAGACGGCCCCCAGCACCGCCGCCGCGAGCGCGGGAGTACGAGCCCTCCTCACGGCCACACCCCCACCACCGCGATTCCGCCCGCCGAGGGAACCACCGCCACCTTGGCGCCGGAGACCGCCTCGGGCGGGTTGAGGAGGACGCCGGCCGCCACCAGCCCGGCACCGGCGATGAAGCCCGCCAGCCCCAGCGTCTTCTCGACGGAGATGGTGGCGCGCTCGGCCTGGTACGCGGAGAGCGGGCGGATGACCGGGTTGCCGGATTGCAGCTCGCGCACCAGCGCCAGGTCGCGGGAGACGCCGTCGATGCCGATCACCGCGCTGCCCACCACCACCAGCGCCCCGCCGCCGATGAGCGAGTACGGCAGCACGCGCGAGGGTGGCGGCGGCAACGGCGTGGCGGTCGCCTCGGCTACCGCGTAGGGCAACTGCGCCTGGAGCGTGGACAGGTCGCGGGCGATCCGGATGGAGCGGCCCAGCGGCTGGGCGCGGGCGCCGTCCAGCACCTGGATGGAGAGTTGGAGCGCGTCGCCCAGCCGGGAGATGGTCCCGGAGAGCACGAAACGGGCGCCCATGGCGTCCGCGAGCTCGGCCAGGCAGCTCTGTTCGCCGGAGCAACCCACCATCTGCTTCTGGCGTTCGAAGCCGAGCAGGGTGCGGATCTCCCGCGAGGAGATGACCTGGAAGAAGCCGCGGGAGGCCACTTCCTGGGTGACGGATTCGGTGAGCGCCGCCGCCACGTGCGGCTCCACGCCGCCGGGCGACAGCTCCATCACCGCCATCTTCGGCTTGTCGGACTGGCCGGGAGCGGCCGGCGAGGGCGCGGCCGCGAGCAGGACGGCGGCCGCGAGGGCGGCGATGGGCACGGAGGCTTCCCCCTTGATGCGGCAAGCCTACCCGACCGCGCCGCCAGGGAAGAGCGCTCGCGCAGGTGGGTCAGGCGCCGCCGAACGGGTGCCCGGCTCGCTTTCCCAGCGCCTGGCGCAGTTGCCCGTAGGTCACCTTGGCCATCCCGCGCAGCATGCTTCCTGGGTACCACCCACCGGTCTCGCGCAGCACGCGCCGGGACTCGGCGTCGCTCCGCAGGGCGGATGTCAGGAGGCGCGGGTCGTCGAAGTTGTCGCAGACCAGGTTGGCCAGGCGCTGGGTGGCGGAGCCGGCCCCTTCGGCCCGCCCGTCGCTCCCGTACTGCGACGTCATCAGCATCTGCCCGGGGGGAGGCATCCCGCCCAGGAACAGGTTGGTCAGCTCCACCGCCGGCCGCCCCTCGGACTGCCAGAAGGATTCGAACGTCTCCTCCATCCAGGCGGCGTCGAACGGTCCGTCCCGGCGGGCGTTGACCGCCGTGACGAGGTGTTGCGCCATCTTCGTCCCGTTGTTGGCGCCCTGCGCGCTGATCGGATCCATCGTGATCAGCGTGTCGCCCAGGCCCGTGACCACCCGGCCTGACGGCAGCCGGCCCACCGGCTTGCGCACCACCTGCGTGACCGCTCCCACCAGCCACCCGTTCCGGTCCGCCAGCGTCATCGGCTCTGCCCACGCCGCGTCCCAGGGCGCCAGCTCGCGGATCACCTCCTTCGCGATGGCCAGCGCCTCCTCGCCGGTCTTCGCGCCGCCGAACCGGTCCATCCGGCCGCCGGGCCTGGCCTCGAAGAGCAGGGCCCAGACCTGCGTCCCGTCCTGGTGGACGAACGGGACCCAGACGGTCTCGCCCTCGGACACGATGATGTTGAGAGGCACCGGGATGAAGGGCACGTCCCCGTAGCGGAGCCCCCGGCCGCGGACGAGCACGAAGCACACATTCCGCTGGGGCCGGTCGTCCGCGCTGCGCGCCGGATCCCGCTCGAAGATCCCACCCAGGGATGACCGCCCCACGGCCACCACGGTGAGGTCGTGCCGCGCGGCGATCTCGTCCAGATCGGCCACCCCGACGGCGCTCACCACCACCCGTCCGCCGCGCCGCTCCAGCTCCGCCATCCATCGCTCCGACATCCTGCGCACGTCGATCGCCAGCGAGGGGCGGGCGAAGCGGCCGACGAGGGTGAGGAGTTGGTTCAAAGGCTTGGGGCAGAGCAGCAGCGCCACGCCCTCCGACCTCGCCGGGTGATCGTCCCAGAACGCCAGCCCCAGCTCCCGGTCGTAGTCCAGCGAGCGGCCGAACCGCGCCGCGATCCCGACGGGCTGCGTCTCAGCGACCAGCTGCGCGCCGCTCCGATCAGAGTACACCGTGACGTCGTGCCCGCTGCGCCGGAGGCCGTGCGCGGCGAGCAGCCCGGCGATCCCCGAGCCGATGATCGCGATCCTTGCCATGGGCGCGGTCTATCAAGAAATCCGGGTGCCGCTGCTTATCCCTTGAACGCGCCTAAGTGCCCGTCAATTCTCATTCTGTGCAAAGGTAAGAAAAAGGCTCGCAACTCGGCTGATGTAGGCCCCGAGAATACAGACAGACGTACGCGACGCCCCGAAGTTGCCTCTCATTCTCCCTGAGGGTTCTCCCATGGCTACCGTCGGCCAGACCGCTCAACCGGTCATTGCGCCTGCACCGGCGCTTCCTGCCCAGTTCCGTCCGCCGGCATCCGCGCAGCCTGCGCGCCCGTTCGTGGATCGCTTCGAGGCGGGGCCGGCCCGGCTCCCATGGAGCTTCCGCGGGGGACCCAACACGGAGATCGGCCGGACCGTCCAGGCGATGGCGGAGCGCGCCCGCGCCAGCACGACCCGCATCGGGGGCCAGTCGGCCGAGGGGCTGCTGACCCGGGCCATCCTGGCCAACCCGCTCATCTCCAACGAGCAGATCATGGCGATGAGCCGGATGCGGCCCGCCGGCGTCGCCTCGACCCCTCGCGCCATCGAGCGCACGCTGCGGGAGATCCCGGACGCCCGGAGCCAGCCGAACCACCAGTTCACGGTGGATCTCCTCCACGCGGTCACCGGGATCGACCGGGAGACCATCTCCCGGAATGGTCCCGACCTCGGCATGACCGGCTCCGCCGAGCGGGGCGCCGTCCTTCCCTGGAACTGGGGCCGGCCCTTCCTCTGGAGGCCCGACAACGACCGGGAGGCCCTCTCCACCGCCCTGCACGACTTCACCGACACCATGGCCACGGCCGGGGTCCGCGGCGTCCAGCAGGCCATCTGGGGCTCCGAGGATCGGGCCGGCTCCGCCGCGCGCTCCTGGATCAACGGCGTTCCGCGGCAGTTCCTCGAGCCCACCGCTCAGCGCTAGTAAGGCTGACCCGGGAGGCAGAGGAGCACGACCGGCAGAACCTGGGAGAGGAGAAGACCGAGGGCGCGAAGGGGGCGTGCCGACCTTGGGCCTACGCGGAAAGGCGCTTCTGGCTGATGCCGGTGAGCTGAGCCGCCGGCTTCGAGTCGCGGAGGAGGATGATTTCCTCCCCGCCTTAGAACGCCATCCCGACGCCGAAGTACGGGCCGCTGAAGAAGTCGTCGTGGGTGACACCGTCCACCCAGCCGCGGTCGTTGAGGTAGATGCCGCGCATGCCCAGGCGCAGCCCCAGGGGTCCCATCGAGTAGGTGAGGCCGGCGGCGAGCTCGACCTGGGTGTGGGGGTAGACGCTGGCGCGGGCCACCCCCTCGAGGCCGAAGTGGTCGCCGAAGCCGAAGGCGAACGAGACACCCACCGCCGGGCTCAGCACGATCAGGTCCGGCGCGAAGGCGCTCTGGCCACCGGCCTCCAACCGCAGCCGGCCGCGCTCGTTGCCCACCAGCGCGTAGGTGACGAAGCCGTTGAAGAAGGAGAGGTGATCCGTGTCGTTCGAGCCGTCGTCCGCGTTCACCGCGATGGTGCGGCCCTCCAGCGCGATGCCCCACTTCGGGCCCTCGATGCGCAGTTGCGCCGCCGCGGCGCCCCCGTCCATCGTGCGGAACCCCATCAGGTCGCCGGTCAGCTCGGTGCGGATGCGCCACCCGGAGCCCGGCGCCGACCGCACCTCCTGGTTGTACCCGGCGTACCCCACGTACGCGGGGGCGGGCTCGTACCAGTAGGCCGGCCAGATGCCGTCCTGCCGCCAGCAGCAGCCGTCCGACTCGCAGCCTCGGCCGCGCGGGTGGTCCGGGACGCCCACCGGCGTGGCCTCGTGGTAGTGCGAGTCCCCCGACGACCGTGACGGCGTGGTCGACGAGTCGCCGCCGCCCCCGCCGCCGTTGTTGTTGTTCTGGTGCTGCTGCTCGTTCTTATCGCGGTCGTCCGACTTCCCGAAGCGTGCGTGGGCGGCCCCCGGGGCCAGCGCCAGCGCGAGCGCCGAAGTGAGCAGGAGGTGCTGGAAGGTGCGAGGCATGGCGTACTCCATCCGGCCGGAAATTCGCCTGATTGGACGCCCCGCGTCGGGGAATATTCAAGCCCCGCTTCGCCGCACCTCGAAGCCTACCCGTGCCCCTCCTTCCGGGAGGTTCTGGGCATAGGCCCGGCCCCCGTGGGCCTCGGCGATGCGCCGGACCAGGGACAAGCCCAGGTGGAGCGACCCCGCGTCGTGGCCGGTGGCCCGCGGCGCCCCGCTGGCGCTGCGCTTGAAGGCGTCGAACGCGTGCGCCTCTTCACCAGGAGCGAAGCCCTTCCCCTGGTCGTCCACCTCGAACACCACCACGCCGTTCCGGGCGCTCACCGCCAATCGCCGGATGCCCTGGCCGTGCTTGCGCGCGTTGTCCAGGAGGTTGGCGAGCGCGCGCTGCAGGAGCGTCGGATCGCCCTCGAAGCGGAGGTCCGGCTGCTCGGCCTTCAGCAGCGCCGCGTCCGCGCCCGCCCGAGCCAGCGCCTTCTTCGCCAGCTCCGTCGCCTCCAGCGGCGCGCGGTTCACCTGCGCGAACTCCAGCCGGGAGCTGGCCAGCAGCTGCCCCACCAGCGCGTCGATCTCCAGGACCTCCTGCTCCAGGTCCCGCAGGATCTTCTCGCTCGGCCCGCCCTCGCGCGCCAGCTCCACCAGCAGGCGCATGTGGCCCAGCGGCGTGCGCAGCTCGTGGGAGACCGCGGCCAACAGCTCGCGCTGCTCGGCCAGCTGCCGCTGGATGCGGGAGGCCATCTCGTTGAAGGACTCCGCCAGCACCATGGCCTCCTCCGGGATGTCGCCGCGGAGGTCGGCGCGGGTGGACAGCTTCCCCTCGCCCAGCTCGCGGGCGGCGGCGGCGAGCTGGTCCATGGGCCGCGCCAGCCGCCGGGCCACCCGCCCGGACGCCGCCCACACCACCAGCGCCGCGACGAACACGCCCAGGAAGTGGCGCCAGGTGAGGCCCGGGAAGTGGCGCTCCACGCCGCACACCCAGACCGATCCCACCTGCCGGCCCTCGCGCGTCACCGGGATGGCCATCTTGTGCGACTTGCAGGGGCTGCCGTAGGAGGCCAGCAGCGCCCCATCGGCGCCGTGGAGCTCCACGTCCACGTTCAGCTCGCTCGAGACGGACTGGGCCAGCTCGCCCAGCGCCTCCGGCTTGTCCCAGACGACGGCGAACCGCCCGCTGGCGAACTGCCGGAGCCGCTCCGTCTCCCCGCGCTCCCAGGCCGATCCCCGCCGCGACACCATCACCACCGAGAAGATCATCGCCACCCCGGTGAACAGGATGGTGAGCCCGAACCACAGGAACATCCTCCGGCGCAGCGGGGCGAAGGAGCGGCGGTAGAGGTGGTACCGCTGGCGCCAGTACGCCCAGTGCTCGGCGTTCTGCCCTTGCCAGTCCCACCGGCCCATCTGCCGGTTGTGGCGGTGGTGGCGGCTCATGGCGCGCGCTCTAGACCTCGTCCCTGGAGAGCACGTACCCGACGCCGCGGACCGTCTTGATCAGCCGCTGCGACTCGTCGCCCAGCTTCTGCCTCAGGTGCGAGATGTGCACGTCCACCGTGCGCTCGGAGACCACCACGTCGCCGCGGCCGGCCTCGGAGAGCAGCGCGTCGCGCGAGATGACCCGCCCGGCGCGCCGCACCAGCGCCACCAGGATGTCGAACTCCAGGCCGGTGAGGTCCACCAACTGGTTGTCCAGCCGCACCTCGCGGGTGCCCACGTCGATCTGGATGTTGGCCAGGGTGAGCTTCTCGGACACGGCCTCCGGGCTGGCCCGCCGGAGCACCGCGCGCATCCGCGCCAGCAGCTCGCGCGGGGAGAACGGCTTGGGGAGGTAGTCGTCCGCGCCGATCTCCAGGCCCACCACCCGGTCCGTCTCGTCCCCGCGGGCGGTGAGCATGATCACCGGCACGTTGCTCTTGGCGCGGATCCGCCGGCAGACCTCCAACCCGTCGATGCCCGGCATCATCACGTCCAGCAGCACCGCGTCGAACACCTGGGTGTCCAGGAGCTGCAGGCCCTTCAGCCCGTCCGGCGCGTTGGTGAGGTGCACCCCGTTCGGGCCCAGGTAGCTCTGGAGCAGCTCGAACAGCTTCGCGTCGTCGTCGATGAGGAGGACCCGGAACGTCATCAGGGGCCGTTTATCCGCCAGAGGCGGGGCGGCGGCAACGCTGGCAGGTCCCATGGGCTTCCTCCTCCTCGGGTGAATCGGTGAAACGGTCAGACAAGGGTCCGCCCGGGACGGCCGGTGAAGGCTCATCCCGGGCGGGTGCTGCGCGCTTCCCGGACCGCTACTTCTCGCCCTTCTCCACCTTCAGCTGCGCCACTTGCTGGCCGAGCTGGGCGATCTGCGCCTGCGCCTGGGCCAGTTGCTGCGCCTGGAGCTGGGCCGCCAGCTGTGCCTGCGCCAGCTGCTGCGACTGGACCTGCACCTGAGCCTGGAGCTGGCCGATGGTCTGGGCCTGCGCCAGCGCGTTCACGTCAACGGTCGCGGCGACCACCGGGGCCGGGGCGGCGGGGGCGCGAGCGGCCTCCGTCACCTTCGCCGCGGTGGCCTCGGCGGTGGCCTTGGCCTGCTCCGCGGTGGCGTTCGCCTTGATGGCGGTCGCCTCCACTGCCTCCACCCGCTGCTCGGTGTTCTGGGGGTTGCCCCAGCGCGACTCGCTCCACCGGCCTCCGCCCCACCGCCCGCAGTCATGCCCGTTCGCCCGCATCCGCGCGAACCCCGAGCTGAACCCGACCAGCGTCCCCACCGCCAACAGCACCATCAGAAATGGCCTACGCATGTGTGTTCTCCTTGTTGGTTCTTGTCAGGTGGTTCGCCCATCAGGCGACGAAGAAGGATGCCTGGTCGTCCGACCGGCCCCCGCCGACGCGGCCGCCGCACCGCCCGTGGCCCCAGCCGTGGTGCCCGCCACCCCACCGCCCGTAGCCGCGCCCGCTGCCGAAGCCGTTCTCGAACAGGTCGGCTACCTGCTTGCGCTGCTCCGGATTGAGCGACTCGTGGACCTTGGACAGCTCCACCAGGATGGTGCGCTGCATCTCCTCGAGGATGCCGTCGTGCCGCGTGAAGGCGTCCTTCATCGGCCCGTGGTCGAACTGCTCGCCCTTGAACGCGGTGGCGAAGTCCTTGCGGGCCTTCTCCTTCTCGTCGTGGATCTTCGAGAACGCGTTGCGGATGTTCTCGAACGCCTCGCCGAGCACCTTCTCCTGCCCCGGCGTGGCGCCGATCCGGTAGGAGAGGCCGCGGAGCATCCAGCTCTGCCCGCCACCCCAGCCGCCGCGGAACCCCCGGCCCCAACCGTGCCGGCCGTAATCACCACCACCACACCCTCCGCGGGCGACCTTGATCAGCCCGATGAGGCACGCCGTACCGACAATGAACCCGAACATGGTGCTTCCTCCGTCAGACGCGCGTTGCGTCTTCGGGGAGGAACTTAAAGAGCGCCTGTTATGCGTCTGTGGGGCCCCCCGTGAAGAAGCGTTAAGCTGCCGCGCGTCCCGGGAACGGAGGTGGGTGTGGTGAAGCTCTATTACGTGCCGAAGACCCGCGCCATGCGGCCTCGCTGGCTCCTGGAGGAGCTGGGCGTCCCCTACGAGTTGGTGCGGATGGACTCCTCCAAGCGCGAGACGCACACCGAGTCGTACCTCCGCGTCAACCCGTTGGGGCACGTGCCCGCGCTGGACGACGGCGGGAACGTCATCGTCGAGTCCGCCGCCATCATCATGCACCTGGCGGATCGGTTTCCGGACAAAGGCCTGGCGCCCGCGCCGGGTGCGCCGGAGCGCGGGCGCTGGTACCAGTGGATCATCTACGCCATGGCAACGCTCGAGCCCCAGGTCGGCATCGTCTCCGAGCAGGGCCGCCTGTCCCCCGAGGAGCGCAACGACGCGGTGGTCCAGCGGGCGAAGGCGCGCTTCCAGCAGGAGGCCGCGCTGGCGGAGCAGCACCTCCAGGGCCGGGAGTTCGCCGTGGGCGACCGCTTCAGCGCCGCGGACATCGTGCTCGGGTCGGTGCTGGGCTGGGCGCGGATGATGGAGCTGTGCGGCGAGCTCCCGGCGTGCGCGGCGTACTCCAAGGCGATGCTGTCGCGCCCGGCGGCGAAGAAGGCGCGCGAGGACTGACCGGTGGAAGCGGTCATCCTCGACCTCGGCAACGTCCTCGTCTTCCACGACAACGCCCTGCTCTTCCGGAAGCTGGGGGAGCGCGCCGGGCTGGACGGCCCGGAGGTGGAGCGGCGGCTGGCCGGCGACGCCTGGGACGCCGCCAACAAAGGCGAGATGACGCGCGAGGAGATCTGGCGCGGCGCCTGCCAGGCGCTGGGGATCACGCTGGCGGCGGCGGACTTCAACGACCTGTGGTGCTGCCACTTCCAGGTGAACGGCGCGGTGATGCCGGTGGTGGAGTCGCTGGTGGACCGGGTGGTGCTGGTGCTCCTCTCCAACTCCAACCCCATCCACGTCGAGCACGTCCGCCCCCTCGTCCCCCTGCTGGCGCGCTTCGACCACGTGCTCTTCTCCTGCGAGGTGGGGATGGCCAAGCCGGACCCGCGCTTCTACCGGGAGGCGCTGCGGCGCGCCGGCACCGCCCCCGAGGAGACGGCCTACTTCGACGACCACCCGCCGTTCCTGCAGCCCGCGCTGGAGTTGGGCATCCGCGCGCGCCACTTCACCACCGTGGAGGGCTTCCGGAAGGACCTGGGAGCGCTGGGGCTTGCCGTCGGCTGAGCCCGGAGAGAGCGGCCGGAGGCCGCCGCATCAGCGCCCCCTGGGCCCGGGGGGTAGCGCCCCCACCGGCCGCATCCGCTTCGTCCTCCTCCGGCCCCGGAACGCGGGGAACCTGGGGGCGGCGGCGCGGGCGCTGAAGAACTTCGGCCTGTCGGACTGGGCGTGGGTGTCGCCCTCGCCCGCGCTGGAGGAGGCCGAAGCGCGGAAGCTGGCGGTGCACGCGGAGGAGCTGCTGGACGCGGCCGCGCGGAGGCCGTCGCTGGCGGAGGCGGTGGCCGACTGCGCGTGGGTGGTGGGCACCAGCTCGCGCGCGGTGCCGGGGCGGCGGCGGCTCTCCCCACGCGACGCCGCCGAGGAGGCCTTCCGGCGCGCCTCGTCCGGGACGGTGGCGGTGGTCTTCGGCGACGAGCGCTCCGGCCTCACCAACGCCGAGGTGCAGCGCTGCCACGCGCTCTCCAGCGTCCCCACGGACGGCGCCCAGCCCTCGCTCAACCTGGCGCAGGCGGTGCTGCTCTACGCCTACGAGGTGCGGCTGGCCGCGCTCTCCGCCGCGCCGCCGCCGCGCGCGCCACGGGCCCAGCCCGCGAGCGACGCCGAGCTCGAACGCGTCCGCCTGGCGCTCTCCTCGCTCCTCGAGCGCGGCGGATTCCTCGTCCATCCCGGCCGCCACGCGGTGCGGGACCTCATGACGCCGTTGATCCGGTCGGCGATGTCGCAGCGGGAGGCGAGGCTGTGGACCGCGGCGCTGTCCCGGGTCGCGCGGTCGCTCGGCGGGCTCGAGAAGTGATGCCCGCAAAAAACGGGGTCCGGAGAGCTTGCCGTCCCTCCGGACCCCTCATCCGGGAGCGCGATGCGCGCGTCCCGGGCCCCTTCAGTTGGGCCTGATCGGCGGGTGCCACCGATTCAGGCAAATGTCGAAAGCGCACTGCGCTTAGTAAACTTACACTCACTACATGAACAGCGCTATGTAGGTCAAGCTTCCGGCGCAGCGAAATAAACTTCTCGTGTAGGTCTTTCGGCGCCTTCTCGACCCTTCACCCTTCAACAATCGATCGGCGACGTGACTATTCCCGGCGACTGGCTCGCCCGCGCGCTGGCCCGGGCCGGCGAGCTCCCTCTGCTGGAGGCCGAGCGCGCCATCCGTGATGGGCGCGTGCGCGTGGGCGGCCGGGTGGTGCGCCAGCCGCTCTCGCTGCTGCCGCCGGGCGAGGAGGTGCGGCTGGACGGACGGCCGGTCTCACTGGAAGCGAGGATGTTGGCGCTGATGTTCCACAAGCCGAAGGACGCGGTGACCTCGCGCTCGGAGCCCAGCGGCGCGCGCACCGTGTTCGACGTGCTGCTGCCTCAGCTCACGCCGGAGCTGCGCGGCTACGAGTGGCACGCCGCCGGACGGCTGGACCGCGACACCACCGGGCTGCTCCTGTTCACCAACGACGGCCGCCTGGTGGAGCACCTCACCTCGCCGGAGCGCCACCTCCCCAAGCGGTACCGCGCCTGCGTCCAGGGCACCGCCACCGAGGCGAAGCTCCAGCAGCTCCGCGACGGCGTGGAGCTCCAGGACGGGCCCGCGCGCGCGGCCGAGGCGCACGCCGCCGGCGAGGGCATGGTCGAGCTGGTCCTCACCGAGGGACGCAACCGCCAGGTGCGGAGGATGCTGGCCGCCGTGGCGCTCCCGGTGACGGCGCTGCACCGGGTGGCGGTGGGCGGACTCTGGCTGAACGTCCGGGAAGGCGAGTGGCGGAAGCTGGACGGCGAGGAGATCCGGACCGCGCTCGGCTTTCCGCTCTCGTGAGGCCGCATGAGCGGCGGCCTGAAGGACGTCCGACTCAGTTGCTGTGGAACCGGATCAGCAGCTCCGCCTGGGTCGGGAAGATGCGCGTGCGCACCGCCCCGAACGTGTTCGTCCCGGTGGCCAGCCACGCGTCGTTGTAGGTCAGCGGCGCGGTGCTGTTGAACACGTTGATCACCAGCAGCGTGATTTCCAGCTTCTCCCGCAGCCGCAGCAGCGACCCCAGGTCGTACCGGGCCTGCCCGTCGATCTGGAAGAAGTCCGGGTTGCGCAGCTCCGCCAGCTGGTCCGGGTTGTTGAAGTCCGCGGTGCTCCCGGTGAAGTTGAAGCCGGAGCCGCGCGGCGACCGCCGGTAGTTCTGCGCGTTGTCGAACGGGTTGAGGAAGCTCTCCCACAGCGGCGCGCCGGTGCGGTACTGCCACCGCAGGCTCACGTCGAGGCCGAAGCCGAGCTTGTAGCCGATGGCGCCCTTGAACTGGTGCCGGTTGTCGCTCAGCGGGGAAGGCCCGGTCCAGAACATGGCCTGGCGCGGGTTGCCCAGGAACCCGTCGAAGTAATCGTCCACCGTGCCGGTGGTGTTCGAGAGCGTGTAGCTGGCCAGGATGTCCCAGTTCCCCGGCCGGCCCTCCACCCACAGGTCCATGCCGCGGTACTCGCGCCAGGCGGAGTTGGGGTTGTCCACCATGAGGATCGAGTCCACGCTGGGGTCCACGTGGCCCACCACGCGCGTGCCGGTCACGTCCCAGATCCGGTTGACCTCCCGCTCCACCCAGAGGTTGGAGTACCTGCGATAGGAGAGGTCGACGCCGATCGCGGTGTCCTCGAAGACCTCCTGGTG
>DATBSS010000294.1:0-18426 GCA_036559665.1 Myxococcaceae bacterium
CGGCCAGGAGGTTCTTCCCCTCCACGAACTCCATGGTGAAGAAGTCGTCCTGCGTCCCGGAGACGGTGCCGAACTCGTAGACCTCCACCACGTTGGGGTGGTGGAAGGCGGTCATCGCCTGGAACTCGTTCTTGAAGGCGCTGTAGCCGTAGGAGCTGACGAACTCCCGGCGGATGGTCTTCAGGGCCTGGAGCTGGTTCTCCTCGAGGGTGTCCTGCACCAGGAAGACCTCGCCCATGGCGCCGGTCCCCAGCTGCTTGACCACGCGATACCTGTGATTGAGCAGTGGCTCCATGGCCGCGCCCGCCGCCGACTCCATCCGGACCTCCCCCACTGTCGGAAGTGGACGAGTGTACTGTCGCGCCAGAGGCCCGTTCAAGGAAGAGCGGAGACGCGTGGTACCGTCCGGGCCCGTCGATGGACGCGGCCCAGATCAAGGCGCTGCTCGATTCGGTCGCCCCGCCCAGCCCGTACCCGCGGTTCGCCCGCCTCCGGGCCGAAGATCCGGTCCACTGGCACCCGCGGGCCGAGGTGTGGATGCTGACCCGCCACGCCGACATCTCGCGGGCGCTGCGCGACAAGCGGCTGGGCAACCAGTACCTGCACAAGCTGTTCGAGATGTTGCCCCCCGAGGCGCAGGGCCGCTTCGCGCCCATGCAGCGGTCGCTCCAGCTCTGGGTGCTGTACCGCGACCCGCCGGACCACGCCCGGGTGCGTGGGCTGCTCGCCCAGGCGTTCACCCACAAGATGGTCCAGGCCCAGCGCCCGGCCATCGAGGAGATCGTCCGGACGCTCCTGGATCGGGTGACGGCGCGCGGTGGGTCCATGGAGCTGATCGAGGACCTCGCCTACCCGCTGCCGATCATGGTGACCGCCGGGCTCCTGGGCGCGCCCGCCGGAGAGCGCGAGCAGTTCAAGCACTGGGCGGACGAGCTGGCCCGGCTTTTGGGCCACCACCGCGCGGACGAAGCCAAGGCGCAGGCCGCCTTCGCCGTCTGGAACGAGATGAGCGAATACTTCCGCCAGCTGGCGGACGCCCGCCGCCGCGAGCCGCGGGGAGATCTCCTGAGCGCCATGGTGGCGGCGGAGGAGCAGGGGCAGAAGCTCACCTCGGAGGAGCTGCTGTCCAACTGCGCCGCGCTCCTCTACGCAGGGAGCGAGACCACCACCCACCTGATCGCCAACGCGGTGCTGGCGCTGCTGGCGCACCCGGAGCAGCGGGCCTGGCTGCAAGCGGACCTCGCCTCCCGGATGGAGGGAGCGGTGGAGGAATTCCTCCGCTACGACGCGCCCACCCAGGCCGCCACCCGCATCGCGCTCGAGGACGTGGAGGTCGGCGGCAAGGTCATCCAGAAGGGCCAGGCGGTGATCTCCATGCTCGGGGCGGCCAACCGCGACCCGGCCCAGTTCCCGGAGCCGGACGCGCTCCGGCTGGACCGCCCCCGCGAGGAGAACCCGCACATCGCCTTCAGCCTGGGCCCGCACTACTGCCTGGGCGGGCCGCTGGCGCGGCTGGAGGGGCAGATCGCCCTCACCGCGCTGCTGGAGCGGTTCCCGTCCCTCCGCTGCGGGGCGGACCAGCTCGAGTGGCTGAAGAACCCCACCATCCGCGGGGTGAAGGCGCTCCCGCTCGAGCCGGACTGAACGCGGCGGGCCCGGCCCCTACTCGACCAGCTTCTCCTCGTACATCGACTCCAGCAGCGGCTTGCAGAGCTGCACGATGCGGCTCCGCTTCACCTTGGAGGTGGGCGTCAGCTCGCCGCCCTCCTGGCTGAGGTCGTGGTCCAGCACGGTGAACTTCTTGATGGTGCTGTACTGGGGCTGGCCGGCGTTGAACGCGTCCACGGCCGCCTGCACCGCCTGGTGGACCTCCGGGCGCTTGGCCAGCTCGGCGTAGTTGCCGGCGGTGCCGCCCTTCTCGGTCACCACCCGCCGCGCCACCTCCTCGCTGACGGTGATCAGCGCGGTCAGGTACGGCCGCTTGTCGCCGTACACCATGGCCTGGTTGACGATGGGGAAGGCCTTGAGCCCGTTCTCCAGATTCTGGGGCGCGATGTTCTTCCCGCCGGCGGTGATGATGATGTCCTTCTTGCGGTCGGTGATGCGCAGGAAGCCGTCCTGGTCGATCTCCCCGATGTCGCCGGAGCGCAGCCAGCCCTCGGGGTCGATGGCGTCCGAGCTGGCCTGCGGGTTCTTGTAGTAGCCCTTCATGATGGACGGGCCGCGGATCAGCACCTCGCCGTCAGGGGTGAGCTTGATGTTCGTCCCCGGCAGCGGCGGGCCCACGGTGCCGATCTTCGCCGCGCCACTGGGGAAGGGCGGGTTGAGGCACGCCACCGCGGTGCTCTCGGTCAGCCCGTAGCCCTCCACCACCACGAACCCCAGCAGCTCCATCATCCAGCCGATCTTCGCGGACAGCGGCGCGCCGCCGGTGACCAGGCGCTCCAGCTTGCCGCCCACCTTCTGCCGCAGCCCGTCTCCCGCCTTGGCGAACACCAGCTTCTTCGCCAGGGAGAAGCCGAGCGACCGGTACGGCTTGCCCGACTTGCGCGCCTCCACGTACTCGTCGAACAGGCCGAGCGCCCAGCGGAACAGGCGGCCCTTCACCCCGGGGGCGGCCCCGCCCTGCGCCAGCACCGCGTTGTAGAGCCGCTCGATCACGCGCGGCACGGTGGGTAGCAGCGAGGGCCCGGTCTCCGCCAGGTTGGGGAGCAGCTTCTCCGGCGACTCGGCGAAGATCAGCCGGTACCCGAGCGCCACCCAGCCCGTCTTGATCAGCTGCCCGAACACGTGGGCGAAGGGCAGGAAGAGCATCACCGAGTCGCCCGGCTGCATCAGGCGCATCTGCTGGAGCGAGATGGCCTGGTACGCCCAGCCGGCGTGCGTCTGCATCACGCCCTTCGGATCGCCGGTGGTGCCCGAGGTGTAGATGATGGTGGAGAGGTCCTCCGCCTTGATCGCCGACACCCGCTCCGCGAAGGCGCCGGGGTTGGCCTTGTGGGCCTCCGCGCCCTTCGCCTTCAGGTCGCCGAGGAGCAGCTCCTTGTCGCCGCTCACCTCGCCGCCGAAGGCGATCACCTTCTTCACCGACGGGGACTCGGCCAGCTTCTGGCGGACGCGGGTGAGCCGGCCGGGCAGGGCGCCCGCCGGGGCGTCGCCGTCCACGAAGACGAAGGACGCCTCGGAGTTATTGAGGATGTATCGGACCTCGTCCGGCGTGTTGGAGGCGTAGATGGGGACGGTGATGCCGCCCGCCGCGGACACCGCCAGGTCGCACATCATCCACGTCACCGTGGTCCCGCCGAAGATGGCCACCCGGTCCCCGCGCTGGAGCCCCAGGCCTACCAGCCCGGCGGAGATCGCCTGGACCTCCTCCAGGGCCTGCGGGAACGTCATCTCCGCCCAGCCGGAGTCCTTCTTGTACGAGATGGCGACCCTGGCGGGCTCGGCCGCTCTCGCGACCAGGAACTCCACCAGGTTCTGGGGTGCGCTGGAGGTCCCCCGGGCCGTCGCAGCATTCTGCATGCTCATGAAGCTCCTTTCGGAGGCCGCACGCTACGACGGATGGCGCCCGGCCTCCATTGGATGAAAAGCGGGTCATGAACGACCGACTCCGGCCTGCGGGGCGCCCTTTACGTGTGGAGCCCGCTGATACGCAGGGTGCGCGCTCTCTGGGCGCGCTTCCGGGCGATCTCGATCCCGATGGCGTCCATCCCCATCGCGTTCGCCACCGCCAGCGCGGTGCCGTGGCCGCAGAACGGGTCGACGATGGTGCGGGTCGCGGTGTGGCGGAGCACGAAGCGGCAGGCGGCCTCGCAGGCGCGCGTCCCCATCCCGCGCGTCCACGTGGTCTCTCCCGGCTCCGGCAGCACGTCGGCCGAGGCGTAGCGGAGGTCGTAGCGGGCGCCGCGCGAGAAGCCCAGGAGATGTGAGTACCCGGCGCGCCCGTGCGTCGGCGAACCCGGCGCCACCCGGCAGACGATCTGATGGAAGAGGAGCGGGACGCCCTCGCGCTCGGCGGCGCGCTGCACCAGCCGGCCCTTGTCGATCCACCGGCCGTCCCGCTTCACGTCGCTCTGGAAGAAGATGGCCGCGCCCGCGTCCGGGCAGCGGGAGAGCACCAGCGCCGCGGCGTCCTCGAACCAGCGCTCCCATTGCTCGGGGGACAGCGAGGGCAGCTCGGAGGCGTCCGGCAGGGAGGTGACGAAGGAGCAGCCTTCCAGCTTCGGTCGGGCCCCCAGCCAGGCCAGGGCGTCCTCGCAGTAGACGGTGCGCCGAGGTGTGTCCGCATCCACCACGGGCGCCTCGTACGCGAGTTGGTGCTCGCGGGGAAGCCTGGGCTATGACGGCGGTCGGAGGAAGCCCCCCATGCCGGACATCAAGTCGCCCGCGGCCGCGCCCGCGCAGCCGCCGCTCACCCACGCCGACGCCCAGCGCCTGCTCAGCCAGGCCGAGCACGGCCACCTCGCCCCGGAGCAGGCCAAGGCGCTGCACCAGAAGATCGCCTCGGCCCCGGCGGACGCCTTCAAGCACCCCGGGCTGAAGGAGAAGCTGGAGGGCGCGCTGAAGCGGGTGGCGGAGGGCGTCACCAGCGTGGGGATGATGCAGTTCGGCTGGACGCGCGAGTTGATCGAGGGGACGGCGAGCGTGTTCCGCGGGCGCGGCACCATCCGCGGCCCGGTGCCGGAGCAGGTGCAGGCGCTCAACAAGACCGGCGTCTCGCCGGCCGGCGTGGTGTCGGTGGACCCGGCGCAGGCGAAGCTGGCGGACGGCACCGTGGACCGCGCCGCGGAGCGCGCCAAGGTCTACGCCGCCCAGAAGCAGGCCATCGACTCCATCGGCGGCTTCGACTTCCTCAGCAAGCCGCCGGAGGGGAAGACGGTCAACGAGCACAACGTGCTCATCAAGCCGGGGGTGAACTGGGGCGTGATGGGCTACCCGTCCTGCACCTCCAACGAGTCCACCTACGCCACGGTGAAACAGACGCTGGAGGAGGCGGCCAAGCGCGGCGCCGTCGCGAACGTGACGGTGGGGGACGAGAGCGGCATCGAGTGCAAGGCGCTGGGCGCCAGCACCATGGACAACTTCGAGAACACCGGTGTGCTGGACGCCGCGGTGCGCGCGGGGTTGGAGGCGGCGGCGGCGAAGGAGAAGGCCGGCGACGCGAAGTTCAAGGGCGCCCAGGCGCTCCTGGACGGGCTCACGGACGGCAAGGGCCATGAGCGGCTGGTGAAGAGGACCGACACGGACGCCATCGCCATGGCGGAGAAGGCGGGCGTGAAGGTGATCGGCTTCGAGGATGGCCAGCACGTGCGCGTCCCGGTGCCGGACATCGCCCCCGGCAAGCCGGGTAACCGCCACTTCCCGGACGGGGTGCTGATCCCCAAGGCCGCCGCAGAGGCGGACGACATCATCAACGTCCCCAAGCCGCCCGGCCGCCACGCGCTGATGGGCTGCGCCGGCCTCTCCGGAGCGCTGAAGAACAACATCGGCCTGCTCGCCGGGTCCGACCGGGTGCCCATGCTCCACGGCCCGCTGGACCGGGTGCCGGGCCTCAACGACGGCACCGACGGCCCGACCTGGATGGCGGAGTTCAAGCAGATCGGCGACCAGCTCAAGGACCCCAAGCTGTCGCGCGCGGACAAGGCGGAGCTGATGAAGAAGCTCGCCGGGGACGCGCACTGGGACCTCAACAACGAGCACGGCCCCAACATGATGCTCCACGAGAAGATCGCCGAGCTGTCCTCGGTCTTCGCGCCCAAGACGCGCTTCACCGTGGCGGACATGCGCCGCACCATGAGCTCCGTGGGCCCGGACGTGGGCGACACCATGGACATCGGCAAGGTGATCGCCACCAGGGACGCCGCCACCACCGACATCATCGCCAACAGCCTGATGAAGCACGCCTACGAAGGGATGGGCGTGGACGAGCGCACCTCCGAGAAGCTCCACCTGCCCTCCTGGCTCAAGGGCGCCGCGGACTGGCTCAAGACGGCCGTCCCGGGCGGCGACACGCCGTCCGAATACTTCTACGGCAAGACCTGGCTGGAGGACGGCGCCACCGCCTTCGACACGCTGCAGATCCGCGCCGCCATGGCCTACGGCCTGTCGCCCACCGGGATGGAGGGCATCAAGCTGCAGACCGACTTCCGCCCCGGCGAGAAGAAGGACGACCTCCTGGAGCGGATGACCACGCCGAAGTAGTCACGTGCGCAGGCCCGGCACCAGGGCGTCGGAGAGCTTCTTGGGGTTCTTCACGCCCTGGCGCGAGAGCGCCTCGTTCGCCTGGCGCACCAGCCCCGCGCCCTCCTCGCCGCCGATCAGCTCGCCCAGGCGGCGGCGCCCGGCCGTCGCGTAGTGGGTCATCCCGGCCTGGTCGGCCCCGGCGATGGCCTCGCGCAGCCGCAGGGCGGACCGGTTGAAGTCCATCTTCTGGTAGGCCACCCCGGCGCGCAGGAAGAGCGCCCAGGCGGACGCGTAGCCCACGCCTTCGCCCTCCAGCGACCTGGCCACCTGCGCCGCCTCGGCCTGCGCCGATCTCGCGTCGCCGCCCATGGAGCCGTCCATCAGGGCCAGCCGCCCGCGGAGCCAGAAGGTCCGGCAGCGGGCGATCTGCGCGCCGCGGAGCAACCAGCCCGGCACCGCGCCCAGCGGCTTGTGGAAGCGCGCCCGGAGCTGGCCGCCCTCTCGCGCGTAGAGCGCCAGGTTGGCCCGCGCCAGGAGCTCCACCCACTCCAGCGCCTGGTAGCCGGGCCAGGGCGAGGTCCACTTCGCCGCCTCCAGCTTCCGGTTCGCCGAGCCCGGGTCGTCCCGCGCCATCCACGCGCTCACCCCCACCCGCGCCACCGCCGCCGCCGTGAAGCCGTCCTTGCGGCGCGCCGCCTCCCGCGACCACACCTCCACCAGCTGGATGAGCTCGCCGTAGAGGCCGGCGTCGCGCAGGGCCCACAGCCGCATCAGGCGGAAGGTGCCCAGGCGCCAGCCGCTGAGCGCCACCACGTCCTTGTGCTCCTCCGGGAGCGCCAGCTTGTCCGCCGCCGCCCGGAAGCTGCCCGAGTAATAGAGGGAGACGCCCTCGTACCCGTCGAGCAGCGCGCGCAGCAGCGGCTCCTTGATGGCGGCGCCGGCGGCCACCATCCCCTCTTCCACCAGCGCGCGCGCCCGCCGCCGGTTGCCCAGCATGGCGGCGCTGCACGCCTCCAGCGCCATCCCCAGCGCCACCTGCGACGGCTCGCCCAGCTTCGCCGCCTTCCGCCCCGCGCGGGCGATCAGCGCCGCGCCGCGCGCCGGGTCCATGGTCCACAGCGCCGCGCCCACCGCGCGCATCGCCTCCGGCTCCAGCGCCTCCTCCATCGGCACCGAGTCCGGCGACCGCGCCTTCCACCCGAACCCGCCCCGCAGCTTCTGCGCCAGGAGCGCGCGGCGGACCGCGGACGCCTTCGCCTTGAGCAGCGGCGCCGACTCCTGGGAGAGGTCCGCGAAGAGCGCCAGCGCCCGGGCGGTCGCGCCGGCGGAGAGGAGGTGCTCGCCGGCGGCGATCCGGAGGTGGAGCCGCTCGAAGGGGCCGGCGCCGTCCGCCGCCGCCATCAGCGCGTCCGCCACCTCCGCGATCCGCCCCGCGCCCGACAGCACGGTGGCCAGGCCCAGCTGGAGCAGGCGCCGGCTGAGCGGCTGGCCGGTGAGCTTCAGCCCGCGCCGGTAGAGGTCCGCCGCCAGGTCGAACGCCAGCCGCGCCGCCGCGGCGTCCGCCGCCTCGCGCAGCGCCTCCGCCGCGGTGTCGTCGCTGCCGGCCTGCTGGAGGTGGAAGCCGATCAGGCCGGGCCGCGCGCCGCGCTCGCGATCCGCCATCAGCGCGTCCGCCACCCGCCGGTGCCACCCCGGCAGGTCGGCCCCCGGCAGCCGCGCCACCACCGACTCGCGGATCTGCTCGTGGGCCACGTCCACGAACTGCTCGCCGCCCTCCAGCAGCCCCTCGGTCTTCAAGCGCGCCAGCAGCGGCGGGTAGGCCTCCGCCGGCTCCAGGGACTCGGTCGCCTCCGCGCAGGCGCGCGCGGCGGCGGAGATGGGGATGGGCCCCCCTGCCAGCGCCACCAGCTCCACCAGCCGCCGCGAGGGCGGATCCAGGCCCGCCAGGTGCGCGGCGATGGCGTCCTCCAGCGACTCCGGCGCGGGCCGGCCGGCGCCGGTGGCCGTGGACTGGCGCAAGAGCTCCACCAGGCACAGGGGCAGGCCGCGGCCGATGCGCACCACGCCCTCGGGGGAGGTGGAGGGCCCCATGCCGGGGAGCAGCGGCATCCGCCGGACCAGGTCCAGCGCCTCCTCGTGCGGCAGCGGCCCCAGCCCGATCTCCCGCGACTCGTCCAGGCCGAGGTTGGCGAGGAACCCGTCGTCTGGCGCGTCCGGCAGCGCCCGGCGCGTCCCGACCACCAGGATGCGCGCGCCCGGCTCCTGGCTCCGGAGCAGCCGCGCCAGGAGGTCGAGGCTGTCCCCGTCCGCCGCGTGGAGGTCGTCCATGGCCAGCACCACCGGTTGCTGCTGGGACAGCCGCGCCAGCAGCTCCATCAGCGCCCCCGCGGCCTGGTGGCGCAGCTCGGGCGGGTCGCCCAGGGGCGGGTTCTCCTGGATGACCTGCTGCAGCTGCGGGAGCTGGAGCAGCTCCGGGAACGCCACCGACAGCGCCGCCGAGCGCTGCGGCAGCACCTGCTCCACCAGCGGCGATCCGCGCCGGGCCAGGTAGGCGGCGATGGCGGCGGCGATGCCGGCGAACGCGTTGTACGGGAGGCAGAGCCGGGCGTAGCAGCGCCCGGAGAAGCAGAGCGTGCCGGCCTTCTCCGCCTCCAGCAGGAAGCGGCCCACCAGCGCGCTCTTGCCGATGCCGGATTCGCCGCTCACCACCACCCCGGAGACGCCCTGGCCGATGCGGGAGAACGCGTCGCGCAGCGCCTCCAGCTCGGCGCGCCGGCCGACGAAGGGTGGTTGCCCCTGCATCCCCGCGAGGGAGCGTGCGGTGGGCTGGGGCGGTGCGGGTGCGGGCGCTTGCGCCGCGGGGGTGGCGGGCGGCGCCGGGCGGGCCTGGACGGCGGCCATGGCCGGCGAGGTGGGCGGGCGCGAGAGCGCCTGCGGGACCGGCGCGGGCGCAGGTGCAGGCGCAGGCGCAGGCGCAGGCGCAGGTGGGACGCTCGCCGCGCCGCCCATCACCGCGCCGCCGCCCGCCGCGCTTCCGGCCGCGGGCCGGGGGGCGAGCGCGGGGAGCGATCCGGAAGCCGGGGCCGGGTCCGGGGCGCGCGGCCGCGGCTTGCGACCCGCCAGCCAGGCCATGACGTCCGAGTCGGTGGGCCGCGCCTCCGGCTGCGTCTCCAGCAACGCCACGCACAGCTCGTTGAGGTTCTCCGGGATGCCGGGCGCCAGCTCCGCCGGGGGCGGCGGCCGCTTGTGCTGCTTGGCGAGCAGCACCTCGTTCGGCGCGCCGTGGAAGGGCGGCATCCCGGTGAGCGCCTGGTAGAGGATGCAGCCCATGGCGTACCAGTCCGCGGGCGGACCCACCGGGCGGGCTGGGGTCATTGGGGACGGCACGCGCGCTTGCTCCGGCGCGAGGTAGCCGGTGGGCACGGGCTGGCCGGCCCCAATCTCCGACGCCAGGGACTCCAGCAGCACCACCCGGCCCTGCGGCGTCACCCGCACGTTGGAGGGGCGGATCTCCCCGTGGAGGAGCCCCTTGACGTGGAGCGCGGAGAGGGCCTTGGCCATGCCCAGCATCGCCGCGCTGACGCGGATCTCGTCGAAGCGCTTGGCGCCGCCCGAGAGGACCGGGGCGGTCTGGGTCCGCTCCTGCGCCACCGCGCCGCCCGGCTTGGGGGCGGCCAGGGTGGCGCCGCCCACGTACTTGAGGACGTCCAGGCCCTCCACCAGCTCCATGGTGAAGTAGGCGCGCTCGTCCTGGCGGAACAGCTCCTGGAGGACCACCAGGTTGGCGTGGCGGAGGTCCCAGAGCGCCTGGAAGCGCGCCTCCACCCGCCCCAGCACGTCGGGCGCGGAGCGGCGGAGTACCTTGAGGGCCACCTGGGTCCGGTTCTCCTCGTCGATGGCCTGGAACACCACTCCCGCCCGGCCCTCTCCGATCCGGCGCTGCAGCGTGAATCGCTGCGTGGCTGGGAATTCCAGGTCGGAGGTAGACCGCATGCGGGCGAGCGGACCCTACCCGCCGCGTCAGAGTCCGCCAAGCGGCGAACGCAGAGGCAACCCGTACCGCCGCGCGCGCCGGGCGAACGTCACCGGGTCCGTCTGGAGCTGGGCGGCGGCCCTCCGGATGACCCCGCCCGCCTTCTCCAGGGCCTGCTGGATCAGCTCGCGCTCGTAGGAGGCCAGCTTGTCGCGCAGCGACCCGTGCTTCGCCTCCTCCGCCGCCCCGGATGCGTGCGCCGCCAGCGCGTCCGGCAGCTCCGGCAGATCGATGGGCCGGCCGGGCTGGCCCAGCAAGACCGCGCGCTCCACCACGTTGCGCAGCTCGCGCACGTTGCCCGGCCAGCCGTGGTGGTGCAGCGCGGCCCGCGCGCCCGGCGAGAAGCCGGCGGCGGAGCGGTCCAGGGCGCGGTTGAACAGCGCCAGGAAGTGGTCCGCCAGCTCGTCCAGATCCTCCGGGCGCTCGCGCAGCGGCGGGAGCTGCAGGGTGAAGGAGTTGAGGCGGAAGAAGAGGTCGGACCGGAAGCGGCCCTGGCGCACCTCATCGCCCAGGTCGCGGTTGGAGGCGGCGATGACGCGGACGTCCACCCGCCGCACCTGCGCGCCGCCCACCGGCCGCACGTCCCCGGTCTCGATGGCCCGGAGCAGCTTGGTCTGGAAGTTGGCGGTGGTGTTCTCGATCTCGTCCAGGAAGATGGTGCCGCTGTCCGCCAGCACGAACAGCCCCGGGTGGTCGGACACCGCGCCGGTGAAGGCGCCCTTCACGTGGCCGAACAGCTCCGACTCCAGCAGCGTCTCCGAGAGCGCGCCGCAGTCCTGCACCACGAAGGGCGCGTTCCGCCGGTTGGAGAGGCGGTGCAGGGTGGAGGCCAGCACCTCCTTGCCCGTTCCCGTCTCCCCTTGCAGCAGCACCGCCACCCGGTGTGGCGCCGCCACCTTCGCCAGCTTGAGCACGCGGCGCATCGCCTCGCTCTTCAGGCCCGGACCCTCCCCGCCGGGGGCGGACGGCTCCGGCGCCACCTTCGCGCGTTCGCGGAGCAGGTTGCGCTCCAGCTCCAGCGCCATCCGGTGCTGTTCGATGCGCATCTCGTGCTCGCGGCAGGCGCCCAGCACCGCCTCGCGCAGCGGCGCCGCCTCCAGCGGCCGGGGAACGAAGCGGTGCAGCGCGCCCCAGTTGAACAGCGACAGCACCACCGACGGGTCGGAGGGAGATGCCAGCACCAGCCTCCGGGAGAGGTCCCCCGGCGGCGGGCTGGAGCCGGCCAGCGCGTCGCCCGCCCCCGAGCGGTCCGCCCACAGCTTGGCCACCAGCGCCGCCCCCCGCTCGCCGTCCTCGCCCGCCACCACCACGCAGGAGAGGTGGCCGGAGGCCAGCACCTGCTCCAGCTCTGCGTCCGAGGCCGCGAAGATGAGCTGGAAGTCCGCCTCCAGCGCCGCGCGGATCAGCTTCTCGTCCGCCGCGGAGGCCAGCACCACCCCCACCGCCAGGTGGTGCTCGCGCAGGTAGCGCACCACCCGGACCTGCCCGTCCCCCTCGAAGTGGTGGAAGCTGACGCCCAGCGCGGCGGTGGTCCCGCCCGACGGCCCCGGGTGGTCGTGGCGCCAGCGCACTTCCCCGCGGGCGGCGATCCGCACGCGCTCGCCGGGCAGCGTCAGCTCCAGCTCCAGCACCTGCCCCTCGCGCGGGCCCTCCTGCGGCGACGCCGGAGACGCCACCAGGCCGATGCCGGACCGCGACAGGTTCACCGACCAGCAGCCCCGCAGCGCCGGTTGGGTCAGCACCTGGACGTAGAGGGGTTTTCGATCTCCTCGCTGGATGAAGGACGTGGGCTCGTGGGCCATTTCTGAATGATCGTACGTCAATCTTGAACTATGCCGTCAAGTCCCTGAAATCTCACATCATCATTGCCGGGACCACCGCACGTCGGGGGTGGAACCGTGCGTTGAGTGTGAAGCTCCCCTGGACGTGGGCTCCCTGTACTTTTGGGAGGTTAGCAGCAGGCAAGCTTCCTGCTTTGGGCCCACTCCCGTGAGCGCGTCGATCATCGGAGCCGGAGCGTTTGTTCCCCGGCGGGTGGTGAGCAACGAGCGAATCGCGCGCGCCCTGCCCGGGTGGTCGGCGGATGCCATCCTGCAGCGGACGGGCATCCGCGAGCGCCGGTTCCTGTGGGAGTTCGATCCGGACGCGGGCCGCGCGCTGGCCCCGCCGCTGGACGACACCAACATGTACCCCGCCACGAACGTGGACATGTGCGAGGCGGCGATGCGGCGGGCGATCCGGATGGCGGGCGTGGATCCGCGCGAGCTGGACCTGCTGCTGCTGATCACCAGCACGCCCGACGAGCCCAACTTCTGTCACGACGCGATGTCGGTCCACCGCCGCCTCGGGATGCGGCAGGACGCCTTCGCGATGGTCATTGACGATGGTGGCGGTGGCACTCCCTACGCGATCGACTTCTGCGGGAAGCTGCTCAACGCCGGGCAGGCCCGCACCGCCGCTATCGTCGCTTCCTCCTTCGTCTCGCCGCTGCTGGACCGGGACACCTACTGCGGGATGGTGGAGGCGGTGCCCGGCGCCACGCCGCTGGTGGCGGCGTTCTCGATGTACGTGTCGGGCGACGGCGCGGGGGCGGTGGTGCTGCGGTCGGACGGCAGCAGGTCCGGGCGGGGCGTGCAGGCGTCCACCGTCGGGAACGCGCACGTGGAGATGGTGACGCACCGCGGGGGCGGCGCGCTCCGGCCCACGCAGGACGGGCGCACGGAGCCGGGAGACCTGGCGTTCGTGACCGACGAGGCGGCGGTGGCCCGCACCTACCCCGCGTACATGAGCGACATCCTGGAGGACCTCTTCCGCGCCCGCCCCGACCTGCGCGCCGGGGTGAAGCGCTACTACTTCCACCAACCCACCCGCCGCGTGGTGGACCGCTTCCTGGAGCGTACCGGCTTGCCCGCTGAGAAGGTGGCCATCACGGTGGACCGGTACGGGTGCACGCACGCGGCGGGAATGCTGATCTCCCTGGCGGAGGATCTGGAGTCCGGAGAGGTGCGGCTGAACGGCGACGACTGCGTCGTCCTCGCCGGAGTAGGGGCCAACGTTCATTTCGGCGGGCAGGTGATCCAGCTATGAGCGCCCACGCCCATGCCGGCGTCCTGCCCGCGCAGGTGCTCATGTTCCAGAAGTCGCACGCGGCGCAGGCCGCGCCGCAGGTCCACGCCAACGACCTCGCGGAGCGGCTGTCAATGGCCGCGCCCGGGGACACGGCCAAGGGCGTGCTCTTCAACGCCGCGCTCACCGCGGTGGCGCGGGTGCTGGACGCCTCCGCCGCGGACGCCTGCCGCGCCGCCACCGGCGAGCGCCGCTTCATCGACTTCTTCAATTATCCCGTTTCAAGCTTTCTGAGGCTGTCGTTCACCGCCGCTGAACTGTCGCGTTCGAAGCTGGGGGGCTTAGACGCCGCGTTCCGCACGCTGGGGAAACAGGCGGTGGACGACTTCTTGTCGACGGCAGCGGGGAAGACGCTGCGGTCGTTGGGGACGAGGGAGCCCCATCGACTGCTGGCGACCCTGCCGTCCGCGTACCGGACCGCGCTCAATCACGGCGAGCGGCACATCCTGCTCGCCAGCGAGGACCGGTACGTGTTGAGGATGCGGCGCGACTTCCTGCCGCACGCGTACCACGAGGGCGTGCTCTCCGCGCTGCTCCCGTCGCTGGGCCTGGACGGAGCGCAGGTGCTGGGCCGCCGCGTCGGGGTGCTGGACGCGGACTACGAGATCACCTGGGACTAGCGTCCTCCTTCGCATAAGGTGGCCGGCGTATGAACGTGCCGATCACCGAGGCGTTCCGAACCTTCCTCCGCTCCGCGCCGGTGTTCGGCGGGCTGGAGGGGCGCTCGCTGGAGAGCGTGCGGTCCATGCTCCGGCCGCTGCAGCTCCCCGTGGGCGCGGTGGTCTTCAGCGACGGCGAGTTGGGCCGGACCATGTACCTGCTCGCCAAGGGCGAGGTGGAGGTCCGCGCGCGCAGCGCCGCCGGGCGCCACGTGCCCCTGGTCCGCCTGGGCTCCGGTGAGTGCTTCGGCGAGATGGCGCTGGTGGAGCTGCAGCCGAGGTCCGCCACGGTGGTGGCCACCCGGAAGTCGGTCCTCTACTCGCTCAACAACCTGGACCTGTACCGGCTCTTCCAGAACGACAACTACGCGTACGTCATCGTCCTGCAGAACATCTGCCGGCTGCTCTCGCGGCGGCTGCGCAAGGCGGACGGGCGGATCTGCGACTTCCTGGACCCGGAGGCGTCGGCGGTGCGCGCGAAGTCGGCGGCCGCGGCGAAGGCGTCGGCCGGCGCCAAGGGTCGCTCCCGCGCGAAGGCGAAGGGAGCGCGGCGATGAGCGACGGGTTCCCGGTGTTCGTGGCGGTGAGCCGGCCGGACGGAAGCGTGGAGCAGGTGCAGGTGGGCACCGCCACGCGCCAGGGTGAGGGCTTCGTCCTCCGGCTGGGGGAGATGAGCATCGGCGGCGCGCCCGCGCGGGCCAGCTCGGGCGGCGGCGGGTACGCGCCCGCCCCGGCGCGCTCGGGTGGAGGAGGCGGCGGCGGAGGAGGCCCGCTGCCCACCGCGCTCCCCAACTACGGGCGGAGCAAGGGCGCCCCCATCCAGGGCGCCAGCCAGCAGGACCTCGAGTTCTACGCCAACGGCGCCCGGCGCTCGCTGGCGGATCCGTCCAAGGCCCGCTTCCACGACAAGGAGCGCGCGCTGCTGGAGGCGATCGACCAGGAGATGCAGCGGCAGCGCGGCGGCGGCGGGGGTGGGGGCGGACCGGAGGGCGACGAGCCGCCTCCGCCCGGCGACGAGGACGCGCCGTTCTAACGAGCACCTGCCGGGAGGGGGAACGTCATGAAGAAGGTCCTGATCGGGGTCGGCATCGGCTGCGGCACGCTGATGGTCGCCGGCATCGCGCTGGCCGTCGTCGGCGGCCTGTGGGCGAAGAAGACGCTGGGCAACGTGGCCGCCATGGGCGAGGAGGTGAAGGCCCAGGAGGCGGAGGCCGGGCAGCTCAACCAGGAGTACCCGTTCACCGCCCCGACGAAGGACCGGCCGGTGGCGCTCACCGAGGACCGGCTGACCGCCTACTTCGCGGTCCGCGATCGAACGATGCCGATCCACCGCGACTTCGAGGCGAAGGCCAAGGAGTTCCAGTCGAGGCACCCGAACCAGGAGAAGCCGGACCTCAGCGCCGCCCTCGAAGCCACCAACATGGTCGCCGGCCTGCTGCGGGAGCTTCGCAAGGGATACCTGCAGGGGCTCCGCGAGCAGAAGATGTCGCCGCGGGAGTTCGGCGCCATCACCACCGCGATCTACACGTCGGGGCTCGGCAAGGTCATGGCGGCGCAGCGCCCCATGCTCCAGAAGCAGATCGACGTGCTCACCGCCCAGGCCAGGACGGCGACCGGGGAACAGAAGGAGCTCCTCGAGAAGCAGATCGAAGCCTTGCAGGCGACCCTCCAGTCCATGCCCCCGCCCAGGGACGAGGCGACGATGACCGCCAACGCGGACCTGCTCGAGCAGTACAAGGACCGCATCAAGAAGGACGCGAACCCCGCCTTCGACATGTGGGTCGCCGCGGGATTCGGCGAGGGCCTGGGAGTGATGACCGCGCCGGGCGGCGAGCAGGAATGACGCCCCGGCTGGCCGTCCTGCTGGCGCTGCTGCTCGCGGCGGGCCCCTCCTGCGCTCACAAGGCCCCCAACGCGGGGTCGTGGAACGGCCTGAACGAGAGCACGGCCGTCACGACCAACATCCACGACGCGCCCCCGGAGGTGCACTGGCTCCAGGAGTACACGCCCGAGGTCCCTCCTCCCCGGTCCATCTCGTCCCTCAACGGCCAGCTGCTCCCCGGGTACTACGCGCTGACCCTCCAGAGTTACTGCCTGCACGCGGGGACGTACGCCCCGACGGCCGGCGACGGCTACCTGATCGCGCCGCTGGCCGGGGCCAAGGCGGAGGAGATCAGCGGGATCCTCAAGCGCTCCGCCGACCACCCGGAGGTCCCGCAGCACGACATCCAGCGCCTGATCTGGGGCATCGAAGCGGGCGCCGGGTTCGACGAGTACGACCCGGCGTTCATCGTCCGCGTCTCCCCCGTGCTCAGCCAGCAGGACGTGGCGTCCGTGGGGATGAACACCGGCATGCGCCACGTCTCGGACGCCGTCTGGAGGCTGCTGCCCTCGCCGCTGCGGGACGCGGCCTCGCTCTACGGCGAGCTCCGCGCCAAGGTCACCTCCGCGACCACGGCGTATGAAGAGGTGGAGCGGCTCGCGGTCCTGGTCGGCGCGGCGCCCCCCGGCCCGGGCAGCCGGGACGTCCCGGCCGGCGCCTGGAGCTACGTCGGCGACGGCCTCTACATGCGGGCCTTCCCCCGGGGCTATCCCACCACCGCCGTGGAGATCGTCCGGCCCGCGCCCTACGCGCTGGTCCGGGACGGCAAGGGGCGGGTGGTCAGCTTCCAGAGCGGCCCGTTCCGCGCCGACACCACCTACGAGGACGGTCCCAAGCCCTCCCTCGTCCGCGGCGGCGGAGGGCACGCGCTCCCCGTCTGGATGCTGAAGTCGATCCACCTTCGAGGACCCGGCGCGGGGGACGACACCACCCTGACCGGCGTGGGCTGGGTCATTCCGGCGGACCAGGCGAACGAGCCGTTCGGGCCAGGTGGCGCGCCTCCTCCGGCCGCGCCCATCGTGGCGATGCTCAGGGCCCCGTCCTTCGAAGAGGTCCAGGAGGCCTACGACCGGGCGAGGCGCGTGAGGGCCGCCGTGCGCCTCGTCGAGGACCAGCGGCGTGCGAGCAACCAGCCGGTGAACGCGCAGGCCCTGGCGGATGCCGTCGACCTCGACCACTTCATGAGAGGGTTGTTCTCCGCGGTGGTGAGGGTGACCCCGCAGCCGAGGAGCGAGTGGGTGCGAGACCACCCCGTGCGGGTCAAGAACGCGTGGGCGTACGCCGTCTGCGTGCTCGCCGGCGAATGCGGGATTCCCGGGGCGCAGGCCGGCGGTCCGGACGTGGCCGTGGATCTGGATCTCTCCACGCACGTCGCGGTGCCCGGCAACACCAGCCGGCAGCGGCTGGGCTTGTCCTGGAGACGGAAGTAGCCGCCCAGAGAAGCAGGCGAGTCGCCGGCGTCCTGCCCGGTCTGCTCGGCGCTTCCCGTCCCCGGGGGGATGAGCCGCCGATGAACGGGCAGTGAACGTCAGGGACCGGGCGACGCCGCCACCGGTGCCTGGACCAGCAAGAGCACCTCGACCCGCCGGTTGAGCCTGCGCTCCTCCTCGGTGGAGGCGTAGGCGCTCACCGGGCAGTCCGAGCTCAGGCCCCTGAGCCGCACCACCCGGCTGGGGTCGATGCCCTGGGTGACGAGGTAGTGCTGCACCGCCTGCGCTCGCTGGAGCGAGAGGGTGAAGTTGGATCGGGCAGGGCCCTCGGATTCGTCCGAGTGCCCTTCGATGACGGCGAAGGTCGAGGGCTGATCGTGAAGCCGGAGGACCGCCTGGTCCAGCAGGGGCGTCACGCCCTGCAGGTCCCTGCTCCCGCGGCCGAAGAGCACGTGGCCCCTGAGCACCGCCTGCTCCCCGGGGGTGGGCTGGTACGGCCGCAACGGCTCGCTGGAGCCCCCCTGCATCCCCTGGGGGTTGGCGGTGACGCGGGTGATCTCCCCCACCTGGGTCGGCTGGACCCCGGGCCCCTCGGGGCCGGACTGGGGCTCGGCCAGCGTGAGCCGGTACTTGCGCTCCCTCTCCTCGTCGATGAACGCGATGGGTGGACGCGGCTCGACGCGGTAGGTGATGCCCGCCAGCACGCGGAAGAGCGGGGTGCCGGTCGCCTTGACGAGGCCGGGACCTCCCAGCAGGGACACCTCCAGCCCGCTCGACAGGGGAACGCGCGCGCCTGCCATTGCCTCCAACGCGAGCTTCGACACGTTGGGATCGAGGATGGTGCGGACGCTCAGCTCCCACCTCAGCCCTTTTCCCACCGTGGTCACCGCCGCGCCCAGGTGGATCTCCGAGGTCGCCCCGGGCAAGAACTGGTGCTCGGGGGGCTCCAGGGGAATGGAGGGCCGGAACAGCACGCCCGCGTCGAGCGACGGATGCAGGATGCCCATGTCGGCGCCCACCGTCACCCGGGCGAGGAAGCGCGGGCCCTGGTCTCCGGCCAGGGCGGCCCCGTTGCCCAGCGGAATCCCCACGCCCAGGTCTGCCGCCAGG
>DATBSS010000295.1:0-23121 GCA_036559665.1 Myxococcaceae bacterium
GGGGATGGGCGCGCGGTCCAGCACCTCCAGCGTCCGCTCCAGCCGCGCCGCCCGCTCCGGGTGACCGCGGCCGGGGTCGTGCTCGAGGAACAGCGGGTCGGTGAAGAGGATGGTCACGCGCCGCGACTCGGAAGGGCCGGAAGAGAGGCCGGAGCATATCCAACCTTGCCCCGGTGGGCCCCGGTCCCTACAGTCGGCCCGCGTTGACGCGTTTTCTCTCGAGGCTCGGGCTCAAGGGCGCCATCCTGCTCGGCTCCGCCCTGGTACTGGCGGTGATCCTGCTGTTGCTCCTGAGCTTTCTTCCCTGGCAGATCCGGGAGGCCCTGGAGCGTGCGGGCGCGGGCGCGGGCGCCGCCGAGGCCAGCCGGGCGGCGCGGACCACGGTGCTGGTGGTGTTCGCCCTGGGCGTGCCGATGCTGCTGGTGATGACCTGGATCCTCGCCGGGCTGCTCATCGCCGGCCCGGTGGAGGGGATGCGGGCGCTGGCGTCCAAGCTCTCCTCGGCGGACCTCACCGGGAAGATGGAGGGCGCCACCCTGGAGGAGCTGTCCACGCTGGCGGCGGCGCTGAACCAGATCGGCCAGTCGCTCCGCGACACCCTGGGGCGGATCCGCGGGGTGGCGGAGGGAGTGGCGATGGTGATCGAGCAGATCTCCAAGACCGGGAGCACGGTCTCCGCCGGCGCCTCCACCACGCTGTCCCGGGTGGAGGAGACCTCGACGTCGATGGTGGAGATGCTGGCCAGCCTCCGCGGCATCGCCGAGAACGTGGAGGTCCTCTACCAGAGCGCGGAGGAGTCCAGCTCCTCCATCATGCAGATGGCCGCCACCAACGACGAGGTGGCGGAGAACGTGGGCTCGATGGCCGGTTCGGTGGAGGAGACCACCTCCGCCATCGAGGAGATGACCTACTCCATCAAGGAGGTCGCCAAGAACATCGAGGCGCTCTACTCGTCCACCGAGGAGACCTCGTCCTCGATGAACGAGATGGACGTCTCCATTGGTCAGGTGGAGACCAACGCCACCGAGACCGCCAAGCTCTCCGAACAGGTCACCCAGGACGCGGTCACCGGCGTGGAGTCGCTGGGGAAGACGCTGGCCGGCATCGACAAGATCAGGGAGTCCTCGCGCACCGCCTCCGCCGTCATCGAGAGCCTGGGGCGGCGCATTTCGGAGATCGGCAACATCCTCAACGTCATCGACGACGTGGCGGAGCAGACGAACCTGCTCGCCCTCAACGCCGCCATCATCGCCGCCCAGGCCGGCGAGCACGGCAAGGGCTTCGCGGTGGTGGCGGAGGAGATCAAGGACCTCGCCGAACGCACCGGCGCCTCCACCAAGGAGATCGCCGAGCTGATCCGCAGCGTGCAGGACGAGTCACGCAACGCGGTGGCGGCGATGAACCAGGGCGTGCGCAACGTGGACGAGGGCGTGATCCTGGGGCGCGAGGCGGAGGGCGCGCTGAAGAAGATCTCCGAGTCCGCCAACAAGAGCACCATGATGGTGAAGGCCATCGCCCGCGCCACCGTCGAGCAGGCCCGCGGCTCCAAGGCGGTCACCGTCTCCATCCAGAAGATCGCCGAGACGGTGCAGCAGATCTCCAAGGCGGCCTACGAGCAGGCCCGCGGCTCCGAGCAGATCATGAAGAGCGCGGAGAAGATGAAGCTCTCCACCGGCCACGTGCAGCGCTCCATCCAGGAGCAGGCGCGTGGGTCCAAGCAGATCACCAAGGCCATGGAGAGCATCAACGAGATGGTCACCCACCTCAACCGCGCCCAGAAGGAGCAGACCTCCGGGAGCGAGCAGGTGCTCAAGGCGGTGGAGGCGATCAAGCAGGTGTCAGAGCAGCAGAACCGGTCCGTCAAGCAGATGGAGGAGGCGATCGACGCCCTCCAGCGGCAGGCCGAAGTGCTGCGCGCGGAGATCCGCCGCTTCAAGGTGTGACCGGCGGCTCTAGCGGCGGCGGAGCCGCGGGATCGACGCGGCGGACGGCCAGCGCATGTCGACGTGGAAGCCGAAGGGGAAGGTGTACGTGTCGCCGCCCTCGAACAGGCCGGCCGGCGGGTTGGGGAACGGGCCCGAGCGCCGGAACGCCTGCACCGCCTCCTCGTCCAGCGGCGAGAAGCCGCACGGGCGCACCACCTGCACGTCCCTCACCGCGCCCTGCTCGTCGATGGTGACGGCCACCACGGTGACGCGGGACACCGGGTCGTTCAGGTGGCGGTTGGCGATCATCACCTCCCGCGGGTGCCAGTTCCCGGAGACCCCCTCCTTCAGGCGGTTGAAGAAGCCCGCGTAGCGCCACTCGCGGGTGTTGAGGAAGGTGCCGTCGCCCTCGGGGAGGTCTCCCAGGTCGTCGTTGAACGCGCCGGGTTCGCCGGGGCGCTCGGCAGCCGGGGGACGGAAGGCGCCGCCGGCCATCGGCTGATTGGCGCGAGGGGACGGTCCCAGGTCCAGCGGCGAGAAGTCGGGGATGAGGTTTGGCACCCGGTGCTCGGGGGCGGGGGCGGCTTCGGCCGGCGGCGGGGGCGGGGCGGGTGGCTGCGGCGGCGTGGGGCTTCCCGGGTGGGGCGTGGTGACCCGCGAGCGGGTCTCGCGCTGGACGCGATTGTTGGATTCGGCCAGGAACCGCGCCGCTGGTGAGGACTCCCCGTTGCCCGGCGCCACCTCCACCACCTGGCCTGGTGCGTCCGGGGGGCGCGGCCTCGAGTCAGGGGGGAGGCGGAAGCCGCGCCGGCGCTCCCACTCCTGGGGGGTGATCGGCCGGAGGGCGACGGCCTGTGGGGTGATGACGGGCGCGGGTGGATTCAGCGCGTTCTCCAGCACCAGCGCGCCGATGACCAGCGCGTGCGCCAGCAGCGAGAGCAGCGCGACGGCGACCCACCGGCCGCGCTGGCGACGCCTCCTGCGAACGTGCTGATCCACGAGGGAGGACATACCGCCGCGCGGCATTCGTCCGCCATCCCCACGCGCCGACGCTGTCCGCCTGCGCGCTTGCGGTAGAGCCGAGCGCCCGTGAAGATGCCCGTCCCCATGGACCACCCGAAGCCCGTCTCGAAGACGTAGCCCCGGAGCCTTCAGGTGCGCGCGCTGACGTTCAGCCGCTTCGGCGGCCCGGAGGTCCTCGAGTGGCGCGAGGTGCCGGACCCGTCCCCGGCGGCCGGCCACGCCGTCGTGCGCACCCGCGCCATCGGCCTCAACTTCGCCGACGTCTACCGCCGCCGCGGCGCCTACCACCTCGCCGGCCAGCCCCCGTACATCGCCGGCTACGAGGCGGCCGGCGTCATCGAATCCATCGCCCCCGGCGGCCCCACCGACCTCCGCCATGGCCAGCGCGTGGCCTTCGCGGACGTTCCCTTCGCCAACGCGGAGCTCGTCCTGGCGCCCGTGGACCGACTGGTCCCGCTCCCCGACGAGGTCTCCTTCGAGACCGCCGCCGCCTCGATGCTCCAGGGCCTCACCGCGCAGTACCTGACCGCCGACAGCCATCCGCTCGCGGCGGGGGAGCGCGCGGTGGTGCACTCGGCCGCCGGAGGGGTGGGGTCGCTCCTCGTGCAGATCTGCCGGGTCCGCGGCGCGGTCCCGCTGGCCCTCGTCTCGTCCGAATCCAAGCGCGCCCTGGCGCTGGAGCTGGGGGCGGAGGCGGCCCTCACCTACGAGCCCGGCTGGCCGGATGCCATCCGCCGCCTCACGCCGGGCGGCCGCGGCGCGGACGTGGCGTTCGACGCGGTGGGGCGGACGCTGATGGACAGCTTCGCCGCCGTGCGCACCGGCGGCCACGTGGTGTTCTACGGGATGGCCGGCGGCGATCCGCCGCACGTGGACCCGCGGATGCTGATGGACACCTCGAAGCGCCTCACCGGCGGCGACCTGTGGAACGTGCTCACCTCCGGAGCGGAGCGGGTGCGCCGCTCGGCGGAGCTGTTCGGGTGGATCCGCTCCGGGCGGGTGAAGGTCTCCATCTGGAAGACGTTCCCGCTCTCCCAGGGCGCCGAGGCCCACCGCGCGCTCGAGGGCCGAGGCACCACCGGGAAGATCCTCCTCATCCCGGGCTGAGCACGGGGGCTGCGGCCACAGGCCGCCGCATCAGCGTCCCCTGGTTCGGGGACTGATCACCTGCCGAACAGCGCGTTGTTGCTGGCCTGCTTCGTGCGCTCGGCGGCCCGGTCGGCCATCAGCTTCCGCGCGGCCGCTTTCTGCGACTCGTCGAACCCCGCCTCCGCGCGCTCGTACGCCGCCTGGTCTTCGGTGTCGAACTGCTTGATGAGCGTCTCCATCCGGGTGCGCCGGTCGGCGTAGTCGGCCGGGATGACCTCCTTGGCCTCTCGCACGTGCGGCTCCCGCGGCACGCCGACGTCTCCGCTGTTCCGGACGGCGCCAACCCACCGGGTGGGGCCGACCAGGGGCGGACCCGGGGGCGGTTCGTTCGAGGGCGGAGCTGGAGGCGGAGCGCCGGGCTGCGCGCCCGGCGGTGGCGCGCTCGACATGCCTCCACCGCGCGCCTGCTGGAGCTGCTCGCGGATCGGCTTCACCTTCTCGTTCAGCTCCGCCTGCAGCTTCACCAGCTCCCCCACCTGCGGCGTGGTGAGGTTCAGGTCCACCGTCTTCGACAGCAGGATGTCGATGCTGGTCCGGGCGGGGAGCTGGAACTGCCACAGCCTGGGACCGGCCGGCTTGGCCGGCGTGGAAGCGCATCCGGCCGAAAGGCCAAGACCAAGAACGACGCAGACGATCGCGATCGCGCGCATGGCGACTCCTCTCATGTTTCCAGCCGGCCGAACCGGGCGTCGAACGGCGCCATTCCGGGGATGCGCCGGATCCGGTGGTCCGGGTTGGCGGCCAGGTGCTCCAGCACCTTGAACAGCGTCTCCACCTCGTCCACGGCGCCGATCTCCTGGGCCAGCTGCTCCACGGTGCGCTCGCCCGGCTGCGCGCGGAGCCGCTCCAGGGCCTTCCGCTGCAGCGCCAGCACGGCGGCGGCGGCCTGCTTCCCCGCCTCCACGCCGGGCTGGTGGTAGGCGTTGATCCCCACCAGCGAGGCGTACAACCCGACCGCGCGCTCGAAGAGGGCGATCAGCGCGCCCAGCGAGCGGGCGTTCACCTCCGGGATGGTGACGGTGATGGACTCGCGGTCCTTCTCGTACAGCGCGCGCCGCGTCCCCAGCAAGAAGCCCAGCAGGTAGTCGCCGGAGGTGGCGTCCGGCTCCACCGCCATCGACTCGCCGCGGCGGTCCTTGAGGACCTCGATGAAGGTGACGAAGAAGTTGTGCACGCCGTCGCGGAGCTGCTGCACGTACGCGTGCTGGTCGGTGGAGCCCTTGTTCCCGTACACCGCAATGCCCTGGTGCACGGTGCGGCCCTGGAGGTCCTTCTCCTTCCCCAGCGACTCCATCACCAGCTGCTGCAGGTACCGCGAGAGGAGCAGCAGGCGGTCCTTGTACGGCAGCACCACCATGTCCTGCTCGCCGCGCCCGCGCCCGGCGTGGTGCCACATCAGCGCCAGCAGCGCCGCCGGGTTCTTCATCACGTCCCGCTCGCGGGTGACCGCGTCCATGTCCCGAGCGCCGGCGAGCAGCGCGTCCACGTCGACGCCCTGGAGCGCCGCGGGCAGCAGGCCGACCGCCGAGGTCTCGGACGTCCGGCCCCCGACCCAGTCCCACATCGGGAAGCGGCGGATCCACCGCTGCTGCACCGCCGTCTTGTCCAGCTCGCTCCCCTCGCCGGTGACCGCCACCGCGTGCTTCGGGAACGAAAGGCCCAGGCGCTCGTAGGCGCGCGCCACCTCCAGCATCCCGTTGCGCGTCTCCTTCGTCCCGCCGGACTTGGAGATGACGACGGTGAGCGTGTGCGAGAACCCGGCGCCGATCTGGTCCAGCGTGCGGTCGATGCCGTCCGGGTCGGTGTTGTCGAGGAAGAACGGCTTCATCCTGTCGCCGTCCACCAGGGTGAGGGCGTCCGCGCACAGCTCCGGCCCCAGCGCCGAACCGCCGATGCCCACCACCAGCAGGCGGTTGAACGTGCCGCCCCCCGGTGGGACGACGCTCCCGCCGTGCACCGCGCGCGCGAAGTCCTTCACCGCCGCGACGGTCTGCTCGATGGCCTGGCGCAGCTCCGGCTTCGGGGCCAGCTCCGGCGCGCGCAGCCAGTAGTGGCCCACCTGGCGCCCCTCGTCCGGGTTGGCGACGGCGCCGCGCTCCAGCGCCTCCATGGCGGCGAAGGCCTCCGACATCGCCGGGCGCATCTGGTCGAAGAAGCCGGCCGGGAAGCGCATCCGGGAGACGTCGAGCCGCACCCCCACAGTGGGGCAGTCGCACAGGTACTGCCGGTACCGGTCCCACAACGCGCGCTGGTCCATGAAGGGCGGGTTCTACACCTATACTGGGGGCGGTGGCCCCCACGCCTGCGCCAGAACCGGTCACAGCGTCTGCGGGAGACGATCGCCCGCGGTTCGTTCGAGACCTGGACACGCTGATCCGCGCCCGGTACCCACTGGTGTACCTGGTGTCCTGGGAAGAACAGCGGGTGGACGCGCTGCTGGAGCAGTTGGCCAACACCCACGGCAAGGCGCTCTACCACTGGTCGGTGATGCGCGGCCTGAAGCGCCAGGGCGGCGGCAGCACGCCGCGCATCGGGAGCGGCGACGAGGACTCCCGCGAGCCGCGCAACGTCCTCCTCGCCATCGAGAAGCTGAACGAGCCCTCCATCGTGGTGCTCAAGGACTTCCACGCCTGGTTCAGCGACGGGGCGGTGGTGCGCGGCCTCCGCGAGCTGTCCCACCTGCTCAAGACCACCTACACCACGGTCATCCTCCTCTCGCCGACGCTGAGCATCCCGGTCGACCTGGAGAAGGAGATCACCGTCCTCGACGTGCCCCTGCCCACGTTCCAGGACCTGTTCGATCTGCTCAAGGACATCGCCTCGGTGGTGCGCAAGTCGGGCAAGGCCACCGTCTCGCTCACCCGCGACCAGGCGGAGCAGTTGGTGAAGGCCGCCCAGGGGCTCACCCTCAACGAGGCGGAGAACGCCTTCGCCAAGGCGGTGGCGGACGATCAGCGCCTGGACAGCAGCGACATCTCGCTCATCCTCCAGGAGAAGCGGCAGGTCATCCGCAAGGGCGGGCTTTTGGAGTACTACTCCGCGGAAGAGACCCTCTCCGACGTGGGCGGGCTGGACCTGCTCAAGCAGTGGCTGGCGCGGCGGACCAACGCCTTCTCCGAGGCGGCGCGCCAGTTCGGCCTCCCGGAGCCCAAGGGCCTGTTGCTGCTGGGCGTGCAGGGGTGCGGGAAGAGCCTGATGGCCAAGGCGGTGGCGGCGCAGTGGAAGCTGCCGCTCCTGCGCCTGGACATGGGCCGCATCTTCAGCGGGCTGGTCGGCTCCTCCGAGGAGAACCTCCGCCGGGCCATCCAGATGGCCGAGGGCATAGCGCCGGTAGTGCTCTGGGTGGACGAGGTGGAGAAGGCGCTGGCGGGCGCCACCGGAGGCGGCACGCTGGACGGCGGGGTGACCGCGCGCGTGTTCGGGACGTTCCTCACCTGGCTCCAGGAGAAGAAGGGGCCGGTGTTCGTGGTGGCCACCGCCAACCGCATCGACGGGCTCCCGCCCGAGCTCCTGCGCAAGGGCCGCTTCGACGAGATCTTCTTCGTGGACCTGCCGGCCGCGCCCGAGCGCCGGGACATCTTCCGCATCCACATCAAGCGCCGCGGCCGGGACCTCCAGGGGTTCGACCTGGAGGCGCTCGCGCGCAAGGCGGAGGCCTTCAGCGGCGCGGAGATCGAGCAGGCGGTGATCTCCGGGCTCTACGACGCCTTCGCCGAAGGCGCGCAGCTGGAGCAGCGGCACCTGGAAGTGTCCATTGGCGAGACGTACCCCATCGCCACCACCATGCGCGAGGAGATCGCCAAGCTGCGCCAGTGGGCGAAGCACCGCACGCGCCCTGCGTCGTCGACCGTTCGCGGAGGAGGTTCCGCATGAGCCGCCTGGATCGCTTCAAGCACCTGGAGACGCGGCGCACCGAGCGCGGCGGCGATGACGACGCGGGGAAGAAGACCGAGGAGCGCTTCGCCCGTGTGGAGAAGGAGCAGGCGCCGGACCGGGCGCCTTCACCCGCGAACCGGCCCGCCGCCCAGCGCGTGGCGCGCCAGGTGTCCGACCAGCCCCTGGCGCTGGAGACCCGCTCCAAAGAGGAGCAGCAATTCATCCGCTGCATGGGCTGCGAGGCGGACAACAGCCGCTACGCGCAGTCCTGTGTCCACTGCGGGTCCGCGCTCTGGACCGACGAGGTGCGCGACTACAACGAGAAGTTCTGGCGGCAGCGGCAGACGGAGGTGGCGCAGGAGAAGCAGGAGGTCGAGCAGATCCACGCGCGGAAGGAACAGCACACCAAGGAGCAGGCCGAGGCGAAGGCGGCGGCCTTCACGGCCATGGTGAAGGAGGCGCAGCGCGGAAGCGACTCCGGCGAGGCGCCGGGGATCCGCATCATCCAGAGCATCGATTCCTCGTCCGGCCGGGTCATGGCCATCGCCGGCTTCATCCTGCTGGGGGTGATCTCCTTCGCCTGCCTGGGCAAATATCAGCCGGGCCGGACCTGGCTGGGCGTGACCGGCCTGTTGGGCCTGCTGGCGCTCGCCATCCTCTTCCTGCCGCCGAGCGTCTGGGCCCGGCGGTCGCGCAACCACTGGTGGGACGACTGGTGACCGGGTAGCGGCTGGTCCGCCGGCCCGTTAAGGTACGCCGCCTTGTCCGCCGCTCCAGAGGCCGCCGAGCGTCCCCGCTCCGAAGGGCTGATCGTCTTCCTCGTCGCGGCCATCCAGTTCATCAACATCCTGGACTTCGTCATCCCGCTGCCCCTGGGCCCGGACCTGGCGCAGGGGCTGGGGTTCGGGGCCGACCAGATCGGCCTCGTCGGCGGCGCGTACACCTACGCGGCCGCGGTCTCCGGGCTGGCGGGGTCGTTCTTCCTCGACCGCTTCGACCGCCGCAAGGTGGTGGCGGTCGCGATGTCCGGGCTGGTGCTGGGGACGGTGGCGGGAGGCTTCGCGCGCGGGCTGGGCACGCTGATGGCGGCGCGCCTCTTTGCGGGCTTCTTCGGAGGGCCGGCCACCTCGGTCTCCATGTCCATCGTCGCCGACGTGGTGCCGGTCGCGCGCCGCGGCAAGGCGCTGTCGCGGGTGATGCTGGCGTTCTCGGTGGCCCAGGTGGTGGGCACCCCCTTGGCGCTGGTGCTCGCGCGGAAATTCGGGTGGCGCGCGCCGTTCTTCGTCACCGCCGCCGCGGGGGTCCTGGTGGTGGCGGTGGCGATCAGCTTCCTGCCGCCGATGCGCGGACACCTGAAGGCGGAGGGTCCGGTGCCGCACCGCCACGCGCTGCGCGAGATGGCGGAGATCATCCGCACGCCGATGGTCCAGCTCTCGTACTGCATCACCGCGGTGGTGATGGTGGGCGGGTTCATCCTCATCCCGAACATCTCGGCCTACGTGCAAGGGAACCTCGGCTTCCCGCGCGACTCCCTGCAGTACCTCTACCTGGTCGGAGGCTTCGCCAGCTTCGCGACCCTGTGGCGGGTGGGGCGCCTGGTGGACCGCTACGGCTCGTTCCGGATGAGCCTGGTGGGCGCGCTGATGCTCTCCGCCACGGTGTTCGTGGGCTTCATCCACTATCCCCCCGGGTTCCCGGTCGCGGCGATCTTCGTGGCGTTCATGGTGTCCGCCGCGTTCCGCAACGTGCCGTACCAGACGCTGGCCTCGCGCGTGCCGCAGCCGGCCTGGCGCGCGCGCTTCATGTCCCTCCAGTCCACGGTGCAGCACATCGCCTCCGGCGTGGGCGCCAGCGCCTCGGCGTGGATCCTGAGCGAGACGGCGGACCACAAGCTCGTGCACATCGAGGTGGTGGCGTGGCTGTCCATCCTCCTCACCCTCGCGACCCCGCCGCTGATCCGGATGCTGGAGGAGCGGGTCGCCGCCCGGGAGCGCGGCGTGCAGAGCGCCCAGCGGAGCGCGCTCGCTCCATCGTAAAAACCTTTTCGGGGCGCGCCGAACGCAATGCCGGTTGACGTGCTTCGCGGCGCGCGCGCTCCATGGGTCGTCGCTGATTCCCCAGCAGTTCCGGGATGTTCGGCACGCCGCAACGGGACTCATCAGGCACTGGAGAATCGCTTCCGTTCCCTGTGATTCGCTCCCTGCCATCTCTCCCGGGCCCTCGCCCAGCCGCCGCATCCTCTGCGCCCGCGACCGAGCGTCCCGCCCCCGAGGCGCCGCGCTCGCCGCTGCTCGACGCGTTCGTCCAGCGCCCGGGCGGTGACGCGGGCGACCTGGGCGGCGCGTGCCGGCCCTGGGACCCTCCGCCCGCGCCGGCGCCGCTGCCGGGGCCCCGGGCCTCGCCGTCGGCACCGCCGGTGGTGGTGGTGATGGACGGCGCCATGGACGCGAAGCACCCGGCGCTGGAGGGCTCGCTGTGGACCAACGCCGGGGAGGTCGCCGGCGACGGCATCGACAACGACGGGAACGGCGTGGTGGACGACGTGCACGGCTTCAACGCCGGGCTCGGCACCGGCGACCTGTCGGCCGGCAAGTCGCTGGACCACGGCACGCACGTGGCTGGCGTGGTGGTCGCCCAGCCGGACGAGCGCGGCCGCGGCGGCGGCGTGGCGGCCGGCCAGGCGCTGGTGATGGGCGTGGGCGGGATGTACGACGGGTGCGATCTCCTCACCAACTTCGAGCGCGCGGTCGACTACGTGGTGGACATGAAGAAGCGCGGCGCCAACGTGCGCGTGGTCAACGCGTCGTTCGGCGGCGCGTACCCGGACCCCACCGCCCAGGCGCGCTGGAAGGCGGCGGCGCAAAAGCTGGACGCGGCGGACATCCTCTTCTGCGTCGCCACCGACAACGGGAGCGGCACCAACCTCAACGGCCGGCCGGACCTGCCCGGCAACCTGGGCCTGCCGAACCAGGTCACCGTCGCGTCCATGGACCGGGCCAACGACAAGCTGGCCTCGTTCTCCTCCTATGGCGACCAGGTGATCCAGATCGCCGCGGTGGGGGACAACGTCGTCTCCACCGCGCCGGGCGGCGGCCGCCAGCGGATGAGCGGCACCTCGATGGCGGCCCCCGCGGTGGCCGGGGCGGCGGCGCTCGCGTTCGGGGTCAACCCGTCGCTCAGCGCGGCGCAGGTCCGCGACCTCATCCTCCAGACAGCGCGCAAGGACCCCGACCTGGCCGGCAAGGTCAGCACCGGCGGCAAGCTGGACGTGAGCGCCCTGCTGGAGGCGGCGCGCAGGACGGTCCGCCCGCCGGTGCAGGAGTGGGGCTGGGGCTGGGACTGGTTCGAGCAACTCGCCGCGTAGCGCGGCGGCCGGGCGCAGGCGCTACGGGACGCCGCTGGCCTTGGCGGCCGCGTTGGTGTTCTGCTGGGCGTTCTGCTGCATGCTGTTCTGCATCGCGTTCGGGTCGGACGCGGCGTGGCCGGTGACCTGGTTCTGCTGCATCGAGTTCGCCGCCTCGTTCTTCTCCGCGCCGGCGAGGTTCTTGTCCGCGTCGCCGAAGATCGGGCTGAGCTGGCCGAAGAAGGCGTAGGTCATGCCGCCCACCGCCATGGCGATGAGGGCCACGACGATCACGACCTGGACGAGGGTGACTCCGCGGGGTGATCGCCGTGCCATCGGTCGGGAGATCATGGCCTGCCTCTGGGGAAGAACGCCAGTTGATGAGCTAGCGCGCGGGCGAGCGCTTGTCTAGCCCACATCCGGTGCCTCTCTACACCGCGCGTCGCCAACCTGGTAAAGCCTTCGTCCAGGCAGCGGGGAATCATGCTCAACCTGGGCGCCGGCGAAGTCATCCTCATCCTGGTCGTGGCGCTCCTGGTGCTGGGCCCCAAGCGCCTCCCGGAGCTGGCCCGCGGGCTGGGGAAGTTCCTGCGGGAGATCAGACGCCAGACGGACGAGGTCCGTTCCGTGGTGGAGCGCGAGTTCTACCGGATGGATCAGGACCTCAACTCGACGCCGGCCCAGGTCGAGGGAGATCCACAGCACCACATCCTCCCGGTGCAGGCGCCGCGGCCGCCGGCGGCGCTGATGGCGGAGGCGTCCAGGCCCACCAACCCAGGGGGCGTCAGCCCGGCCACCCCGCCCGAGGCCGGCGCGGCCGGGTCGCCCGCGGGGACCGTCCCGTCGGCCCATGACCGGCCCACCCTGGTCCCGACCGGGAGCGACCCGGAGGGAGGCGCGTGAGCCTCGCGGACCGGCTGCAGGGGGCGGAGGAGGGCGAGGCAGGGGAGGGCGAGGGTGAGGGTGAGGGCGGCGAGCTGCGGATGTCGCTGTCCGATCACCTGGAGGAGCTGCGCGGCCGGTTGCTGAAGTGCGTGATCGCGGTGTTCGGGCTGGCGGTGGTGGGGCTGGTGTTCTCCCGGCCCATCTTCGCCATCCTGATGCGCCCGGTGCTGAACGCGCTCCCGGAGGAGGCGCGGGCGCTCATCTACACGTCGGGGATCGAGGAGATCAACGTGCTGATGAAGGTCGGCCTCTACGCCGGCATCTTCCTCACCACGCCCGTCATCCTCTGGCAGCTCTGGGGGTTCGTCTCGCCGGGCCTCTACCCGTCCGAGCGCCGCTTCGCCACGCCCTTCGTGCTCTTCGGCTCGCTGGCGTTCGTGACCGGCGCGCTGTTCTGCTACTTCGTGCTGCTGCCGACGATGTTCCGGTTCCTCCTCACCGAGGGGGACTCGGCGCCGCTGGAGCAGCGCCTGGAGGCCGCGCGCACCCAGGAGGCGGAGGCGCTCCGGTACCTGCGCTTCGGAGATCCGGAGACGGCCGGAGCGCTGGCGGGCAAGGCCACCGAGGCGATCACCGCGGCGGGCGACGGGAGGTCGGACGACGGCGCCGCTCCCACCTCGTCCAGCGTGGAGATGACGGCGCGGGTGGACGCGCTGGGGCGGATGGTGGACGCGGTGGCGGACTGGGAGCGCGGCGCGGCGGTGCGGCCGGTGCTCAGGACGGTGATGGAGACGCGGCTGGAGGCGTTGGGGCTGCGCGAGAAGGGCGACCTGGTGGCCGCCAGCAAGGCGCTGGACCAGGCGGCCGCGCTGCTGGCCGGCGCCGCGCCCAAGAGCACCGAGCAGATCGCCTCGGTGTGGAAGCTGGAGAAGGCCATCGCCAGCGGCGCCTCCCGCTACCATACGGAGGCGTGGACCCGGCCCATGCTCACCATGAGCGAGCAGCTCTCGCTGGTGCTGCTGCTGGAGCTGGCGCTGGGCGTGATCTTCGAGATGCCGCTGGTGATGGCGCTGCTGGCGGTGGTGGGGCTGGTGAAGTCGCGCTGGCTGTTCAAGTACCAGCGGCACGCCATCGTGATCTGCCTGATCGTCGCGGCGATCATCACCCCCACCGGCGACGCCATCAACCTGTCGCTGATGGCCGGGCCGATGATCCTCTGCTACGAGGTGGGCGTGCTGGCGGTGTGGCTGGTGGAGCGCCGCCGGGCGCGGATGGCCTCGGAGACCGCCATCACTCCGGCGGGGTGAAGAGGTCCCGCGCGTGCGCCGCCCCTTCCACCGCAGCTTCTCCGCGAACCTCCGGTACCTCTGGGCGCTGGTGGCGCGCTTCCGGGTGACGGTCATCCTGGGGACGACCCTCTTCGTCGTGGCGCCGCTGGTCTTCCTGCTGCTGTACGTGGGGCCGCGCGGGGATCGGATCAGCTACGGCCAGGCCATCCACCACGTCTACTTCCTGCTCTACGGGCAGCCGTCGCTCGAGTACGTGCCCAACCCGGTGCTGGAGGCGCTCAACATCGCCATCCCGCCGTTCGGAATCATCGTCCTGGTGGACGGGATGGTGCGCTTCGCCTACCTCTATTTCGCCAAGCATCGCGACGACAAGGAGTGGATCGCCGTGCTCTCACAGACGATGCGCAAGCACGTGGTGGTGTGTGGCGCCGGCCGGATCGGCTTCCGGGTGAGCGAGCAGCTGCTGGCCCTGGGGCGCGAGGTGTGCGTCATCGAGAAGCGCGTGGACGCGCCCTTCGTCGCCATCCTCCGCGACAAGGGCGTGCCGGTGCTGATCGACGACATCAAGAGCCCCGGTTCGCTCAAGCGCACCCACGTGGAGGCGGCGGACGCCATCGTCTGCGCCACCGACGACGACCTCGCCAACCTCAACGTGGCCCTCGACGCGCGCAAGATGAACCCGCACATCCGGGTCGTCATCCGGCTGTTCGACGACGACCTGGTGGCCAAGGTGCGGGAGACGTTCAAGGCGGAGGCGCTCTCCAGCTCCGCCCTGGCGGCGCCGGCGATGGCGCTCTCCGCGCTGGACCCGCGCATCCTTCATTCGTTCCAGATCAGCGGACATCTCCTGGTGATCTCCCGATTCACGGCCGACCACGGCTTGCCGGAGCTCTCGCTCTCCGAGGTGCGGGACACGTTTGGCGGGCTGACGCTGGCGCTGGAGCGGAAGGGTTCGGAGGAGGTGCTCCACCCGCGCGGCAACACCAAGGTGCAGCGGGGCGACGTGCTCACCCTCCAGATGCAGTACGAGGACTACCGGCGGCTGCGGGAGTTCACCGGCGAGAGCGAGCCGCCCCCGCCGTGATGTGCGGGCCCATGGCACGCATCGCGCTTCAGGCCGCCTGGGGCTGAGGCCAGGGCAGGGGCACCGGTTGCGGCTGCGGCGAGGGCTGTGGGAACCCGCCGTTGATCCGGGCCAACTCCCCCAGCATGCCTAGCCGCATCGCGTTGGACATGACCAGGCCCTGCTCCATCTGCCGGAACGAGTTGGAGATCCCGGCCATGGCGGCCTGGAGGGCCGGAACGTTCTCGGGATGAGCCTTGGCCTCCTGGGTCGCCGCCGCGCCGATCTTCGCCTGCGCGTACCGGAGCATCTGCTCCAGCTGCCCGAGGCCGCCGCCGATGGGCGGGAAGCCGATCATGCCGCCGATGGCCCCCTGGGCGCCGGCGCCGATCGGGATGCTTGGAATGCCCGGGCCCGGGATGCCCGGGGCCCCCGGGAGGCTTGGACCGCCCGGAAGGGTCGGACCGCCGGGGATGCCGGGGCCCGGGATACCGGGGCCGCCCGGAACGCCGGGGCCGCGCGAGAAGATGGCGTCGAACTGGCGGAGCAGGGTGCCGGCTTCGCCGAGCGCGGCCTGGAGGCCGGGGTTGGTCACGCCGGCCCTGGAGAGGTCGGCGCCGATGCCCCGGAGGTCTTGCTCGCTATTCCGGAAGAGCCCGTGCTGGAGCACCTTGATGGCGTGATCGCCCTTGGACGCCCAGTCGGTGAGGAGGTGGTTGGTGTCGCGGGTGAGCCGGGACGTGGGAGCGTGGTGGTTGAGGTCGCCGATCACGCGCCGCACGTCGGCGTGCGCGAAGCGCAGCGCGCCGTGGAGGTCGACTCCCATCAGGTCGGCGGCCCTGCTGAGCTGGTTGACCCACTTCTCGCTGAAGCTCACCGCGAGCTGCGCCTTGGCTTGGGGAGACGGCGCCGGCAGCGGACCCGGCGACGGGGGCACCGGGGCCATGTTGGCCTCGATGGCCGCCCCGGTGGACGTGCCGGAAGGCTGGATGGGGGGCCTGGAGAGGGCCAGCGGCCCGGCGGCGGCGGCGGGCGCGGCGTTGCCGGCGCTTTGGAGAGAGGTGGACTGCACTGCGGGGGACAGGACAGGGGGGATCATGAGAGGGACTCCGGCGGGGCGAACCCGCTTTTGTGGGGAACGCCCGTTAGACAGGGGTCCCTCTCAGATCGTGCAAGCGTGCCGGCTACGCCGGCGACGGCGCCCGGAAGATCTCGTCCATCTCCTTGAGCCACTCCAGGAACTTCTTGTACATCCTGCGGAGCATCTCCCTGGTCTCCTCCGCCAGGCCGGCGTCGTTCATGATCAGCGCGATGCGCATCAGGGCCTGCTGCTCCATCCGGAGCTCCGCCGACTGGATGGCGCGCTTGACGTCGCCGGCCTGCTGGTTCTCCTGCTGCATGGACTGGCGGGTCTGCTCGGACTGCCGGCTCTGCTGAGACTGCTGGGACTGCTTCTGCGGATCCTGCTGGGTGGCCTGCTTCTGCGGTTGGTGCTGGACGCCCTGGCGGGCCGCCTGGTTCGCGCCGCCGGGCTTCTGCGCCTGCTTGGCGGGCGTGAACGAATCGCGCTGGGAGAACCCCTGCCCTCGCGAGAGCGCGCCGTCGCGCCCGATGTCGGAGCCCCTGGCCTGCCGGGCCGCGGAAGCTCCGGTCTTGGCGGCCCCGGTCGAGGCCGCGGGGCCCGCCTTGCCGGTGCCTGGGAGCATTCCCATCTGCATCCGCGCAGACATGCCTCCGGCAGCCAGACCGCCGCCTGCTCCAATCGCGCTCATCTACTTCTCCTGGGGTGTGCGGCGAGGACCGGGGGAGGCTGCCGCTGTGCCCCCTAGACAGACCTCGCCCCCCGAACGTGCAGGGCCTGGGTCTCCGGGGGTTTAGCGGCTCGGAAACCCCCTACCGTCCCCTTATCCAAGCGGGAACATGGCCCGAACGATGTGCTATCCCCGGCCCATGTGCGTCGCGAAGGTGCGGCGAGACGAAAGAAGGAGCTGAAAGCGGCGGGGTGACTCCTGCGCCGCACCAGCCTCGGTCCCATGGCACGCATCGCGGTGATCCCCGGCGACGGCGCCGGCATTGAGGTCGCAGCGCAGGTGGTCCCGGTCCTGGAGTCGATGGGCCGGAGCCGGTCGCTTGGGTTGGAGCTGCAGCACTTCGACTTCGGGGCGGAGCGGTGGCTGCGGGACGGGGTGGGGCTGCCGCCAGGGCAGATCGAGGTATTCCGGAAGGACTACGACGCGATCTTGTTCGGCGCGGTGGGCGACCCGCGGGTGAAGGACCAGGCCCACGCGCGGGAGATCCTCCTCGGGTTGCGGTTCGGGCTGGACCTGTACGTGAACTTCCGGCCCTGCCGGTTGCTCCACGACCGGCTCTCGCCGCTGAAGGGCAAGGGGCAGAAGGAGCTGGACTTCGTGGTGTTCCGCGAGAACACCGAGGGGCTCTACAACGGCATCGGCGGGACCTTGAAGAAGGGCACCCCGGACGAGGTCGCGCTGGCGGAGGAGATCCACACCCGGAAGGGCGTGGAGCGCATCATCCGCGCCGCGTTCGAGTGGGCGAAGAAGCACGGGAAGACGAAGGTCGCGGTGGCGGAGAAGTCCAACGCCATCGCCGCGCACGAGCTGTGGCTGCGCGTCTTCCGCGAGGTGGCTGCCGGGTACCCCGGCATGGAGGCCAAGCACCTCTACGTCGACGCCATGGCGATGCAGATGGTGCTGAAGCCGGAGACGCTGGAGGTCGTCGTCACCACCAACCTCTTCGGCGACATCCTCACGGACCTGGGCGCCGCGCTCACCGGCGGGATGGGCGTGGCGCCCTCCGCCAACCTGAACCCGGAGTCCACGCCGCTCTTCGAGCCCGTCCACGGCTCCGCGCCGGACATCGCCGGGAAGGGCATCGTCAACCCGGCCGCCATGTTCCTCACCTCGGCGTTGATGCTGGAGGAGCTGGGGCATGAGGCGGAGGCGCGCGCGCTGGAGCAGGCGGTGGCGCAAGCCGTGGCGGACGGGCAGTGCACCCGCGACATCGGCGGGACGCTGAGCACGGCGGACGCGGCGAAGGCGGTTGCGGACCGGATCCGGCTGTAGCTGGGGTCAGAGGCTCAGCTGGAGGCCGAGCATCGCGCCGCCCTGCACCTGGCCCTGGAACGAGTACGCGCGGCCACCGACGTCGATGGAGGCCCAGGGGCCCAGCGGGAAGACGACCGCCGCCTCCAGGCGCACGTCCCAGATGCCGGCGTTCGGGTTGAAGAGGAACGCGGGGCGGAGGTCGAAGGTGAGGCCGGGCTCCAGGGCGCTCCAGCGGAACGGGGTGTAGCGCTGCGGGAGCGAGACCTCGAACCAGCTCTGCCGGCCGAACGTGCTGGTCAGGTACCGGCCGCCGAAGCCGAGCGCGAACTCGATGTGCTGCTTGGGCGGGATGCGCGCCAGGAGCGACCCGTGGACGTCGAGGGAGCCGTAGCGGGTGCCCTCGACGCCGCCCGCCATGCCCAGCGCGTACCAGTGCAAAAGGCCCCGCGTGCCCAGGAACGGGACGGGGCCGAAGGACTCCGAGGTGGCGCCGCCGTAGAAGGTGAAGCGCTCCTCGGGCGTCGCCCAGCACTGCGCCACGTCCGGATGGGCGTCCTCATCGAAGGCGTAGACCACGATCGGAAGCGCGGCCGCCGCCACTACCAGCAGGACCAGCACCGCCGCGTCGCCGCCGCCCCCGCCGCCACCGGAGGAACCGCCGCTCACCGCCGTGGCCTCGTGCGCGCCGCCCCCGCCGCCGTTGCCGCCGCCCCCCGAGGAGCCGCCGCCGCCGACGTGGATGGTGCCGATGTGGCCGGACGGCTGGGGGACCCAGACGTGGGTCACGAAGCCGCCGCACGGGCCGGCGCCCTGCGCGCGTGCCGGCTGGGCCAGGGCTGCGCTGAGGAGGAGGATCCAGGCCACTCGGGACATCGACGCGCTCCTGTTTGCTGGATGACGGGAAGCGTAGCCGAAGCGGGCCCGAGGCAGGGTCAGCCAGGGGGAGTCAAGAATTTTCGACCTGGAGATTGGTCACATGCTTGTGGTGGCCGGAAAAGCGGGCATTCTCGCGCTCATGCAGCTCACCCTCTTCGAGCCCGGGCCGGGCACCGGCGCGGACGAGCTGGACCCCGCCCCGGCGTCCGAGAAGGTCCGCGCGGTGGCGGCGCGGCTGCCGGCCGGGCTGCGGCTGGGCGGGCAGTCGTGGGTGTACCCGGGGTGGACGGGGAATGGGTTGGTGTACGCGCCGGGGACGCGCTCGGTGCTCCTCTTGAGCCGAGGGCTCACCGCGTACTCGAAGCACCCGCTGCTGCGGGCGATGGAGATCGACCGCACCTTCTACGAGCCCATCTCCGTCTCGACGTACGCCGGGTTCGCGGCGCAGGTGCCGGCGGATTTCCGCTTTCCGACCAAGGCACACCAGGACTGCACGGTGGTGACGTACCCGGCGCACGCGCGCTACGGCGCTCGGGCGGGGCAGCGGAACCCGCGGCTCCTGGACGCGGCGTACGCGGCGGACCAGGTGGTGGCGCCCTTCGTGGAGGGCCTGGGGGCGAAGGCCGGGCCGCTGCTGTTCCAGTTCTCGCCGTTCGAGGTGCGCTCGCCGGAGCGGTTCGCGGAGAAGCTGCACGACTTCCTCCGCCGGTTGCCGAAGGGGCCGGTGTACGCGGTGGAGCTGCGCAACGAGGAGCTGTTGACCGAGGCGTACGGGCGCGCGCTGGCGGACACCGGGGCGGTGCACTGCTTCAACGTCTGGGGGCGGATGCCGGACGTGCTGGAGCAGCGCGAGCGGATACCGGCCGCGGCGCGGCGGGTGCTGGTGGCGCGGTGGCTCCATCCGCCGGGCGTCACCCACGAAGGCGCGCGGCAGAAGTACGAGCCGTTCAACCGCCTGGTGGAGGAGGACCCCGGGCGGCGCGCGCAGTTGGCGGAGCTGGCGATGGACGCGGTGCGGGAGGGCGCGGAGACGTACGTGATGGTGAACAACAAGGCGGAGGGCTGCGCGCCGGAGAGCATCCGCAAGCTGGCGGAGGTGATGGCGGGGAGGGTGGCGCCGCCGTGAATCCGGAGGTGGACCGGCTGCTGCGGGAGGCGATCTCCGGGCGGCGGTTGATCAAGTTCGTCCTGGACGGGATCACCCGCGTCGCCGAGCCGCACGACTACGGAACGTTGAAGGGCGTGGACCGGGTGCTGGTGTACCAGGTGGGTGGGGGCAGCCGTTCGGGTGGGCTTCCCGACTGGCGGCTGGTGACGATCGACAAGGTGTCGAAGCTGGAGGTGCTGGACCGGACGTTCGAGGGACCACAGGCGACGGTGATCAAAAGGCGACATCACTGGGAGCGGATGTTCGCGTCTGTGAGCTCGGAGGGTCCATCTGGCTGAAGAGGGTCTGCGTGGCCGGAGGGGCCGGATTACCGTGGGTGGTGGAGGTTCCTCGTGATTGCGCTCAACCCTCGCCTCGCCGCCGTGACCGCTGCCTCGATGCTGCTCCTGATGGGCTGCCCGGATCCCATCCCGGAGCCGGCGTGCGGTGATCTCCGGACCTACGACTTGTCGGATTGCGAAGTGGGCACGCTGGGTCAGGTGTACCTGGGCGGGATCTACAACGCGAAGGTGGAGTGGGAGAGCGGCGCCACCACGCACTCGTCGATCTACACGGTGGTCTCGGGGGCTGAGAAGATCGACGGCCACCCGGTGCAGTCGAAGGATACGGGCACCGACACCTATTACCTGGGGACGAAGTGGACGGAGAGCGGGAGCGAGCGCCGCCTGTCGTTCGCGGGGTGCCAGGGTCTGAGCCACTTCCACTTCACCGGGCACGTGCAGTCGTGCGTGGACGGCGTGAAGGTGGATGAGGGGACGTTCGATGCGCGGTGGATCGACTGGGGGGATGGAGAGGGCCAGCAGGAGCACCTGGCGCTGGTGAGCGAGACGAAGCTGGCGAGCGGATCGGCGGCAGACGTCTGGGTGCAGGGCGGGTTTGCGTACGTGGCCGCGAGGGCCGGCGGGCTGGCGGTGTTCGACGTGAGCGTCCCGTCGGCGCCGGTGCAGGTGGCGACGGTCCAGGAGGCGGGGGACGACTGGAGCGACGCGAAGGCGGTGGGGAGCACGCTGTACGTCGCCAGCGCGAAGCACGGCGTCCTTCTGTATGACATCGCCAATCCCGCGGCGCCGGTGCGGCTGGGGCAGGTGCCGGCGGGCGACATCAGCGTGCGCGCCCTGGAGCTGGACCGGACATCGAACCGCCTGTTCGCGAGCTCGCCGGAGCCGAACGGTGAGGTGCTGGTGTTCAACATCCAGACGCCGGCCGCGCCGGTCCTCCGCTGGCGGATCCGCACGGCGGAGGCGGACGTCGGCGCGGGGCGGTGGCCGCACGCCGTGGCGTTGCTCGCCGGCCGGATGTTCGTGAACCAGGGGACGCAGGGGCTGGTGTCCTTCGACGTGCCGCCGGAGCCGCCGGGCCTGGCGGAGCCGGTGCAGCGCGGGACGTTCGGGTCGGCGCTGGCAGGGGTGGTCAGCCACTCCAGCCAGGCGGCAGGCGCCGCGGGCCGCACGGTGGTGTTCGAGGGCGGCCAGGGGTGGGGCGGGAAGCTGCGAGCAGTGGACTTCAGCGATCCGGTGGCGCCGGCGCAGCTCGCGGAGTGGCTGGGCCTGCGGCCGGAGCTGCCGATGCGCCACCTGGAGTTGGTGGGGACCAAGCTCTACGTGGCGCACCACCAGGCCGGGCTGCGGATCATCGACGTGAGCGACCCGTCAGCGCCGGCGCAGGTCGGCTACTTCAACACGTGGAGGCCGTTCGACGTGGGGAGAGGGCAGAGCTACTTCGACAGCGCCATGGGCGTGCGCGTGCCGGGGGACGGGAACATCTACGTCGCGGAGTCGGCTCGGGGTCTTATGATCTTTGGGGAAACCGCACCCTGAGGTCCAGTTTGAAGAAGAGAGTCACGACGAGGACGATTCGCGCGCGCATTGGTGAATTGGTGGACCGGGTCGCGCTTCGCCACGACGAGTTCATCATCGAGCGCAAGGGCAAGCCCCTGGCCGCCCTGGTGCCCGTCGAGCGACTGGACCAGATGCGCCGGTTCGCTCGCCAGCACGGGCTCAGCTACCTCCAGCGTCAGAAGGGCTCCCCGGGGGACCGGCTCTCGGATGATGAGGTGATGGCCATTGCCCTCGACGCGCAGCGCGAGGTGCGCCGACAGATGCGCCAGGTCAAGGCCAAGCCCCGGCGGAAGCGGAAGTAGCCGGTGGTCCGCGTCGTCCTCGATGCGAACGTCATCATCAGTGCGGCGATCCAACCGAGCGGCCCGCCCGGCCGGATCTGCGCGGCCTTCCTTTCCAGGAGAGCCTTCGAGCTCGTCCTTTCGCCCGTGATCGTTGAAGAGGTCGAGCGGGTGCTGAGTCTGAACAAAGTGCGGAAGCGCCTCCAGGATCCGAACGGAGCGCAAGCCTTGTTGTTCGACCTGGTCATCTTCTCGGACGTGGTCGTGGATACGAGCCGGGTCCGCGGCGTGTGCCGGGATCCGGCCGATGACGCCGTCCTCGCCACCGCTGTCGAGGGCCGCGCGGCGGTGATCGTCACCGGCGACGATGACCTGCTGTCTCTCGTCGAGTACGAGGACATCGTCATCATGGCGCCGAAGGCGTTCGCGGACCTGCTGGAGCGGTAGGGTTGATGTCCTTCGGGCGCATGCGGTGCTTCATGCCGGGCTCCGCCTAGAAATTCGCCTCCAGCCCCAGCGACAGCACCGCGTCCACCGGCTTCTTCCCCTCCGCCGGCTGCGAATCGAATTTGACCGAGTAGGACGCGTTGAACGCCAGCAAGGTATTGAGCCCCACCGAAACCCTGCTCAGGCTGTTGATCAGCACCCGCGGTTGGCCCAGCACGTTGGGAAGGACCTCCACCTCCTCGCGGAAGGTGATGCTTGAAGTGACCCCATAGGCGAACACGCCGGCCAGGCGCGGGCCGACCAGCAGCGAATCGTCGAGTTGCATCGGCACCGGGTAGTACTGGAAGCGCGACTCCGGCTGCACGCGGATGTTGAGGTCGGTCTTCAGCAGCGCCTTCTGGTACTGCTTGTCGCCCGTCCCATCCTTCGCGTCGATCCACAGCACGCCCAGGCCCGCGTCCCCATACAGCCGGTACTCGATGCTCTTGACGTGGTCGGCGTCCACGCCGGCCCCGAGGAAGGCCGAGATCAGCGGCGTGAAGCGGTAATCGAACTGCGCCGACGCACCCATGTTGTAGAGCAGCACCTCGTTGGGCCCGCTCGCCGGGTCGATCAGCTTCTCGCCGTACCCGGCGAAGGCCTTCCCCACGAAGATGGTCTTGTCCACCTTGCGCGTCGTGGATGCGTTCCCCACGAACGAGAACGACGTCACGTTGCCCGTGACCCAGGTCATGCCGGCGGTGACATTGCTGGTCCACTTGAGTGGATCCGTCTTCGCGGCTTCGGGCGGCGGAGGAGGCGAGATGCGCTCGGCGGCCTCCGCCAGCCTCCGGGTCGATTCGCGGATCTCCTTCAACATCGCCTTCTGGTCGTCTTCCGGCGCGTCCGGCGGT
>DATBSS010000296.1:0-10154 GCA_036559665.1 Myxococcaceae bacterium
GCTGGACTTGAGCCGGTGCACCGTGAGGACCTTCGCCTCCAGCGCCGCCGCCAGGCGCTCCTCCACGGTCCCCGGCGAGGCCGCCGCCTTCTCCGCCTCCGTCAGGTACTTGTGGATGACCGCCGCGCTCACCTCCCGGAAGATCTCCTCCTTGCTCCGGAAGTAGAGGTAGACCGTCCCCTTCGCGACCCCCGCCTCCTGCGCCACGTCGTCGATCGACGTGCGGCGATAGCCGTGGAGCAGGAAGCAGCGCTTCGCCGCCTCCATCAGCAGCTCCTTCTTCTGGCCCCGTTCGCGTTCGTCTTTCGCCATGGCGGCGCACCATACCCCTTCCGGACCAGAAATGACCAGATTGACTGTTTCGGTCATTTCGTCTAGAAGACCGTTCCCCGACACGCCCCCAACGAGGAAGCCATGGCAGCCGACATCCGCGGAACCGTCCCCAGCGCCGTCCCCAGCCGGGTCATCGACCCCTCGGGGAAGGCCCCCGCGACCGGCCCGTCGGCGCCGGCGGCTCCAGCTGCTCCGAGCGCTTCCCCGGCGGCCCCTGGCTCCAGCTTCAAGCCCGGCACCGCCGCCGCGCCCGCGCCGCGCCCCGAGGTGCCGGGGCACGCCTTCTTCCCGCTCTCCGAGCACACGGTGGACCAGGTCCGGGCCTCGGGTGATCCGCGGAAGATCGCCGGAGCGCTGCATACCCTGTTCACCGACCGCTCCAACCTCCTGCTGGGCAACGACGGGACCCGGGTGGACCGGACGCGGCGCCTGCTGGACGGGATGAGCCCCGCGGGGCTGGAGCAGGTCCGCGCGGCCTACGTCCACAAGTACGGGAACGACCCGGAGATCAACATCAAGAGCGCGGACTTCGGCGAGCCGATCGCCCGGCTGGGCCACGACACCCAGATCGAGCTGATGGACGCGCTCAACGGCCCTCAGATGAAGCAGGCCGCGCAGACCATCGCCTCCCTCCAGTCCAAGGCCCAGGCCGGCACGCTCACCGCCGAGGACCGGAAGGAGCTCTTCTCCACGATGCCCATGCTGGGCCTGTGGAATACGCCGCACCGCGCGGCCCCCGGCGCGGAGAACATGGACGCCATGGAGCGGACGCTGCTCAAGCGCGCCTGGAGCGGGACTGGCGCGGAGGGTTCGCTGGACTCGGCGCTCCAGCAGATCCAGTCCAAGCTCCCGGAGGCGGACCTCTCCCAGAAGGCCCCGCGCGAGAAGTCCATCGCGGTGATCGCCAGCTCCCACGGCGCCCAGTGGCAGGAGCTGATGGACTGGGCCTCGGAGATGACCGACAAGGGCTACCACCTCCAGATCTTCACGCCGGAGGGGCAGCCGGTCTCGTTCCAGCGGGACAGCCTCAACGTCTCCACCCGGACGGTGAACCTGGGCTACGGCGCGCCCGCGCACCTCGACCCGCACCAGGGGACCGGCGAGCTGGCGAAGGAGCTGCTGGGGAACGCGGCGCCGTCGTCGAAGTTCGACCCCAAGCAGTTCGGCGCCGTGTACCTGGCCGGCGGGCTGGGCTTCAACGAGGACGTGGCGGTGGCCGAGTCGAAGCAGCTCGCGGACGGGACCTCGCACACCGAGCTGACCGCCAACCCCAACATCGCGGGGATGATGCAGCGGGCCATCGGCGAGAAGCTCCCCATCGTGGGCCTCTGCCACGGGCCCACGCTGCTGGCGGCCACGCCCATCACCATGCCGGACGGGCACACGGAGGCCCTCAACAAGGGCATCCCCACCGCGTCGCTCCCGCCCTTCGAGTCCTACGTCCAGTTCAGCGGCCGCAAGGAGTCGCAGTTCACGCTGGACGTGAACACGCACCACTCGCTCGCCGAGGTGGGCGGGCAGACGGACGTGTTCCGCGACATCGCCAACATGAGCCGCGTGGTGAAGGGGAACAAGGCCGGGATCGACATCATCACCGGCCCCGGCCCCCAGGCCTCGAAGAACCTCGCCGACCCGACCGTCGAGGCGATGCTGCGGCGCTGGGGGAAGTAGCCGTTCCCACCGCCGCCTACGCGGGCTTCACGCTCGCGGAGGACGCCGCCGCCTGGCCTTCCGATTCGGGGGCGCTGATGAAGCGGTACGCCGCCGCTCCGAGGACCCCGCCGACGATAGGGGCCACCCAGAAGAGCCAGAGCTGGCTCAACGCCCAGCCACCGACGTAGGCGGCTACCGCGGTGCTCCGCGCCGGGTTCACCGAGGTGTTGGTGACCGGGATACTGATCAGGTGGATCAGCGTGAGGCACAACCCGATGGGGATGGGGGCGAAGCCGGCCGGCGCCCGCTTGTCGGTGGAGCCGAGGATGACCAGGAGGAACATCATGGTCATCACCACCTCGGTGACCAGGGCCGCCGTCATCGAGTACCCGCCGGGGGAATGGGCGTCGTAGCCGTTCGACGCGAACCCGCCCGAGACGTCGAAGCCGACCTTGCCTCCAGCGATGACGAACAGGACCCCGCCCGCCGCCAGGCCGCCGATCACCTGGGCGATGATGTACGGCGGCAACTCCTTCGCCGGGAAGCGCCCTCCCGCCCAGAGCCCGACCGACACGGCCGGGTTCAAGTGGCACCCGGAGATGTGGCCGATGCCGTACGCCATGGTCAGCACCGTCAGCCCGAACGCCAGCGACACGCCCAGCAAACCGATCCCCACGCCGGGGAACGCCGCCGCCAGGACCGCGCTCCCGCATCCCCCGAGCACCAGCCAGAACGTCCCCAGCAACTCCGCAACATACTTCTTCATGGTCCCTCTCCCCGGCAGGCCCCTGCATGGGCCGCCGCCGGGGCGGGACGCTAGTCCCCGTCCAGGGAACTGTCCTTGCTTGTTTCACTTCGGGAGCAGCACCGCGGGGGCGGTCAGGCCTTCACCAGGAACGTGATGGCGTTGCCCCCGCCCGCCGCGCCGGCCCCGCTCGCGCCGGAGAAGGGCGTGGCCATCACCGTGTGCTTGCCCGTGCCCAGCGACACCGGGGTGAAGTTGCCCGCCGGCGCGTCTCCCCCCAGCGCGTAGGGCGAGACGTTCTCCGTCTGGAACGACGTGTCCGCATCCAGCCCGAAGACCACGCTGCCGGGGCCGCCGCCGCTCACCGCCGCGCGGATCGAGAGCTGGGGCGGCAGCTCCGAGAGGTCCAGCGTGTCGCCGTGGAGCAGCGGGCGGATGTCCGTGTCCGTGGCGGCGTCCACCAGGACGAAGCCGGTCACGAAGACGGGGGTGGGGGTCACCTCCACCGCGCCCAGGTCGCACCCGCCGGTGCCCTGGGGCCGCGGGACGCCCCGCTGGTCCGTGCCCTGGCAGGCGTCCGCGGCTGGAGGCGGGAAGCCGTACCCGGCGTTGAGCGCCTGGCTGCCGCTGGACGGGACGTGCGTCTGCGTGGACCCGCCGTGACTCCCGAGCGTCCCCAGATCCGGCAACACGTCGAGCTTGAAGGTCGAGACGTAGCTGGGGATGGTGCAGCCGTCGCTGTCGCCGACCAGGTTGTACTTGCTGTCCCCGCTCAAGGTCCCGTCACAGTCGTTGGGGCCCAGCCCACCCTGGTTCCCGGCGAGGATGCTGTTCTTCACCACGGTGGTCTTCCCCGAGACGATCTGGATTCCACCGCCCCGGAAGCTCGCCGGGTCGTTCCCCACGCCGGTGTTGCCGGTGAGGGTGACGTTGTTGAGGACCGCGAACCCGTTCTGGGAGATCCCCCCGGTCCCGGCGGAGGGGGAGACGGCCAGGTTGCCGCTGACCGTGACGTTCCGGAGGTTCAGGTTGCCCTCGTTCCGGATGCCCCCGGCCCGGTTGGATTCGTTGTTGGCGATGGTGGAGTCGTAGACCCAGAGCTCGCCCTTGTTCAGGAGCCCTCCGCCGAAGGCGCCGTTGGCGACGTTCTCCAGGATGGAGACGCGCCGGAGGGTGGCCTTGGTGCCGGTGTTGACCAGCAGCCCGCCCCCGCCGGTGAAGGCGAAGTTGTCGCGGAGCACCGAATCGGCCAGGTCCAGCTCCGCGCCGCTGTCGATCCGGATGCCACCCCCGAATTGCGTGTCCCCGCCCTGCACGGTGAGGTTGTTGATCTCCACGGCCTTGGCGCCGTTGAGGTAGATGACGAGGTCGCCCACGTCCTGGTCGATGATGGTGGTCAAAGCACCGGCGCCGTGGAGCAGGACCGAGTGGGTGATATCGAGGTGGCCGCCGCCGGACGCCGCCGGCAGGTCCAGGTGATACGTCCCGGACGGAACCAGGATGGTGTCTCGCCAGATGGTCGCGTCCGCCTCCATGACAGCCGCCCGGAGCGTGCACAGGCCGGTGGTCAAGCTCTCGGTATTGGCCACCGCCGCCCGGGCGCAGTGGCCGTCACCGGGGTGGGCGTCGGGCGCGTCCGCCACGGTGTTCACCGTGAACGTCTTGCACCCGAGCAGTGAAGCGACCGCGCCCAGCAGCACGAGGGCGCGGGCAAGGCATGGCGGCATACCCTGCAGGTCTCCACTCCCTCTCGCTGGAGCAAGCGGCAGGGAGGTGTGAGCGAGCTCGCACGTTTGGTGTGAACCAGCTCACAGCGCCTCACCGGAGCGGGCGGTACCTTGCTGCCATGGTCGCGACCCTGGCTTCCGAGGCACCTGCTTTCGACGTGGACACGCTGATCGGCTGCCGGCTCGGCAGCTTCCAGCTGCTCCGGCACCTGGGGACGGGCGCCATGGGCTCCGTCTTCCTGGCCCAGCACGCGGTGGTCGGGAGCCGGGTGGCGGTCAAGCTGCTACACCCGGCGCTGAGCGGCGACCCGGTCATCCTCCAGCGCTTCCAGGACGAGTCGCGGGCGGTGAACCTGATCGGCCACTCCAACATCCGCGCCGTCCACGAGCTGGGCCACGACGGGCGGCTCCACTACCTGGTGATGGAGTACCTGGACGGTAAGCCCCTCTCCCAGGCGAAGCTGCCGATGAAGCCCGAGCAGGCCATCCCGGTGCTGACCCAGCTCTGCGATGCGCTGGGCGCGGCGCACCAGCGCGGCGTGGTGCACCGGGACCTAAAGCCGGACAACGTCATGCTCCTGGAGCAGGCCGGCGGCGTCCCGCTGGTGAAGCTGATGGACTTCGGGACGGCGAAGCTGCTGCAGGACGCCGGCGGGCGGACCGGGGCCGGGCACCTCATGGGCACGCCGTCCACCATGGCGCCGGAGCAGTTCAACGGCGGGCCGATCGACGGCCGCGCGGACCTCTACGCGCTGGGCGTGCTCTCGTACCTGCTGGCCACCGGGGAGCTGCCGTTCGAGGCCAGGAGCATCCCCGCGCTGATGCGCGCGCACCTCGAGGAGCCGCCCGTGCCCCCGGCCTCGCGCCGCCCCGGCGTGGACCCGAAGTGGTCGGAGATCACCATGCGCGCCCTGGCCAAGCGGCCGGAGGATCGTTATCAGGACGCGGAGGCCTTCCGGGCCGAGCTGCTGTCGGTCCTGGATCCGGTCGTGGACAAGCCCGCGCCGCGCCTGACGCTCGTCCCCGCGCCCGCGCCGAGCCCTTCCCGGCCGGCACTGAAGGTGGACGTGACGGACGCCGGCGGCGTCCCGCTGCCGGCGTCCAACGGGATGGAGCTCTCCATGGACGGGATCTTCCTGGCCAGCCCCGGCTTCGCCCCGTCCCTGTTTTCCATGTTGCGGCTCGCCATCCACGGTCCCGGCGGGGACGTGGTGCGGCTGAGCGGCGAGGTGGTCCGATCCGTCAGCGCGGCGCGAGCCCTGGCCTGGGGCATGTCCGAGGGAGTGGGCGTGCAGTTCAGCCACTGCACCGAGGAGCAGAAGCGCGCGCTGGCGACCCTCCTCCGGGGCGAGGTCAGCCCTCGTCGATCTCTTGCCGCAACCTTTCGAGGTCCAGCAATGCGAGCTGGCCGCGCTCCTGCCGCAGGATTCCCTGCTGCTCGTACGTGCGCAGCCACTTGTTGATGCTCTCCCGGCTGACCCCACCGATCATGTTGGCGAGGTCCTGCTGCGTGAGCCGCGGCAAATGGATCGCGCCGGCCGGCCCAGGCTGGCCGACGGTCTTCGCCAGCTCCAGCAGGGCCTGCGCCAGCCGGCCCCGCACGTCCAGGAAGGCCACGTCGTGCACCAGGCCCGTGATGCGGCGGACCCGCCGGCTCAGCGAGACCAGCAGTTGCATCATCAGCTCCTTCCGCTCGCCGGCGTAGCGAAGGAAGGCGTCGCGCGGCAGCAGCAGGAGCTGGGTCTCCTCGCGGGCGACGGCGTCCGCGGAGCGCGGTTCGCCATCGATGATGGCCAGCTCGCCGAAGACGTCCCCGCGGCCCAGCATCGAGAGGATGACCTCCTTGCCGCCCGGCGACGTCAGCCGGATGGCGACCCCTCCCTTGCGGACGATGCAGAGGGCGTTCCCCACGTCGCCCACGTGGAAGATGATCTCTCCATCCGCGTACTGGCGCTGGAGGAGCAACGACGCCAGACCCTCCAGCTCCTCGGAAGGCAGGCCGCTGAAGAGCGCGACCTTGGACAGGAGCGCCGCGTAGGACATGGCGCGGCGCAGGCTAACACGGCCGGTGCGCCGCCCGGGTGACTCGTGGTAGGTGGCCTGACGTGAGCTTCCTGGCCCGCGACGAGCTGATCACCACCGCGCGCGCGATGAACGCGGCCGGGCTCAACGTGGGGACCTCCGGGAACCTGAGCCTGCGGACCCGCCGCGGCTTCCTGATCACCCCCACCGGGATGCCGTACGACGCCCTGCGTCCCAGCGACATCGTCGAGGTGGGCAGGGACGGCCAGGCCTCCGGCTCGCGGCTGCCCTCCAGCGAGTGGCGGATGCACCAGGGCGTGTACGGCGGGCGCCCGGAGGTGGAGGCGATCCTCCACTGCCATTCGCCGCACGCCACGGCGCTCTCCTCGCTGCGGCGCGGCATCCCGGCGTTCCACTACATGGTGGCGGTGGCCGGCGGGAACGACATCCGCTGCGCCCCCTACGCGACCTTCGGCACCGAGGAGCTGGCCCGGCTCGCCGTGGAGGCGCTGCGCGACCGGACCGCGTGCCTTTTGGCCAACCACGGGATGCTGGCGCTGGCGGGAACGATGGAGAAGGCGTTCAAGCTGGCCGTCGAGGTGGAGAACCTCGCGCGCCAGTACACCATCGCCCTCTCCGCCGGCGAGCCGGTCATCCTGGACGACCGCGAGATGGCGGTCGTCCTGGAGAAGTTCAAGACGTACGGGCAGCAGCCGCGCGCCTCCCGCATCCGCGTGCTCTAGAAGCTACTGCTGCTGGAGCTGCTCGTAGATCTTCGGGAACTGGTCGCCGATGCCGCCCCAGTGCTCCACGAACTGGCCGTCCTTCACCCGCAGGACGTCCATCCCGGAGACCTGGACGGGCTTGCTGGTGGGCGGCATCTGGAAGAGGTAGCCCGTCTGGGTGCCGGTGACGGTCCACTGGACGATGACCTTGTCGCCGTCGCCCATCAGCCCGTCCTCGCTGGAGGTGATGTCCGGGAACGCGGTGAACAGCGCCTGCATGAACTGCTTGCCGGACTCGGGCCCCGGCGGCGTGCCCGGCGGGTTCGCGTGGCTTACGAAGTCGGGCGAGAAGTACGACTCGAACGACGAGAGGTCGTGCTGGTTCCAGACCTCCACGTGGTACTGGTGCAGCATTTCCTTGTTGGACTCGATGCTGTCGGGGGGACGGCAGGCGGACACGGCGAGGAACAGCGCGGCGGCAAGCAGGCTTCGAGACATGGTGAGGCTCCTTGGGGACAGCGGGCTCGTTTTCGAGCTCCGCCGGGGAGACACGGGCCGCGGGGCGCCGTTGCAATGATCCGGATATGCTCGCGCGCGTGACGACGCCGGCCAGCGCCCACCACCAGCGCGCCCGCGAGGCGCACCCCGACATCGACATCCCCGAGGCAGAGTTCGAGCGCTACCTGGCTCAGCACCCATCGCCGGCCTCCGCCGGCCCAGAGCAATTCCACGTGGAGGACCTCTACGTCGCCTGCGGCTGCGCGCTGGGGAATGCCCAGGCCCTGGCCGCGCTGGAGCGCGATCTCACGTCAGTCGTCCCGGCAGCGATCTCCGGGCTGAACCTGGGCACCGCCGGGGTCGCCGAGGTGCTCCAGCTCATCCGCGAGAAGGTGCTGATGGGCGGCGAGGACGGCCACCCGCGCATCCTCGACTATGCCGGCCGCGCGCCGCTCAAGAGCTGGCTGCGGGCGATGGCGGTCCGGATGGGCCTGAACTTCAAGCGCGACGAGCGGGTCCACGCGCACGAGGACGAGGAGATCCTCGACAACCTCCCCGACCCCGACGAGGACCCGGAGCTGCGCCACGTCCGCGCGCGCTACAAGAAGGAGTTCTCGGCGGCGTTCAAGGCCGCGCTGGACACCCTCACGCCCGAGGAGCGCAACATGCTCCGGCTGCACTTCGTGGAGGGCGTGCCGCTGGACAAGATCGGCAAGCTCTACGACGCCCACAAGTCCACCGTCTCCCGCTGGCTGTCGCGCGCGAGGGAGACGCTGCTGAAGGAGATCCGCCAGGTGCTGGCGGAGCGGCTCAGCCTGGCGACCACTGACGTGGACAGCCTGCTCCGGCTCGCGGTCCGCAACTTCGAGCTCAGCCTGCTCTCGGTCTTCAAGCACTCCTGAGCGCGCGCAGGTCGTCCAGTTCCTTCAGCAGGGGCTGCAGGGTCTTGTACCGGTCCGCCGGGCTCAGCTTCAGGCCCTTGAGGATCGCGTTCCGGAGCCGGAGCGGGACGCCGGAGCCGATGGGCGCGGGGTTGACGGCCAGCTCGCCGCCGGCCGGGAGGCCCGCAGCCAGCGGCGGGAACGGGAGCACGCCGTAGAGCGCTTCGTAGAGCGCCACGCAAAAGCTGAACTGGTCCGTCCGCTCCCCCACGCGCTGTCCCGAGAGCTGCTCCGGGGCCATGTACGAGAGCGTGCCGGGGACTTGAATCCCGGGCTTCGCCCCCGTGGGCGTGGCGCAGCGCATGTGCTCCGGGCACCCCAGCCCCATCCGCACCGAGAGCGGGATGTCCGTTAGCTTCGCCAGCCCGAAGTCGCTGACGCAGACCCGGCCGTCCTCGCCCACCAGCACGTTGTCGGGTTTGAAGTCCCGGTGCACCCAGCCCGCCTGGTGCGCCGCCAGGAGCCCGTGCCCCGCTTGCACGTAGACGTCCAGCACCTGCTCCCAGCTCCTCGGCGCCGCGCGGATCCACCCGCGCGCCGTGGTGCCCTCCACCAGCTCCATCGCCAGGTAGAGCTGGTCTCCGTGCTCGCCGGAGCCGTAGAGCGTGACGATGTTGGGGTGCGAGAACTGCGTCATCGCCTGCGCCTCGTGGCGCAGTTGTTCGCGCAGCACCGCCCACTTCTCCGGCTTGCCCTGGGAGCGGACCAGCTTGAGCGCCACCCGGCCATCCGACCTCGGGTCGTAGGCAGCGTAGACCACGCCCATGCCGCCGGAGCCCAGCCGCTCGAGGATGACGTACGGGCCCACCGAGGCGCCGCGGGTGATGGACTGGCCCGGGGCCGCCGGCGCCGCCGTCTTCGACCAGTCCGAGGGGGTCTGCGGCAGCACCGTGGTCGCGCTTCCCCCGCTGGCGTTCACCGCGGCGGCGACCCAGAGGCGGCACTCGGAGCACGTGTCGAGGTGGCGCTCGATGCGCACCCGTTCGTCCGTGGCGAGCCGGCCCTCCACCAGGGCCGCCACGTCGTCATCCGTCAGGCACGGGTCTGAATCGAGCGACGCGACCTGCTGCATGGCTCCAGGGTAACCCGCGCCCGGCCTGACCTGCATCCTCGCGTACACGCTCATTTCAGGCCTCCTCAATGCGATGACACGCGCCGCCGGCCTCCGTTGCACGAGGCACGCGCCCAGGGTCGCGACGCGCAGCGCCATGGGTGTGCAACCGTGGGCACGCCGTACAGGAAGGTGCGCGCTCGCTGGAGATCGGCCCCCTCGGGAGATGCGCTCGAAGGCCCATGCATGGTCCTTGCAGTCCGCCGCGGGATGACCGCGACCCTGGCCCTTGCAAGCGCGCTCCTGCTCTCTCAGGTGGAGCAGACCGAGCAAATCAACCCGTCCGACCCCGTGCACCAGACAGTCCGCATCGCCGCCGAGGTCGCAGGAGGGCTACTCCTCGGAGGCCTGGGCGAAGTGGGCGGGGTGCTGGGGATCTGCGGGTTGACGGGGGACTTC
>DATBSS010000297.1:0-1702 GCA_036559665.1 Myxococcaceae bacterium
GGCCCGCGGCCACCGCACCTCGGAGAAGGCGATCGAGGCGTCGGGCGTGCCCTACACGCTCCTGCGCCCCAGCGGCTTCATGAGCAACATGCTCAACAACGTCCAGACCATCAAAGGGATGGGGAAGTTCTTCGCCCCCGCCGGTGACGGGAAGATGGGCGTCATCCACCCGGCGGACATCGCCGCGGTAGCGGTGAAGGTGCTCACCACTCCGGGTCACGAGGGCAAGGCGTACGTGCTCACCGGCGGGGAGACCCTCTCCAACGCCGAGCAGGCGAAGATCCTGAGCGACGCCGTCGGCAAGCCCATCGAGTACGTCAACGTCCCGCCCGAGGCCGCCGCGGACGGCATGCTCAAGGGCGGCATGCCCAAGGCCTACGTGGACATGCTGATCGAGTTCTACGGCGTGGTGCGGGCCGGCTTCACCGCGGTGGCCACCGGCGACGTGGAGAAGGTGCTGGGCCGCAAGCCGAAGACCTACGCCGACTGGGCGAAGGAGAACGCGGCCGCGTTCAAGTAGTCGCGTCCCGTTCGAGCTCGCGCAGGGAGGCCAGGTACCCGGCCGCCGCGTTCAGGCGGTGGCCGGCCAGGGTCTGCATCCACCGCTGGAGCCGCGGCGAGCCCGACATCCGGTCCGCGTACCGGACGGAGATCCACCTCGCCACCACCACCACCGCCAGGCCGAAGAGGACATTGGCGATCAGCCACGGCACGCTGAACGCCTGGTACGCGTCCACGCCCAGGAAGCCCTTCATCCCCACGACGAACAGCGGAGGCCACGCCAGCGGCGCCAGGATCAGCGTCCACTGCGTCGCGCGGATCCGCTGGACCTTCAGGGACTCGAGCTGCTTCTGGATGGCGACCACCGGCGCGCCGTAGTCCACGAGCTTCAGCATGACCAGTTGGCGCACGCCGGCGACCACCAGGGCGATGGCGCCGGCCAGGAGCGCGGCGGCCGGGACCGCGAACCGCGGCTCCGCGACGTGGTCCGCCGCGAAGGACCCCAGCCAGAGGACCGCCACGGCATTCAGCAGGGCCTCGGCCCAGAGGCCTCGCGCCAGCCCATCCATCGCGCCCCCGATCTTGGCCAGGGCGGCGCCGTGGAGGAGCCGCTCGTTCAGCCGCAGGCTCGCGTCCAGCCGCTGCTGCTGCGCTTCCCACCGCTGCTTCATCTCATCCAGGTCCATGTTTCTACCCTCCTGATTCTTCCGCCCGCGCCCATTCGCGGAGTTTCTGCTTGATGCGGTTGAGCTTCGTGCCGACGTTCGTCTCCGACAGGCCGAGCACCTCGGCGATCGCGTCGTACCGGTTGCCGTCCAGGTGAAGGGCGATGAGCGCGCGGTCCATCTCCCCGAGCTGGTCGATGAAGCGCTGCAGGCGCAGGAAGTCCTGGTCCGTGGAGGGAGGCTCCGGCGCGGCCACCGTCTCCATGAGGGCCTCCTCCAGCGGCACCGACACGCGCGCCCGCCGCCGCTCGCTGCGGACGAAGGAGATCGCGACGTTGAGGGCGATCCGGTACATCCACGTCGAGAACCGGTACCGCTCGTCGTAGCGGCCGAAGGACCGCCAGAGCTGGACCACCATGTCCTGGACCAGGTTCTGCCGCTCCGCGGCGTCCCGGCAGTAGGCGGCGGAGACGCTGTGGAGGATCTTCCGGTGCTCCTGCAGCAGGGTCAGGAACCGGTCCTGGGTCGCGGGCGTC
>DATBSS010000298.1:0-7605 GCA_036559665.1 Myxococcaceae bacterium
GTGCCGACGATCAGCGCGAAGAGCAGGAAGCTGCCCTCGATGACCCGCACCATCAAATGGGTCACCGGGAACACCGGCGTCCCGAAGAGCTGCTCGACGGGCTTCGAGCCGCCGATGACGTTCAGGATGCCCAGCGCGAAGATGACCAGGAATGGCAGGCTCTTGAGGGTGCTGCCCAGCTCGACGCGGGTGGCGTGCAGGTACTGCCGGAAGGAGCCCGCGGCGTCGAAGGTCTGCGCGGGAGCGGGCAGCGGTCCGCCTACGGCCAGGGGCTGGTGCTCAGCCGCGAGGGCCAGCGCCCGCCGGCGCCCGGCCTTCCGCGACGGCTGGCTGAGCTGCATCCGGAAGCGGGCGTAGGTGGCGCTCAGGACGGTCGCGGCGAGGCCCAGCCAGAGCAAGCGGTTGTAGAGGAAGGGCCCGTCCAGGGTGAGGAGCTGGCTGTTCTTCTCGTACACCGTCCAGAACCTGGTGCTCACCGTGAAGGCGGAGATGGCGAAGGGATCCACCAGGCTGGCGATCCGTTCGTTCTCCAGGTTGCCGATGAACGCCGCCGCCACCGCGTAGCCGACGCACAGCGCGACCAGCGACGCGTAGGTCGCCAGCATGCTGCGCGTGAGCGCGGCCACGGAGAAGAGGATGGCCCCCGCCACCAGGAGGTTCGGCAGCACCAGGACGAAGAAGGAGAAGAGGTAGGGCGCCAGGCGGAAGGGGCCGATCCGCTCGGGCTCCAGCCACGGCATCCAGCTCCCGATGATGATTGCCAGGATCACCCCGACGAACACCCCGAGCGAGACGAGGAACGTCCCCGCGAAGCGCCCGCCCAGGTACTGGAATCGGGTGATCGGCGCGGAGAAGAAGATGGACTCGGAGTCGTGCTCGACGTCGCGGTGGATGGAGCCGGCGAGGAACGCCGTGGCGGGGAAGAACCCCAGGATGCTCATCACCAGCAGGCTCTGCATGATGACGAAGGGGGCGTTCCGGTTGACGTTGCCAATGGCGTCGCCGAGCGTGACCTGGTCGGAGGCGACCGCGCCGAAGGTCAGCAGCGAGAAGATGGCGAGGCAGACGTAGAACAGCGGCTGCCGGAGCTGGTAGCGGACCTCGAAGCGGGCGATCTCGACGAAGGTGCGCATCACGCCGCCTTCGCGGCCGCCGCCGTCGCCGGGGCCGCCTGGTGCAGCGTGGTGAAGTAGACGTCCTCGAGGGTGGGCGGCACCGGTTCGAAGCTGGGGTCGGGCGGCGCCTCGCCGTAGGCGTGGATCACCGTCTTGCCGGAGACCAGCCGCGTGGAGATGACGGCCATCCGTTGCTGGTAGGCGGCCAGCTCGGCGCGCGGGATGTCCCGCTTCCAGATCTTCCCGCGGAGCGACTGGACGGCCTGGCCGGGCTCGCCGGTGAGCAGCAGGCGCCCGCCGGAGATGATGGCCATCTGGCTGCACAGGTCGCTCACGTCCTCCACGATGTGCGTGGAGAGGATGACCACCCGGTCCTCGCCGATCTCGCTCAGGAGGTTGTGGAAGCGGACGCGCTCGCCGGGGTCGAGGCCGGCCGTGGGTTCGTCGACGATGATCAGGCGGGGATTGCCGAGGAGCGCCTGGGCGATCCCGAAGCGCTGCTTCATGCCCCCGGAGAAGGTGCCCAGGTTCTGGTGGCGTACCTCGTAGAGGTTGGTCCGCGTGAGGAGCGCGGCCACCGCGTCGCGGCGCTCGCCCGAGCGATGGATGCCCTTGAGCACCGCGAGGTGCGTGAGCATCGCCTCGGCGGAGACCTTGGGGTAGACGCCGAGCTCCTGCGGGAGGTAACCGAGCTGGCGCCGCACCTCGTCCTTCCGGCGGAGCACGTCGAGGCCGCCCAGCTCGATGCCGCCGGAGTCCGGCTCCTGGAGCGTGGCGATGGTCCGCATCAGCGTGGATTTGCCAGCGCCGTTGGGTCCGAGGAGCCCGAACATCCCGGGGCCAATGCGGAGCGTCACGTCCTTCAAGGCCTGGACGCCGTTGGGGTACGTCTTGGACAGGTTTCGGATGGAGAGCTCGATCACGGTGGGCGGTTTACGCCGAAGGTGGGCTCTGATTGCGTGGAGACATGGCGCCCATCCCGCTCGGAGAGCTCAAGTACCTCTACCTCGGCACGAGCCGCTTCGACGACGACCTCGCCTACTACCGCGATGTCCTTGGCGCGGAGGAGGTGTGGCACTTCCAGAAGTTCGGCGCGCGCGTCGCGGCCTTCCGGGTCGCCGCGGGTCCGCTCCTGCTGATCGCGGACCACCGGCCGGCGCCGAGTTGCCTCCCGGTGTTCGCCGTGCCCGACCTCGCCGCGATGGTCCGCGAGCTGTCGGCGAGGGGATGGTCGCCGGAGTCCGGCCCCTTCGAGATCCCGGACGGTCCTTGCTACCTGTTTCGCGACAAGAGCGGCAACCAGCTCGCCGTCTTCGGCAACGTCCGCCCGGACGCGCTCGGCGGCGCCTACCGCGACCCCGGGAACGAAGCGGCGGTCCGGTAACCTGTGTGCGGGCATCTCGGGACAAGCGATACTCCGCGCCGGGTTGGGTGGGATGCATGAAGTGGCGTCCCACTTCGCGCCGTGCACCCAGATCGCCTGGAACGGCCCCGGCCAGCATCCTCTCGACGCGACCGGAGCGTGGGCGCGCCCCCCGGCGAAGGGCCTTTCCAGCCCTACCCGCGCAGCATGGGCGCCGCCGCATCGACCGCCTCCACCGCGCCAGCGTCACTGGACCCAGCTCAGGGACCCCTGCCAGATGAGCTGCCCCGCCCGGAAGCCGTCCCACACCGTGGCCGTCTCGTGGGTGCGGAACACCGGGCCGGCGGACGCCTCCAGGTGCCAGGCGCGCAGCACGACGCCGAACGCGAGCTCATCCAGCCACGGCTCGTGATGGGCCACCACCGAGCCGTCGAGGATCGGCCGGTCGATGGTGGCGTTGTGGCCCACGCGGCGGATCTCGGCCCGGGCGAAGACGTAGGCGGCGGCGGGCAAGGAGGGCTGTTCGCGCCCGAGCGGATCCCCCGTCCACCCGGCGGTGATGGTGGTGTGCGCCGCGCCCGCGAGCAGCATGCTGCCGGCGTGCCCCGCCAGGCCCCCCATCCAGCGGAAGGTGGGGCGCCCTCCGGCCCACTCCATCCACCTCGGCGGCGCCGCGTCCAGGGAGACGAGCGTCGTCTCGGCGAAGGCGGAGACGTCGGCGGAGAGGCCGGGCTGGGTCTCGATGTTCCCCCGGTGCTGCGGCCAGCCGGCGAGCGACCACGGCCCCTGCGCGCCGCCGTGCAGGTCCAGGCTGAGGTGCGTGTAGGGCTGACCGCCGCGGATGAAGGCCAGCGGCGCGTGCGGAAGCAGGACGTCGAGGCCGGCGGACGCCTTCAGCCACCCGCTGTAGGGCCGGTCTCCCCGCAGCTCCTCCTTGGTGGCGATGGTCGGAGACCTCGGGGTGTAGATGTTCTGGCCCAGGGAGACGGAGAGCAGCACCCGCGCGTCCTTCGGCAGCCGGAGCAGCTCCGGCGCCAGCGCCCACCGGGCCCCGAGCATGGTGGAGGCGGAGTACCAGCGGTCGTAGGGGTGGCCGTCGGGGGCGATCATCGGCGGCAGCGAGTCGTTGTCGCCCACGTAGTAGGCGCGGAACGACTCCGGTCCGGAGAGGACGGAGGCACCTCCCCGCCCCTCCAGGGCAAAGGGCTGCGAGGCGAGCGCGGCGTGGGTAGTGAGGAGCAGGGCGAGGGCGGCCAGGGGGGAAGGTCTCATGCCCGATGGAGCACCGTGGCCGGGTGGATCCGTCACCGGTGACAGATGCGCATGCCGCCGGTGCTCCCGGAGGCATGACCCCCAAGAGCGCGGTGCTGTGCATGATGGTGCTGGCGGGCTGCGGAAACCCGCGGTGGAACCCCGAGGGTGCTCCGCTCCCTTCCCAGCCGGCGAACAACCCATTCATCCACCAGGACGGTCCCCGGCTCGTGGACGGGAACGGGGAGACGGTGTCGCTCGTCGGCATGAACCTGGGCGGGTGGCTCCTGTGGGAGAGCTGGGTCTGGGGCGGTGGGTGGCAGTCCGAGAAGGACACGCTGGTGCGGTTCACGGAGCTGCTGGGAGAGGACGACGCGCGCGCGTTCCAGGAGCGCATCCGCGACCGCTTCATCCAGGAGGAGGACATCGCGGAGATCGCCCGGATGGGCTTCAACTCGGTGCGCATCCCGTTCAACCACACGCTGCTGGAGGAGGACCACGCGCCGTTCGAGTACCGGCCGGAGGGATGGGCGGTGCTGGACCGGGCCCTCGACTGGTGCCGGCAGCACGGGATCGTCGCGGTGCTGGACCTCCACTCCGCGCCCGGCGGCCAGTCCTGGTTCTACATGGAGGATCCGGATGGGGACTCGCTCTGGGATTCGAAGGAGCACCAGGAGCGGACGGTGGCGCTGTGGAAGGCGATCGCCGAACGCTACGCCGACCATCCCGCGGTCGGCGGGTACGACCTGCTCAACGAGCCGAGACCACCGAGCGGAGAAGCGCTGGTCGACCTCTACCGGCGGATCTCGGCGGCCATCCGCGAGGTGGATCCGCGCCACCTGATCATCGTGGAGGGCGGCAGCAGCGCCAGCGACTTCTCCATGTTCACCAGCCCCATCACCAGCAACCAGGCCTACAGCTTCCACATGTACACGTGGTTCGCCGACCCCCGCCGCGAGGAGATCGCCAAGTACCGGGCCGTGTCGCAGGAGCACCGCATCCCGATGTGGAACGGCGAGTTCGGCGAGGAGTCGCTGGAGCTGGAGACCACCACCGCCGCCATGTACACCGCGCCGGGCAGCGGCCTCTCCGGGTTCTCCTTCTGGACGTGGAAGAAGGTGCCCAACGGGGCGCCCTGCCCGCTCGGGGTGACGGCGGACATCCCCAGCTGGAACAAGCTCATCAACTGGGTCGCCCGCGGCTTCAACAGGCCGACGCGCGAGGAGGCGCTGCGGGGGATCGAAGAATTCTTCGAGGCGACCAGGCTGGCCAACGGCACGCTGGATCGCGACCTGCTCACAGGGCTGGGCGCGACGCCGTAGGGCGATCGACCCTGCTATACAGAGGCGGCCTGCTGTTCGACGCGCACACGCACCTTCTGCCGGACCGCCTGGCGCTCGCCATCCGCTCGTTCGTCTCGCGCGCCGAGCCCGCGCTTCCCTATCCGCCGACGGCGGATGAGGCCCGCGCCGCGCTGGTCCAGGTGGGCGTGCAGCGCTGCCTGAGCCTCCCGTACGCGCACAAGGGTGGGATGGCGCCTGCGCTGAACCGGGACATGGCGGAGCGCTGGCGGGGCGATCCCATGGTGATCGCCGGCGCCACCGTCCACCCGGACGACGACGTGGGCGCGGTAGTAGCGGAGGCGTGTGACGTGCTCGGGGCGCGGGTGTTCAAGCTTCACTGCAGCGTCGGCCGCTACGAACCGGACGACCCCCGGCTGGACCCGCTCTACGCGCGCGAGCTCCCGGTGGTCATCCACGTGGGCCACGCCATCGACGGCTCGACGGCGCTGGGTGAGCCGGGCCGTGTGGTGGAGGTGGCGCGCCGCTGGCCCCGGACGCCGCTGGTGATCGCCCACTTCGGGGCACCGGCCGTGGAGGAGGCGGAGGCGGTGATGCGGGCGTGCCCCAACGTCTACGCCGACCTCGCGCCCATCCTCTGGGAAACGCCGCGCCTCACCCACGCGAGGATCCGGGGGCTGGAGGAGCGCATCCTGTTCGGCTCCGACATGCCCACGGTGAAGGTACGGCTGGAGGACGGCCTCCAGCAGGTCCGCGACCTCCACCTGGGCACCGACGCCGAAGCCGCCATCCTGGGCGGGAACGCCGCGCGCCTGTACGGCGCCGCGTGAACGCGGCACCAGGGCGGCAGAGGGCTAGTTCACCGCGTAGTAGATGGTCCGGTACGGCTGCCACCCGGAACAGTCCACGGCCTCGTGGAGCTTTCCGTCCTTGCCGATGATGAAGACGTGGGTGCTGGTGATGTTCGGGATCTCCGCCGGGCCGCCGCCGCCACCACCGCCGTAGGGTCCGGGGAAGAGGACGGCGGCCTGCTCCGCGGTGCGGATGAGCAGCGTCCGGCGCCCGGCTTCCGCGCCGTCCGCACCGATGAAGATGGCCTGGCCTTCGGTCGCGCCCGGTTCGTGCTGCGCCTTGACCACGTAGGACCCGTCCGGGAGGCCCTGCGTGTTGCCGGAGTGCACGATGAGGAGCTGGATGGGCGCGCCGGCGGAGAAGTCGTCGTCCCCGTACGCGTTGATCCCGGCCAGCGGCGCATGAAGCAGGGTGACGCCACCGACGCTGGAGTAGATCGACCGGTCCTCCTGGATCGTCACCCCATGCGCGGCGGCGGCCGCGTGGAGCTCGTCGCCGGCGGCCTTCTCCGCCTGGGTCACGGCGTTCTGGAAGTTGGGCGAGCTCCCCGGGAGGAGACCGCAGGCGGAGGTGAGGGCGGCAAGGGACAGCAGGACCGGCAGGGGGCGCATTCAGGTTCCTTTCGGGAAGGGACGTCAGGAAGGCAAAACCAGAATAGCAGTCCAAGACGGGGGCGCCACGGCAATCCGCTCGCCGAGGCGGCTCCCGCCCTCTACGCGCCGTCGAGGCACCTGGACGCGAACGCCGCGCACGCGCGCAGGGTTTCGCGGGCGGCGGGGAAGACGCCGGGGAGCAACGTCCAGCCGTGGACCATCGCGGGCCACTCGTGCAGCTCGACCTCCACGCCCGCGGCCCTGGCCCGCCCGGCGAGCTCGACAACCTCGTCGTGGAGGAGCTCGGCCGTGCCGGCGTGGATTTGCAGCGGCGGGAGCCCGGTGAGGTCGGCGTAGAGGGGCGAGGCGCGCGGGTCGGCGGGGGAGACGTGCGCCGGGAGGTACTGCGAAATCCAGTGGAGGAGATAGCCGCGGCCGCCCCAGTCGAAGCGCGCGTTCCGCTCGACGGAGGGTCGCGAGGCGGTCAGGTCCACCCAGGGTGAGAGCAGGATGGCCCCGGCGGGTCGCAGGCCTCGCCGGGTGAGCTCCAGCGCCGCAGCGAGGGCGAGATTGCCTCCGGCGGAGTCGCCCGCGAGCAGCATCCGGTGTGGCGCGATCCCGGAGGCGCCGGCCACGGCGAGGGTATCCTCCAGCGCCGCCGGGAAGCGGTGCTCCGGCGCGAGGCGGTAGTCGAAGGCGAGCACCCGGAGCCGTGTCGCCGCGGCGAGCCGCGCGAGGAGCTCCGCGTAGCCGTGCACCGAGCCGATCACGAAGCTGCCGCCGTGCGCGTAGATGAGGGCGGCGTCCGCCGGCGCGCCCTCCGGGATGAACCACCGGCCCGGAGCTCCACCAATGGACACCGGCTCGGTCTTCACGCCGCGGGCGCGCGGGGGAAGCGCGACGGCGTCCATCCGGGACCGGGCGCGCTCGGGCGGCAATGAGCAGAGCACGGAGCCGTTGCGCGTCAGCAGCTCGACCGCGCTCTCCTGCGCCGCGCTCCACGAGGGGTGGCGCTTCCGCCCGCGCCATCGATTGAGGAGCGTCCTCCACGCCGCGGCGATGGCCAGCAGCATGAAGCTCAGCCTGGAGGGCATCAGAGGCGAGTCTCCTCTATCGCCCGCACAGCGCGA
>DATBSS010000299.1:0-10885 GCA_036559665.1 Myxococcaceae bacterium
CGATCCGGGGTGTGAAGGTCACCACCCGGCGGCTGGACGTCTCGAAGGAGCCGGAGGTGCGCGCCTGGGCAGGCGAGGTGGTGCGCGACCACGGCCGGGTCAACCTGGTCTTCAACAACGCCGGCATCTCCTACGGCGCGTCGATCCGCGGCGCCGAGGACGCCGACTTCCGGCGGGTGATCGACATCGACTTCTGGGGCGTGGTGTACGGGACGCGCGCGTTCCTCCCCCACCTGGAGGCGTCCGGCGATGGGCACGTGATCAACACCTCCAGCCTCTTCGGGCTGATCGGCTTCCCCGGGCAGTGCGCGTACAACTCGGCGAAGTTCGCGGTGCGCGGCTTCACCGAGTGCCTCCATATCGAGCTGGAGCTCACCCGGGTTCCCGTGCGCGCCACCTGCGTCCACCCCGGTGGCATCAAGACCAACATCGCCCGGGCGTCGAAGTCGCACGCCTCGCTGGCGGAGCTGGGCGTCGACCCGAGCCGCGCGACCGCGGAGTTCGAGAAGTCCTTCCGGCTCACCGCGGACGAGGCGGCGGAGATCATCCTCCGGGGCGTGCGGCGGAACTCGCGGCGGGTGGTGGTGGGCGGGGACGCGAAGCTCTTCGACTGGATCCAGCGGCTGTGGCCGGGCCTCTACCAGGGACTGGTGGCGAGCCTCGCCCGGCGCCAGGCCGCCAAGACGCTCCATGGTGGATGAGCTGGACGTGGCGATCGTCGGCGCCGGCCTCTCCGGCATCGGCGCCGCCTACCGCCTGAAGACCAGTTGCCCGGGGAGGCGCTTCACCCTCCTCGAGGCGCGCGACGCCATCGGCGGCACCTGGGACCTGTTCCGGTTCCCCGGCGTCCGCTCCGACTCGGACATGGCCACGCTCGGGTACCCGTTCGCCCCGTGGAGGGAGGGGACGCGGGCCGCTCCCGGCGCGTCGATCCTCGCCTACGTCCGCGAGACCGCGGCGAGGTTCGGGATCGATCGGGAGATCCGGTTCCGCCACCGGGTGGTCGCGGCGCGGTGGTCCTCGGAAGAGGGGCGGTGGACGCTGGAGGTCGAAGCTGGAGTGGAGCGCCGCCCCGTCCAGCTCCGCTGCCGGTTCCTGTACCTGTGCACCGGGTACTACGCGTACGACGCCGCGCACGAGGCGGGGATCCCGGGCGCGGAGGCGTTCCGGGGCCGCATCGTCCATCCGCAGTGGTGGCCGAAGGATCTCGATTACTCAAGCCGGCGCGTGGTGGTGATCGGCAGCGGCGCGACCGCGGTGACGCTGGTGCCGGCGATGAGCGGCCGCGCCGCGCACGTCACCATGGTGCAGCGCTCGCCCAGCTACATCGGGGTGCTGCCCGGCCGGGACCGCGTAGACGCCCTCCGCGGATTCCTGCCGCGGCGCCTGGCGGACCGGCTCATCCGCGCCAGGAACATCCTGCTGGGCATCCTGGGGTACGTGTTCTGCCGCCGGTTCCCGAGGGTGGCCCGGCGAGTCTTCCTGAAGCAGGCGAGGCAGCACCTGCCGCCGGGATACCCGGTCGAGCTCCACTTCCAGCCCCGCTACGAGCCGTGGGACCAGCGCCTCTGCCTGGCGCCGGACGGGGACCTCTTCGCCGCCAGCTCGGCCGGGAGGGTCACCATGGTCACCGGCACCATCGAGCGCTTCACCGAGCGCGGGCTCCGGCTCTCCTCCGGGGCCGAGCTGGACGCCGACGTGGTGGTGACCGCGACGGGCCTGAAGCTCCTCGCTTTCGGCGGCATCTCACTGGAGGTCGACGGCCGCCGGGTCGAGTCGGGCGAGGCGGTCATCTACCGCGGCGCGATGCTCAGCGGCATGCCGAATCTGGCGTGGTGCATGGGGTACACGAACGCGTCGTGGACGCTCAGGGCGGACCTGTCGTCGCGGTTCGTGTGCCGGCTGCTGAAGTACATGGACCGGCACGGCCACGACATCGCCGTCCCGCGGCTCGGCGCGGAACCGCAGCAACTCCAGCCGTTGATGAACCTCACCTCCGGGTACGTCGCCCGGGCGGCGCACCAGATGCCCAGGCGCGGCTCCCGCGGACCCTGGGCGATCCAGCAGAACTACCTGCTGGACCTCTGGGCGATGGCCACCGGGAGGGTCGACGAGCCGTCGATGTCGTTCTCCGCTACTGCACGACCGGCGGGTACTTCAGCGCCATCGCCACCAGCGACACGGTGAGGTCGCCCGGCTCCCAGTGCGAGAGCTGGGGGATGTTCGGCATGGTGGAGTTGACGTGGTCCAGGTCCGGCAGGGTGACGGTGTTGGAGCCGGGGACGCGGGCGTCCCTGGGGGACACCAGGCCGTCGGTCTTCTCCCCGTAGCGGAGCTTGGTGTAGTCCGCGGGCGCCGCCACCAGCGAGAGCTGGCTGTCGCTGCTGCTGGCCAGCGACACGGTCGGGATGTCCGTGGGGTACGGGTGGTCCTTGATGAACTGCTGCCGCCACTGGTAGGTCAGGTCGCGGACGCAGTTCGGGTCGCCGTTGAAGAAGTACTTCGCCAGCGCGTCCACGCCCAGCTTGGTGATGGGGTCGGAGCGGAGGTCGGTGGCCAGCGGCGCGCCGCCGTACGGCGACTGCATCGTCACCACCGCGCGCACGGAGCTCTTCAGCTCCGGGTGGAGCGCGATCGCCGCGGTGATGTCGTTGCCGCCCTTGCTGTGGCCGATCAGCACCACCTGCTTGCCCTCCGACTCCACCGACTCGATCGCCTTGCGGATGGTCTCCGCGTTGGTGAGCGTGGAGGCCTCCGTGTCGACCTTGATCTCCCGGACGTCGAGCCCGCGGTCGCGCAGCCCCTCGCGGTTGGACTCCATGTAGCCGGGCCAGTTCTCCCCGGTGAGCCCGTCCACCGTCAGGTAGACGAAGTCCTTCGCCTCGGGCGGGAGGACGTTCGCGCCGGTGCGGGCGGCGGCGTAGGTGCCGCGGAAGTCGCCGGTGATGTCGCGCGTGGGCGGGAGGTTCGCCTTCTCCATCCAGCCGATCTGATCGGTGGAGTCGCGGCCGAAGACGGCGTTGATCCCGCCGCGGATGATGTCGATGACGCCGAACGACTGCCGGGCGCCGGACGCGGCCGCCCGCTCGAAGCCGTCGCTCGAAGTGCGAGAAACTGAAGCGGCGGGAGCGGCGTCGCGGGTCGCGGGGGCGGCGCCGGCGTCGCGCGCTGTCACGGGGCTTTCCGGACGTTGGAGCGCGGGAGTCCGGATCGAGGCTGGGGCGGTCACTGGGGAAACCTCCGAATCAGCCCGATTCTCGGGTCGCGCCGGAGGGAGTTGTTTGTAAGGAGATCGCCACCCCCTGCGCGCGATCTCACGCCGCGAGAAGGCTCACGCCGACCGGAAGAGCGGTGCCGCGGCGGGCGCCGCTTCCAAGGGCTCCAACTCCCGATCCGCCGCGTACCTCAGGCTCAGATACGCCCCGAGCATGATGGCCATGGTGAAGGATTCGCCCAACTCGCGGACCAGGTCCAGACCAGCGCTCACGACTTCGAGCGCGGTCTCCATGCCAGGCTCCAGCATGCTTTCGGCGAGCCACCGCGTGGCCACGAGCGGGACGACCCCCGCGCCCACGGCGACAGCGCGCGACAGCAGGAGCAGGACGAGCACGGTCCAGCGCCGGCCCCGGGTCAGGTCGGCGCTGACCTGTGTCGCGGGGCGGTCGGTCTGCAGGTAGGCGGCGGGAAGGACCAGCCAGAAGGCCACCGCGACGATGAGGCCGGGAACGCCGCAGGCGAGGGACCCGAGCAGGATGGCGCCGAGGGACGCCAGCTTCGCCCAGAACATCCGCCCGTAGGCCCTCGCGCTTCGCCCGATGGCCGTGGGCACGGAGATGGGGTCGCCCATGGCCGCGCCCGCCATCTGCGCGATCAGGACTCCGTGCAGGTACGTGCCCATCATCAGCGAATGGGCGATGGCCACGAATGAACGGAGCCGGGTGTTTTCACCCGCGAGCGACGAATCCATGAGGATGCCCACCGCGCGCGAGGTGAGCACCATCATCAGCGAGACGCCGATCGCCGTCGGCCCGGCGGCTCGCGTCAGCGTCCACGCGGACGCCAGGGCCCGGCCCACCTCGAACGGCTGGGCGCGCACGCCCAGCGGATCCGCCGTCCGCCCGTCGCAGGTGGTGCACCGCCCGGTGGCCGGGTGGAAGCAGGGCTCGCAGGCGAAGCGCCCGCACCGGGAGCACGTCCCCACGGACGGGCGGTCGGGATGCTCGGGGCAGAGGGGGCGCTGGTCGCTCATGGTTTCGGGGATGCCGCCGGCGGCGCCCAGGTCATTCGCGCGTGATGGGGTACGGGTAGCGGGAGGGGTCTTCCTTGATCTCCCGCTTCATGCGCTCCATCCGCTCCCGGATCATGGTCCGCTTCAGCGGCGAGAGGTGCATCAAGTAGATGGTGCCGTCCAGGTGGTCGATCTCGTGCTGGAAGACGTGCGCCAGCTTCCCCTCCGCCTCCTCCTCGCGCTGATCCCCGCGGCGGTCCTGCCATCGGACCCGGACGCGCTCGGCGCGGTCCACCTGCTCCCAGGCGTCGGGCACCGAGAGGCACCCCTCGTGGTAGGTCACCTTTCCGGACCGTTCCACGATCTTCGGGTTGACGATCTCGAAGAACGTCCCGTCGCGGCGCCCCACCAGCGCCACCCGGAGCGGGACGCCGATCTGGTTGGCGGCGATCCCGATCCCCTGCGCCGCGCGCACCGCCTCGTACAGGTCGTTGAGGAGCGGCTCCAGCGCGGCGCCGAACTCCTTGACCGGCTTGGTGGGCGTGTTGAGGACCTTCTCCGGCCAGATGACGATGGGCTTGGACACAGGCCCTGAATCTTCACCGCCGGAGCGCCGCGCGGGAAGCGAAGAGATGCGGCGACCGACTCATGGTACGAGTCCGGTGCGATGAGCCGCCAGCGCCGCGCCCTCGTCTCGGCGTTCTTCACCTATTGCCAGTGGGCGCTGAGCTTCGGCACCGGCCTGGTGGCGACGCGGATCGTCCTCGACAAGCTGGGTATTGGGACGGTCGGGCTCTGGACGGCGGTGTCCGGGATGCTGGGATATGCGGCGCTCTCGGACCTGGGCGTGCTGACCGTCCTGCCGTGGCTGGTCGCCAACGCCGACGGCAGGAAGGACGAGGAGGAGATCCGCCGCCTGACCAACAGCGGGTTCGCGCTCGGCGCGGTGGTGGGCGCCATCTTCGCCGCGGTCGCCGGGGCGCTCTGGATCGCCTCGCCGTGGCTGCTCAAGGCCTCCCCGGCGGAGCGCGAGCTGCTGTTCGTCCCCTTCGTCGCGCTGGTCGCGCTGACCGCGATCGGATCCCCGTTGCGCGCCGCCGAGGGCGTGCTCCAGGGGCTGCAGGACGTGAAGGTCGTGGGCTCACTGACCGCGCTTCAGCCGCTCGTCAACTTCGGGCTGGTCATGTCCCTTCTTTACCGGGGCCAGGGGTTGCTGGGGCTGGCGCTGGGCGCCGCGCTCCCGCGGTTGCTGGCCGGGCTGGCCTTCCTCTGGCGCCTGTGGCGGACGCGGCCCCAGCTATTTCGCGGATGGGGAGGGGTGCGGCGCGACCAGCTCAACAGGTTGCTGGGCGAAGGGCTCGGACCCTGGTTGGGCTCGCTGGGGTGGCTGATGGCTTTCTCCACCGACGCGGTGATCCTCGCGTCCCTCGGCTTCCGCGACGAGGTGGCTGTCTTCGCCGTCACCTCCCGGTTCGGACTCACCTTGATGCAGCTCTCCTGGACGCTCCCGGACGCCGGGCTGGTGGGTCTCTCTCAGCTATGGGGGGAGGCGCCCGACCGCGTGGGCGAGACGGTCTCGGTGATGGCGCGGGTGTACATGCTGCTGGCCGGTGGTGTCGTCTGCGCAGTGCTGGCGCTCAACGCGGTCTTCGTGCGCGTGTGGGTGGGCGCGGACAAGCACCTGTTCGGGGGACAACCGCTGAACGCCATGCTCGCCGCCGCCGTCCTTTCGCTCTCGGTGGTCCACAGTGTCGCCGTGCCCGCGGCGGTCCTGGGCAACCGGCGCCGGCTCGGCGTGGTGACCGCCCTGAACGGCGTGGTCCACATCGCGCTCGCCCGCCTGCTGGGCGCCTGGCTGGGGCTGGTGGGGATCGCGCTCGCCACCGCCATCTCCGGGTTGATCACGACGCTCCCGGTTGGGCTGACGCTGCTGCCGGCCAGCATCGGCTGGACGCGGAAGCGCTTCGTGGCGTCCGCCCTTGGGACATGGTGGTGGCGGTTCGTGCCGCTGGCGGCCCTCGCCGGGGCCGTGGGCTGGGCTGATGGGCATCTTCCGCAGCCGGCGGTGATCGGCCTGGCCGCCCTGGTGGGCGTGGCGTACTTGCTGGCGATGCGGCCCCTGCTCCAGGAGCTCCCGCTGGACTCGAAGCTCCGGCGCGCGCTGCAGGCGGTGCGCCTCGTGGCCCGCTGATCAGAGCGGGAGCCGCTCCCGCAGCGGTTCGAAGGCGCGCGGGCTCACCCAGAGGTAGTCCCCGAAGGCGCGCTCCGCCCCGGGCTGCGCCGGCTCCAGGCGCCGCTCCGAAGGGACGATCCGGTACCCGCGGTAGCCGTGCCCCCGCAGCAGCTCCGCGGACGGGTCGTCGGAGTACATCTCGACGATCAGGTGATCGATCGCCGCGCCCGCCAGCAGGCGCTCCGCGCCGCGAAGGACGTGCTGCTCCGCCCGCTCGACGTCGATCTTCATCAGGTCCACGTGGGCGATCCCGAGCGCCTCCGCCGCCGCGTCGAGGCGGACGGTCTCCACCTCGACGGCCTGGGCGTTCCGCAGCTCCGGCGTGTGGACCAGCAGCGAGGTGATGCCGGAGTTGTCGTGCAGCGGGGAGAGGAGCAGCGGGAGGCGCTCGCCGCTTACGTCCCAGAGCGCCCGCGGATCGAGCGTCACCCGGTCCTCGAATCGATTGAGCTGGATCGACCGGCGGACCAGCGCGGCGTTGGCCGGGTTGGGCTCGAAGGCGATCACCCGGCCGGAAGGGCCGGTGCGGCTGGCGGCGAAGAACGTGTAGTGGCCGAAGTTCGCGCCCGCGTCGACGCAGGTCCCCCCCGGCGGGATCAAGGATGGCGTCGGCCAGAGCGTGCCGGTGTCCCCGAAGAAGTAGGGGCCCAGGCCGAGGTGCTCGTGGACGTTGACGGCCAGCCGGTACCCGTCCAGCTCCGCCACCCGGATCTCCGGTTGGTCGCCGATCCGGCTGTACGCCACGGCGATGGCGCCCACGCCCAGGGCGCGCCGCACGGGCTCGCGGCGGCAGAGCGCGACGACCGCCCGCTCGACGATGGGAGCGGCGGCGGAGATCCGCGCCAGCCGTTCGGCCAGCCGGAGGCGAAACGCTGAAGCCTGGCCGCCCACCCCTCCTCTCTACACCGGGGGCGATCCTTCAGCCCAGGGCCGCCAGCGCCTGCCGGAAGTCCTCCACCAGGTCCTCGGTGGCCTCCAACCCGACCGACACCCGCACCAGCCCGTCGCCGATCCCCTGGCGCCGCCGCTCCTCCGCCGGCAGCCCGGCGTGAGAGGTGACGGCCGGGCGGGTCACCAGCGTCTCCGGCCCGCCCAGGCTGGGGGCGTTCACTGGCAGCGCCAGGCGCTGGAAGAGCCGCTCGGCCGCCTCGACGCCGCCGCGCAGCTCGAAGCTGAGCATCCCGCCCGCGCCGCGGAGGAGCTCGCGGGCGCGCGCGTGGCTGGGGCTCTGGGGCAACAGCGGGTGGTTCACCTGGGCCACCGCCGGCTGAGCGGCGAGGAACTGCGCCAGCTGGAGCGCGCTCTGGTTCTGGTGGCGGACCCGGACGCCGAGCGTCTTCAACCCGCGGTGGAGGAGGAAGCACGCGTGCGGATCCAGCGACCCGCCGAGGTGGTCCAGGGTCCGCTTCACCGCGTCCACCAGCCTGGCCGGCCCGGCCACCACCCCGGCCACGATGTCCGAGTGCCCGTTGAGGTACTTGGTCGCGCTGTGGAGGACCAGGTCGAACCCGTGCTCCGCCGGGCGGAAGTTGATGGGGGTGGCGAAGGTGTTGTCGATGGCGGAGAGGATCCCCCGCTCGCGCGCGAACCGGGCCACCTCGGGGAGCGCCGCCACCTGCATCAGCGGGTTGGTGATGGTCTCCACGTAGAAGAGCTTCGTCTTCGGGGAGAGCTTCGCCTCCCACGTCTCGGGCCTCGCCGCGTCCACGAAGGCGACCTGGATCCCCCAGCGCGGGAGGTCGCGCGTGAGCAGGTCGTGGGTGCCGCCGTACAGCGAGTGGTGGGCGAGCACCGCGTCTCCGGGCGAGAGCAGCCCCAGCAGCGTGGTGGAGATCGCCGCCATCCCGCTGGCGGTGACCAGCGCCGATTCGGTGCCCTCGAGCGCGGCCAGCTTGGCGTGGAGCGCGAGGTGGTTGGGCGTGTTGCTGCACCGCAGGTAGCGGATGTCGTGGTACCCGACCTCGCCCGCGTACTCGAACGTGGACGACTGGTAGATGGGCATCGCCACCGCGCCCGCCGGGCGGGGCCGCGGCTCCCCCGCGTGGATGAGTTGGGTGTCGATCCTCAGGGACTTGCTCACGTACACCTTCCTTTAATGACGCCGAGTCCACCTTGGAGCGGCGTCCGCGGCGAGGTCCAGTGGGGCGAAATAGGACAGGCCAGGAACTCGCGATCGGTCCCGTGCCAGAGGCGCGGTGCGTCAAAGGGACGAGATGAATTCCGCTCCAATCTTCTATCAGGAAGCCTACACTGCGCCCCCCATGTGCCCTTCCCCAACTCGATGTCTGAGGCTGCTGTTGGTCGTTCCACTCATTGCGGCGCTCTCCAGCTGCGATGACGGCCGTGAGAAGTCGCTGCTCTCGAAGCTGAGGGCGGCGATCGGTTCGGAGACAGAGCCGAACCCCAGTGCCGCCACGGCGACGCCGATCGGGAACCAGGCGCGGCTGCGCGCCAACATCGTCCCCGCTACCGAGGTGGACTTCTATAGCTTCACCGCCAGCGCCGGCGATCGGGTCTACGCCGCCACGATGACCGCTGCCTCGCCGCTCTTCTCCTCGACCGACTCGTTGCTCGACGTCTTCGGCCCGGACGGAACCACCCTCCTCGAGACCGACGACGATGACGGGGCCCTTGGTGGCCTTGCGTCCACGGTCGCCGGAACGCCCATCCCGGCGGACGGCACCTACTACGCCCGGGTCAGCAACTTCAGCACGACGGCCCCGATCACCCCGTACGACTTCTACTTCCGCCGCCAGAACGTGCCGGCCATTCCCGAGGTCGAGCCCAACAACACCTCCGCCACCGCCCAGCCGTTCCCGGCGACCGGCTTCGTCGACGGTTCTCTGTCCGCGACCACGGACATCGACGTGTATTCGATCAACCTCAACGCCGGCGACACCATCTACGTCAGCGTCGACGGGCAGCCGACCCGCGCAGGTCCGTTCACCCAGATCCGGACGGGCCTCGGCATCTTCTCCAACCTCTTCCTGGTGGTGAACGACACCAGCGGCACCAGTCCCCCGCCGTCCGAAGCGTTCTTCATGACGGTGCAGACCACCGGGCAATACTTCATCTTCATGGACATCGGCGGTGGTACCGCCTTTGGCGCCTACCGCCTCGCTGCCACGGTGTTCCCGCGCGACCAGGTGGGCGCAACCTGCACCACGTACACCAGCGCGGACGTCCCCAAGGTCATCCCCACTGGTCCGGGCCAGGTGACCTCCACCATCAACGTCCCGGGCGCTCCCGTCGTGGCCGACCTCACGGTCTCGCTGGGGTTCACGCACACCGCCCCGGGGGATCTCGACGTGCAGCTGACCGCGCCCGGTGGAAACACGGTCGATCTCTTCACGGACCCGCCCAACCCCGCCGCTCCGATTCCGCCCTACGACTTCACGTTGGATGAAGCGGCCGGGATTCCCATCGGTACGTTCGGCCCCGCCAACAACATGGTGCTGCAGCCGGAGTCCCTCTACCGCCTGCACTGGTTCAACGGCCAACCGGCAGGAGGCAACTGGACGCTGACCATGAACGACGACCTGACGGCGAACGGCGGCACCCTCACCGCCTGGTCGATGCGGATCTGCGAGCCGGCGCCTGCCCCGACGTGCGCCAGTGGCCTGCCGCAATCTCCGCTCGTCACCTTCGACTTCGAGTCCGGGGCCGCCGGCTTCACCCACAGCGGGACGCTGGACAGCTGGGCGCTGGGCACGCCGACTGTGGCGCCCATCACCACCTGCAATGGCGGCACGCAGTGCTGGAAGACGAACCTGACCGGCACCTACAGCACCAGCTCCACGCAGGACCTCGTCTCTCCCAATATCGACCTCACGACGGCGATCGCGCCGGCCCGGCTGTCCTGGGCGATGAAGTACCAGATGGATTCCGCCGCCTTCGACCACGCCTGGGTCGAGATCCAGAACTCCGACGGGACCAATCCCACCCGCCTGTGGGAGTACCGGGACGGCGACATGATCGACACGGTGGGTAACCCCGTGGTCACCGTGCAGATGTCGGCCGGGTGGGGCACCACCACCGCCGACGTGAGCGCGTACGTCGGCCGCACGGTGCGGTTGGTCTTCCACCTCGACAGCAATACCTCCGTCAACCGCGCCGGCCTGGCCATTGACGACGTCTCGGTGAGGCACTGCCCGGCGGTCTGCGGCAACAGCGTCATCGAGGCCGGCGAGCAGTGCGACAACGGCGCCGCCAACGGGCCGGGCAACTGCTGCACCGCGACCTGCCAGCTCGCCGGGGCCTCGACCGTTTGCCGCCCGTCCGCCAATACGTGCGACCTGGCGGAGAGCTGCACGGGGACCTCGGCGATCTGCCCCGCGGACGCCAGGGAGCCTGACGGCACCACCTGCAACGACAGCGACAGCTGCACGCAGACGGATACCTGCTCCGCCGGGGCCTGCGTCGGC
>DATBSS010000300.1:0-1943 GCA_036559665.1 Myxococcaceae bacterium
GCGCGGAACCCGAAGCTGCCTCCCGCTGACTACAAGCTGGCGGAGAACCTCGACGTGGACGGCCAGGTGCGCGGGATCTACTCGTTCTGCATGTGCCCCGGGGGCATCGTGGTGCCTACCCCCACCCAGGAGGGCCTGCAGTGCACCAACGGGATGAGCAACTCGCGGCGCAACGCGAAGTTCGCCAACGCCGGCATCGTGGTCTCGGTGTCGGTGGAGGACTTCGCCCGCGAGGGCTTCCGCGGGCCGCTGGCGGGCCTGGAGTTCCAGCGCTTCTGGGAAGGGAAGGCGTACGAGCTGGGAGGCGGGCGCTTCATCGCCCCGGCGCAGTCCATCCCGGATTACCTGGCGGGGAAGCTGCGCCAGAAGCCGGGGGAGACCAGCTACCGGCCGGGGCTGGCGCACGCGGACCTCAACCGGCTCTTCCCGGAGCGGCTGGCGCGGTCGCTCAAGGCGGCGATCCGGAAGTTCGACCACAAGATGCGCGGCTTCGCCTCCGAGGCGGGGATGCTGATCGGCATCGAGAGCCGCACCTCGTCACCGGTGCGGGTGACGCGCGGGGACGACCTGCAGTCGGTGTCCCTCCGGGGGCTGTACCCCGCGGGGGAGGGCTGCGGCTACGCGGGCGGGATCGTCTCCTCGGGGATCGACGGGCTGCGCATCGCGGAGCAGATCGCCGTGGAGCTGGGCGGCGAACCGGGACAAGCGGGAGGAGACCATGGGCTACGTGGTGCGGAGTGAAGGCGGCGAGGTGAAGTTCCAGTCGCTCTATGAAATCCAGCGCGCCATCGCCAACGGCCTGGTGGACCCGGAGGACGAGCTGACCGAGGACGGCCAGGCGGCGTGGCGGAAGATCTCCACCGTGGCGGCGCTCCGGGACGCCCGGCCGGAGCCGTCCGGCTTCTGGAAGACGGATGTGGGGAAGTGGGTGATCCCGCTCTGCGCGCTGCTGGGGGTCTCGCTGGTCCTGCTCTTCTCGCCCAGGTACTGGGTCGCCGGGCTGGGGCTGGCGATCTTCCTCGCCCTCGTCCTCTCGCAGCTCACCTTCAAGGTGTTCAGCAAGCGCAGAGTGCGCTAAACGCCTGCGGCCGATGGCCACGGCAACCGTGAAGGGCGTCCCGCACTCCGTCCGCGTGGTGCAGGACCTGAGCGACAACTGGAACCTGGAGGTGTTTCCCACCCCTCCCGGGGATGCGTACAAGGCCTCCGAGCCGTTCAAGAACTGGCCGGTGCCCCTGTGCATGAAGCTCCGGGCCGACTCGCGCGAGCACGCCATCGTCGCCGGCCTGGAGCACATGAAGAAGCTGGGGCAGATCGACGCCTACCACGTCGAGGAGAGCGAGAAGCCGCCCGCCGCCCCTCCGCCCGGCGCCGCCAAGAAGAAGGACGAGGAAGAGGAATCCGCGTAGTCGCCCGTTCCGGGTGTGGCCGCCGGGCCCGGGTGAGGGTACGGTCGCCGCCGTGAGCACGACCGAGAGCGAAGCGAAGCCCGCAGCGCCCGCCGCCAACGTGGAGCTGGTGCGCAAGGTGTACGCCAAGGACCTGCGCGAGAAGGACCGCGTCACCACCGTGTTCAAGGTGGCGAAGAAGTCCAAGACCACCGCGCGGAGCGGCAAGTCCTTCCTCGTCCTGACGCTGGTGGACCGCACCGGCGAGCTGGACGCCCGCGTGTTCGACCGCGTGGACGAGGTGGAGGGCGCGTTCGCTGAAGGGGACTACCTCCTGGTGGAAGGGGGCCTGATCTCCTTCCACAACAAGCCCCAGCTGGTGATCGAGAAGCTGGAGAAGCTGGACCCGGAGCCCATCGACCCGGCGGAGTTCACCCCGGCGGCCGGTGCGGGCGCGGGGGCCGGCGAGGGCGCGGGCGCAGGGGCCGCCGCCGGATCCAGCTCCGCCGAGGACGGCCGTCCGCCCGCCGCGGTGCGGGAGCTGGTGGACCGGAT
>DATBSS010000301.1:0-3612 GCA_036559665.1 Myxococcaceae bacterium
CTACCGTGGAATCCGAACGATGGCCGTGAGGCGCACCCGGGCAATTTTCATGCATGGGTAGGCCCAACGCCCGGAGGGCGGTCGCGTGAGATCGATTTGGAGCGCTTTGGATTCGACCCGAACGTCTATTTCGTATTCAACACGTGGGCTGCCGTCTGTATGGAAGCGAGAGAACAGATCGTTCGTGGCGCGCTGGCGATCTGCCAGGCCACCACAGGGGACGCTGTCCTGCTCTTCAACGGGGAAACAGTGATGTTCATGCGGAGGGCCGGCACGATCTATGTCAACACCGCGTACTGGAGGGGAGACTATTCCCTGTTCATTCCACCGTACGCGCTCAAGGAGTTCCCCACAATTTAGCTCGTCACGCCTGCGCGGAACTGTGGACCGGCTCCTCCACCCGCCGCCCGCGAGGCGCTCGGCCACCTCGCGCACGGTCAGGAGCCGGACCACGGCGCTCAACTTTGGTCCGCCGGTGGTCCGGCCCACGCCGCCCGCAACGGCAGAGGCCGGAGCCGCCGGGATTTCTTCAGCGACTCCGGCCTCATGTGCGAGTGACCCTGCCAGGATTCGAACCCGAGTTTGTGCCGTGAGAGGGCGCCGCTACGGCGACCCGGCGGCGGGATCGCCGGGCAGCCCAGCCGGAGGAGCGGGCTCTAACGGAGGCGTCCCCCGCTCCCCCGCGGGCACCACCGGCGGCACCACGACGCGCTCGCCGACCTTCCGGGTGGGCCCGGTGAGGACCTCCTCCTGGCGGTAGCCGGGAGGGACGACCAAGTCCAGGATGGGCGGTTCCCACGGGTCGACGGCGCGCCCGCCGCCGAGCCGCTCCGCGGTGGCGATGGACGCCAGGGGGACGATCATCAAGCCGCCCTGCGCCTGCTCCATCCCCAAGAGCGACTTGAGCCGGACCTTGGTGGTGATGTCCGCGGCGGTGACGGCGATCACGTACCCCCAGGAGGGGCTGGCCACCCCGCCCAGGAATGAGCCCGGCACGGTGAACCGGACCGTGGGCCCGGAGACGTGGACCTTGTTGGGGAAGAACACCGCGGCCTGGACCTCCCGGTCCACCTCGCGCTGGAGGAAGCCCTCGGTGGAGGAGTCGATCTTCCCGCCTCCGGCCAGCCGGTCGCGGGTCATGTCCGCCAGCCAGAGCCGGCGCAGCTCCTCGCGCGCGTCCACCGGCCGGGGCGTGAGGCAGATCGCCTTCTCCCAGGCCCCGCCCGGCGCGACCTCCGCCAGGCGGCCGGGGAGCATGGCGCGCCGGCCGGAGCCCTCCACCCGGTCGGTGTCCACGTAGAGGTCGACGTTGAACGTGTAGAAACCCAGCCGGGCGATGTTCGCCAGCGACGTCCCGGCGATGTCGACGGCGCGCGCGTCCGGGCGGCGGATGGCCCGCCCGAACGTGAGCTCGAATTCCGTCCCCTCCGGGTCGGGCCGGGCGCGGGCGAGGACCAGGTCCAGGTCCCCGTCCTGGAGGTCGTCCCGGACGGGGTAGATGAGCTGGCCGTCGCCGTGGTCGTCCCCGCGCGGGTCCTCCAGGACGAACAGCGGCGCCGCCTCGCGGGAGGCGCCGCGGTAGCAACCGGTGGCGGCCAGGGCCGCGAGGGCCAGGGCCGCGAGCCGGACGCTCAGAGGTCCGCCCACTTCTCCACGGTGTCCGTGCGCGACACGTCCTCGGTGACCGTCAGGGTGCGGTTGTTCCGCTCCGAGCCGTCCGGGTTCTTCTCCACCTTCGACCAGTCGCCGTTGCTCCGCACGTACTTGTACTGGAGCTCCTTCCCCTGGTCGAAGCAGAGGTGGACGCTGTAATTGCCGCCGCTGGCGGCCAGCGGTTGCTTGCCCGGCAGCCACGGCCCGAGCAGGTCGTCGTTGCCGGCGATGTAGACCGGGTCGCCGGAGGGCGTGTTGGCGGGCACGTAGACGTTGAAGGTCACGCACGGCTTGGTGATGTTCTGCGGCACGTCGAAGTGCGTGACGGTCACGTGTTCGCCCTCGCCGGTGCCGGACTGGGCCTTGGTGAAGTCCACGTGGTTCTCCACCGGCGCCCCGCCCGGCATGGCGATCATCGGCGCGTACGGGTTGCTCATGTACACGACGTAGACCACGTCCTCCTTGGACGGCAGCCAGGCCGACCCCTTGTAGGTGCCGTCCTCCTGCTGCCGCAGCTTCAGCCCGTGCACCGGGTCGCCTTCGGGGTAGTCCGCGGTGGCGCCGATGGAGAAGTAATTGCCCACGATGGCCACGCCGGACCCCGCCGGGCGCACCACCTCGGAGACGTCCACCGCGAAGTCCACCGCCACCGTGCCCGAGTCGGTCTCCCCGCACCCGGTGAGAAAGGCGGCCGCCAAGGCCGCCACCGTCATCGCCAGCTTCATCGTTCTCTGAGTCATGGTCAGTACCTCAAGGTGTCTAGTATCGCGAGAGAATGGGTTGACGGCGAGCGGCGCCCCGGCGGCGGCGCCAGAGCGTGAGCAGCGCCAGCGCGGCCATCCCCAGCGCGGCGTTGGTCCCGGAGGTGGAGCAGGCGCACGTGGGCACCTGGGGCGGCGGCTGGGTGTCCACCGTCCCGCCCATGTTGCGGAACACCACCGCGCTCCGGGCCGGGACCTCGAACTTCCCGGTGAGCGGGCGGAAGGCCGCCTCCTTCACCACGGGGTCCGTGCCGCCGGCCTGGATGGGGTGGAGCTGGTAGTTCAGGCCGGTGTACCCGGTGTCCTGCCACGACCTGGCGTCCGGGGTCCCGTTGAAGAGCACGACCAGGTCGCCCTCCGACTCCGTGCCGTCGGTCCCGGTGCTGATCTTCTCCACGATCAGGCCCAGCGACTGGGTGGCGCCGGTGTCGTAGAACTTCACCTGGTCCTGGATGGCCTGCGCGGTGGCCAGGCGCAGCCCCGGCTCCGCCTTGCGGATCTTGAGGAAGTCCGTGAACACGCCCATGGCGAATTCCATGTCCGCCTTGGCCGGGATGATGGACGCCTTGCCCAGCAGCGGGCGCAGCGTGTTCCAGTTGCTCCCGTTCTTGTCCTGCGGCGGCAGCCCGCTGCCCCAGACGTGGGTCTGCAGGGTCCAGTCGATCCGGTTGAACCAGTCGCCCGAGTTGTAGCTGTCGGTATCGCCGGACTTGGACCTCAGGATCTCGTCGCCCGCGTGGAAGAACGGGACGCCTTGCGAGAGCAGCACGACCGCCAGCGCCAGGTTGTTGTAGCGGATGCGGGTGGCCAGGTCGTCCTCTGCCTTGGCCTTCACCTGGATGGCGTCGAACAGCGTCATGTTGTCGTGGGCGGAGACGTAGTTGATGCTCTCCTGCGGCTGCGTCGTGTAGCCCGCGCCCGGGTCGCCGTTGTACGAGAGCTGCTCGCCGGACTTCGTCGAGCCGCTGGCGTCGCGGAGGTTGAAGGTCTTGAGGTTGCCCGCCAGCGACAGTCGGATCAGGTCCTGCGCCGCCAGCAGCCGGTTCTTCTGCGACAGCGCGCCGATCTCCGACGCGGCCTCGTTGGGGTCGGTGAGCAGACCGGACGCGAACCCCTGGTCGGTGATGGCCGTGAACGGGTTGCCGCCGCGGACCGCGTCGCGGACGCGGTCGTTGAAGGTGCCGATGCCGGTCCCGGC
>DATBSS010000302.1:0-9040 GCA_036559665.1 Myxococcaceae bacterium
ATGCCGAATCAGCCCGGCCCCCTGCCTCAGCGGGCGCCGACCTCGCAGCCAAAGCAGCAGGCTCCCCAGGGCGCGTCCGGAGAGAAGACCTCGCGCCCCGGGCCGCCCGTTCTGGACCAGGAGCCACCGCCCGTCCCGCCGGAGGAGCACACCCAGGTCGGGTTCAAGGTGCCCTCCTTCGAATCGCACGTCACCCGGTCGCGGACCTACGCGTTCGCGCTGGACGCGCAGGGCGCCCCCGTCGAGCTGGGGTCGGGGCGCTTCGCCAAGGCGTACCTGGGCGAGGAGCGATGGGTGGAGTCCAAGACCGCCTTCTCCCGGAAGGTGGCGATCAAGCTGCTCCAGAAGGGCGTGAGCGAGGAGGACGGGCTCCGCTTCCAGATGGAGAAGGAGCTCCTGGAGCGCGTCCAGGGGCACCCCAACATCATCCACCTCGACGCCTCCGGCGAAGGGGTCAGCAACGCCTTCATCCCGGTGGTGCTCCGCGACAAGGTCGACAACGACTTCATGATCGTGGAGCTGATGGAGATGTCCCTGGAGGAGCGCCTGAAAGGGGCGCGCACCAACCGGGCGTCTCGCGAGGACCTGCTCGCGTACAACTTCCGCGAGCGGCTGTTCCGGGTGCTGGAGTACATGCTCCCGGTGGCGGCGGCGGTGGAGTACGCGCACGTCAACCGCGGCGTGTGCCACCGGGACATCAAGCCGGCCAACGTGCTGATCCGGCAGCCGGACTCGAGGCTGCAGGGAGCCACGCTGGACGTGCGGCTGGCGGACTTCAACGTGGGCAAGGTGAAGGAGTCCACGCAGGACCTGTCCATGACCGGGTTCCAGCAGGTGCCCGGCACCCTCTTCTTCCAGGCCCCCGAGCAGGAGACCAACGTCCTCGAGCTGCTGGTGAACGTGGAGAACGGTTCGCCGGAGGTGGAGTACTTCGAGGACTTCTACATGCCCATTGGGCGGCACGACTCGTTCGCCCTCTTCAACCGGGGCGAACGGTACATGGTCGTGGGGGCGGACCGGACGCGGATGAAGCTGACGCTGTCCCAGCCCTGGGCCCAGAAGACCGAGCGCAACGTCCGGGCGAAGGTCATCAAGAGCGTGGACCGGCCGGCGGACATCTACTCGCTGGGCGCGATGTTCTACTACCTGGTGTCCGGGGCCTACGCGAACCCCAAGTCGCTCCACGAGAGCTTCCACAAGTTCATCGAGTACAGCCGCGAGGACGAGCAGAACGTGGTGGAGGCGTACATCGAGCACGAGTACGAGGTGATCGCCAACCTGCGCGCGCCCAAGAAGGACGGCGACAAGCCGGAGGTGGCGCCCGCGGACCGGTTCTTCACCTACAAGCAGTACCTGGACGGCAACGGCGAGCTGATCGACAAGCAGGTGATGCTGGTGATCGCCCGCGCGATGATCCGCAACAAGCCGGACAGCTACTGCCAGGCGTGGGACGTGAACACCACCGGGATCGCCGACCTGGTGGCGGACCTGGTGACGCTCTACGGGGTGCTCGGCGTGGACGCCTCCGCCCGCCCCGCGTACCTGGGCCGCTTCAGCCACTCCCACCAGCGGCGGCGCGGCAGCAAGCTCCCCAAGCCGCTGGCGAAGCTGGTGGACTGGTTCCGCACCCGGCCCAACGACCCGGGCGGCCGGGGACGCCCCCAGTCGCCGCCCTCGTCCGACGGATCGACGCCCTCGCCTCCCACGCAGCCCCCTCAGAAAACGCCCACCGGGCGCAACCAGCTCCCGCCGCCCACCGTGCCGCGCGGGAAGTAGAGCACGGCCGCTGCTCATGCGGGCGGGCCGGTCGAGCTAGGAGGCGTACGGCGCTCGCGGTAAAGGAGTCCCCATGACGACGCTCAGCGCCGCCGCCCAGGTATCGCCGCCCGCCGTGGCCCCCAGGATGCCGCGGCAGATCCCCTTCATCATCGGCAACGAGGCGTGCGAGCGCTTCTCGTTCTACGGGATGCGGAACATCCTCACCCCGTTCCTCGTCGGCTGGCTGCTGCTCAACGTCCCGGAGGGCACGGAGCGCGACGGGGCGGCGAAGGAGGTCTTCCATGCCTTCGTCATGGGCGTGTACTTCTTCCCGCTCCTGGGCGGCTGGCTGGCCGACCGGTTCCTCGGGAAGTACCGCACCATCTTCTGGCTCAGCCTCGTCTACTGCGCCGGCCACGCGTGCCTGGCGTTCTCCGAGACCTACAAGCCGGGCTTCTACACGGGCCTGTTCCTGATCGCCCTGGGCTCGGGCGGCATCAAGCCCTGCGTCTCCGCGTACATGGGGGACCAGTTCGACCAGTCGAACAAGAGCCTGGCCCGCTTGGCGTACGACGCCTTCTACTGGATCATCAACTTCGGCTCGTTCTTCGCCTCGCTGCTGATGCCGATCGCCCTGATCTCGTTCGGCCCGTCGGTGGCGTTCGGAATCCCGGGCATCCTGATGTTCGTCGCCACCGTCATCTTCTGGGCAGGCCGCGGGCGCTACGTGAATGTGCCGCCGTCGCCGAAGGACCCTCACTCGCTGACGCAGGTCGCGCGCACCGCCCTGCTCGCGGACCCCGACGGCAAGGGCCGGCCCGGGCTGGTGCTGGCCTCCGCGGGGGCCGTGCTCGCGGTGGCTTCCCTGGCCCTGACTCCCGTGATCGGGCTGGTGGCGGCGCTGTGCCTGGCCCTGGTGGTGGCGCTGGCGTCCGCCGGCCTGGGGGTCCTCTGGCAACTGGACCGCGCGCGGGGGACGCACCCCGACGCTGACGTGGACGGCGTGCGCGCGGTGCTGAAGGTGCTGGTCATCTTCGCCCTGATCACGCCGTTCTGGTCGCTCTTCGACCAGAAGGCGTCCACCTGGGTCCTCCAGTCACGGTCCATGCCGCTGCCCGGCTGGTCGTGGTTCAAGAGCGGCGCGCAGATGCAGTCCTTGAACCCGCTGCTGGTGATGATCCTGGTCCCGTTCAACAACCTGGTGCTGTACCCCGCGCTCCGCCGCGTGGGTGTCGAGCCGACGCCGCTGCGCCGGATGGCGTCCGGGATCGCCTTCTCGGGGCTCTCGTGGATCGCCATCGGCGTGATCCAGCTCACCATCGACGGCGGCACGAAGGTGTCCGTCCTCTGGCAGGCGCTCCCCTACCTGCTGTTGACGTTCGGCGAGTTGCTGGTGTCCGCCACCGGGCTGGAGTTCGCGTACAGCCAGGCGCCGGCGAAGCTGAAGGGCGTGCTGATGAGCTTCTTCCAGCTCTCCACCACCGTGGGGAGCCTCTGGGTGCTGCTGGTGAACGCGGGCGTGAAGAACCCGTCGGTGGTCTCCAGCATCGCGTCCACCGGCATCGGCGTGACGGCCTTCCAGATGTTCTTCTTCGCCACCTTCGCGTTCGCCGCCGCCCTGGCCTTCGCCGCCTACGCGCGCCGGTACCGGATGGCCGATCACTACCGGGCGGCGTGACCCGCGGGGATCGCGGTGCCCAGAAGGCCGCCTGAGGGAGCCCCGACGTCGCCGCCGGGACGAAGGGGCTCCACTCGCCGCGACGCCTAGCGGAAACCCCAGATCTTGCCGTAGGCGATGGTCGCGCCCACGCCCGCCCCGATCTCGATGCCGGGCGCGAACCCGAGGATCTTCAGATCGGGCGTCGCCCAGAACACCGTGAGCGACAGCCCCAGGCCAGCGCCCGCGCTGACCTTCATCGCCAGGACCTCCTGGGTGAGCTCCGAGGCGAGCCGGTTGACGAACAGGCCCTGCACGTTGACCGAGAGGTTCAGGCGCAGGCCCATCTCCACCATCGCGTAGGCGTAACCGCCCACGTCCTCCCGGCGCATCACGTCCCAGGCCGCGCCGACCCCGCCCGCTCCGCCGACCAGGAACTGCGCATCGATGCCGACGCCGACGCCCATCGTCGTGAACAGGTGGTCCGCGTTGAGCTTGGAGATCACCGGGTCGAAGATGCCGGCCTTGATCTCCGCCGTGACCTTCTTGGCCTGGTCCGTGAGCGGCAGGGGCTTCTTGTCGCCGTCGGTCCACCTGCGATCGTTCAGCTGCTGGACGAGGCCCGGCGGCACCTTCTGGACCGTGCGCGACAGGGTATCGATGACCTCCTGGTTGGTCCCGTAGTAGCTCTGCATCTGCCGGATCAGCTCCTCGTTGCTCGGGGCTCCTCGCCGGGCGGCGGCGGGGGTCGTGGCGGTCCTGGCGCCCGCGAAGGTGACCGTCTCGGGGGTGAGGGCATCGATCTGCGCTTTGAACATGGCTCTTGCTCCGGGTGTGCTGGGTTGGGTTTCGCGACAGCCGGTCGGCCAGCTTGCCTCCCGACCCACCCGCCCAAAGCAAGGCGGACGCCAACGACCCGCGGGCACCTGCGTCCGTGGAGGGATGGCCGGGGTGCGCCTCCGCCGGGTGTCCCTTGACGCGATGAGATATCCGTCAAGTGGACTTTCGACGCGTCAACAACCCCAGCCCCTTCACGCGCTGCCCCAGCGCCCGCTTGGACACCTCCAGGCGCCGGGCCATGGAGGCCAAGTCGCCGCCACAGTCCCGGAAGCACTGAGCGATCTCCTCGGGGCTCAGGTCTCCGGTGGTGCGGATGGCCGGGTTCTTCTGGAGCAACGTGTACATGGAGGGGCGGCTGATCCCCAGCCGGTCGGCGGCGGCCTGGAGGTCCCACTCGCTCTCCCGGAGCGCCGCCCGGAGCTCCTCCGCGTCGATGCCGGAGGGCTTGCGGCGGGCCGCGGGCTTCTCGCGTGGCTCCGGCGCGGGTGCGGCCGGCCTGGGGCCACCGGCGGCGGCGGACAGCTCCTCGTGGAGCCGCGGGTCGACCTGGAGGCGAGGGTGGCCGCGGCTGCCGATGACGAGCTGGCGCGCCAGGTTCCGGAGCTGGCGGATGTTGCCTGGCCACGGGTGGCGCAAAAGGACCGCGGCCAGCGAGGCCGGTAACCACGGCTCGGCGTGCGGATCGGCCGGGGAGAGCTTCGAGGCTTCGCCGATGGCCTCCAGCTCCCGGCGGGCGAAGTGGTGGAACAGCAGGCCGATGTCCTCGCGCCGTTCGCGGAGGGGAGGCAGGCGGATCTCGTAGCCGGCCAGGCGGTGGAGCAGGGGAGCCTTGAAGCTGCCGTCGGCGATCCGCTTCTCGAGGTCCGCGTCGGTGGCGGCGATGAGCCGGACGTCCGTCGAGACGGGGGTCCGCGCGCCCACCGGGTACATCTCGCCCGTCTCCAGGACCCGCAGGAGCATCACCTGCACCTCCGCGGCCGCCTCGCCCACCTCGTCCAGGAAGAGCGTCCCGCGCTGGGCCGCCGCGAAGAAGCCGTCGCGGTCGGCCAGCGCTCCGGTGAAGGCCCCCTTGCGCGCGCCGAAGAGCTCGGTGGTCGCCAGGTCGCGCGGGATGGTGCCCAGGTTGACGCTGACGAAGGGCCCGTCCCGGCGCCGGCTATGGTGGTGGATCGCCTGGGCCACCAGCTCCTTGCCCGTTCCCGTCTCCCCGCGGACGAGCGCCATCACGTCCAGGTCGGCGATCTGGAGGATCTGCTCGCGCACGCGCTGCATGGCGGCGCTCGCGCCCACCATGCCCAGGGCGTCGCGTTGCGGGGGAAGGTCGAACGGCGCCAGGTGCAGCAGCAGCACGACGCGGTTGGCCAGCTCCAGCGGCACGCCGCGCGCCAGCGCCGCGGGATCGACCTCCAGCGCGCCGCGCACCGGTTCGTCCGCGACCACCGGCGTGCTCCCCTCCGGGACCACCAGGCGCACCCCGCCGTCCGGCCTGCGGCTGAAGACGATGGGAGTCCGGCTCAGGAACGGATCCAGCAGCACCGTGCCGAGCGCGCTGCCGGGCGGCCCGAAGTCCGGCGCCCGGCGCGAGAGACGGACCTCCTGCCCTGCCGCCAGCGCGCGGAGCGGGGCCCGCTCACCCACGCGCGAAGCCACCGGGTGGGAGACCACCGTCAGGACCGGGCCCAGCGACGCCTCCGGCGACCCTGATTCCAGCCGGGGCGGGCCGGCGGTGGAGGCGTCCGCGAGAGGCTCCCTCTTCATTCCGCTGCCTGGAATAGCGCAATTCCGTCCGAGCCGCCGGGCCAGGATTGACGCGTCACCCGGATCCGGCACGCTCTGTGCTGGGGTAGTCACCAACCCCACGAGGGAGGGAAGCCATGCACGGGAAGCAGACTCTGCAGAACCAGCCGATCTTCAGCGGCGCGCACTACAAATTTCGCAACAGCGGAAGGGGGAACTACCTCACGGCGCCATACCGGTGGTCGGGCAGCTACTACGCCTACACGGGAATCGACACCCCCAATTCTCCGCCCAAACCGCACAAGCTCGTGAAGAAGAGCGGTGATGGGATCATCCATTACGGCGATGAGCTGTACATCCTGGCTTCCATCGGGGGCGCCGATTCCTACCTGCGGTCCCCCTCCAGCGCCGACTGCTGGTACGAGAGTGGAGATTCTCCCGGCGCCGCGCATACATGGTGTATCACGGGTGGCCAGCCCGGCACGCGCGTCATGGCCGGCGACACGGTGCAGCTCGCGAGCAAAGATCCCGGGTTTAACGGGTATTTCATGGTCCCACTGGGCGATGCCGGCTACGTGCAGGTCCAGAGCAATCCAGACAACAAGGACTGGAGCCTCGCGCTCCAGGACAACGTCGATTTCGTGATCGCCGAAGATCTGTCTTTCTGGCCTGGGGGGATATCGAAAACGCGCGGCCAAGAAGTGACGGCCTACGTGGCGGCGGGCCAGACGCTCTATTACTGGAGGAAGGATTCCAACGGCCACTACATTCCAATCTCCCCGTTCACCAATGGCCGAACCAACAGCGGCCAGCTCGGGAGGGGGAGGCACGGCCTGGGATCGCTCGCGCTCTCGGCGGGCCAGAAGGTCTACGTGACGGCCGGAAGCTCAGCCGCCCACCCGCCCGTAGGCGAAGGCTCCCCCGGGGAGATCAACGTCGGAAGCGGCTCGGGTGATGACCGCTAGCCCGCTTACGTCACGAAGAGGGTGATGGCGGCCCGGGCGCCGACCGGGGCCGTTCGGTTGGCGCGCCGCAAGCACCGTGAGCCCAGGTATGGGTGATCCAGGCGACACCTGTCGTAGCCGCCGCCGCGGATGAGGCTTTTCGGAGGTGTCAAAGAACGGGTGTTACTCAGGCGGGCGCGGAGTCGCCCGCCGCGAGCTGCGCGACGATGCGAGCGTAGAGCTCGCGCACGGGCGAGGCCGCGCTCAGGGAGAGCACGAGTCGCCGGACGCTGACCCGCACCAGGGCACCCACCTTCAGCAGCTTGGTCCGGATGGTGCCTGCCTGTGCCCGCTCCAACTCGGTGCCTCGGAGGCCGAAGTGGCGGAGCAGGTTGAGTAGCACGTAGGCGAAGGAGGAGAACCAGAGCCGCAACTGGTTGGCGCGCATGGTGTGAGCGCTGGTCCGGTCGGCGAACAAGCCGAGTTGCTGCTCCTTGATGCGGTTCTCCATGTCGCCGCGGGCGCAGTACAACTTCTCGTAGAGCGCCTTCGCCTCCCACTCCAGCGGAGAGAAGGAGGTCACCACGAAGCGCGGGTTGGACTTGTCCCCGAGGTGCTCCGCCTTCGCCACCACCCTCCGCTCTCGTGCCCAGGAGCCCAGCGTCTGGTACCTCAGCTCCCGGAACAGCCGCGCCGCCTCCCCGGTGCGCTCCGCCATCGCCTTCACGTCAGCCAGCGCGCAGGAAATCATCTCCTCCAGGCGGGAATTGCGGGCGAGGCCGAGCACGTAGTGGACCTTGTTCTCCTCGCACCACGTCATCAGCTCGTCCCGCGCGAAGCCCGAGTCCGCCCGGACGATGAGCTTCGTCTTGGGCCAGCGGGCGCGGATGCGAGCGACGATGCGCTGCACCTCCTCCACCGAGCCCGCGGCACCGTCCTTGTCGGACGTGCGCAGCTTGGCGCAGAGGAGGTAGTCCCCAGCGAAGATGTAGAGCGGCAGGTAGCAGTAGTTGCCGTAGTAGCCGTGGAAGAAGCGGCCCTCCTGCGTCCCATGGATGGGGTCGTCCGTCGCGTCCAGGTCCAGCACCAACTCGGCAGGAGGCCTCTTGTGCGCGTCGAGGAAGAGGTCCACGAAGAGGTCGGCGATCTCCTCGCCCTGGTAGACCACCTTGCGGTAGCGCGCCTCGGGGGTGGCGTCCTCCGGCGTCAGCTCAAGCCGGTTGAGCGTGCTGGGGCTGGCCAGAAGCTCGGTGGGCTCGGCCTTCCCGACGACCGCCGCCAGGAGCGGGTCCGAGCGCAGCGCGGCGTGGTCATTCAGGTCCTCGTGCCCGCAGGCGATGGCGAAGACGCGCTGGCGGAGGAGCTGCTCGACAGGGTGGTGGATCAGCTCCGGGGCGCGGTAGTCGCGGAAGCAGCGAGCGAACTGCTTGAGGACTCCGAACTGCCGGTCAACCTTGTAGAGGAAGGTCAGCCCTCCATCCGAGGTGATGTGCTCTGCGTCGAAGGTAGCGACCAGCTTCCGCCCGCCAACATCGCCGAACTGGATCTGCTTCGAGGTACAGTCTGTCTTCACCGCGCGGCTCCTTCCGGTGTCTGAAAAGCCTAGAGAACTCTTCAGTTATCGGTCGGTCACCGCGCGGTGATCCCTCCTACCCCGTGATCGAAGCGGGCTAGCGGAGACCTTGTGGACGCCCACGTACATCTGTTCGTCCTGCACGTAGACGGTGACCATGTCGTAGAAACGGGCGTGGCCCTTGCGGTCCACCTCCGCCCGCACCACCCGGGCGGCGGGCGGAATCTGGGAGAGCACGGCCGTCTTCGCCCCACCGGCCGAGATCTCCATGCGCTCCACCGTGAGCTGGATGTCCGCGGTCCCGTCCGGCCGCACGGACATCACCTTCTCCGAGAAGGTGGTCAGCACCTTGGCGCGGACCTTCATCCCGCCGCTATCCGCGGACATCCCCGGCGCGGACATCCCCATCATCCCACCCATGGCGCCCATGCCCGGCATCCCGGACATGTCCATCTGGACGGCGGTGTCGTCCTCATAGGTGAAGCGGTGGACGTCGCCCGCCTTCCAGCGGTAGCTCAACTCCACCGCCAG
>DATBSS010000303.1:0-1837 GCA_036559665.1 Myxococcaceae bacterium
CGGAGACCTCGTCCCAGGTGACCGGCGCGGAGGCGGTGGGGCGTTCGCGGGCGCGCAGCGAGTACACCGCCACGGTGGTCTTCTTCTCGTCGTTCTGGCTCCAGTCCACCAGCACCTTCCCCACCCGCAGCTCCTTCTTCATGTTGGAGACCACCAGGTCCGGGAGCTGCTGCTCCAGGAGCTGGGCCACCTGCCGCGAGAACCCCTTGGTGTCCTCGTAGGTGACGCCCTCCTCGTTGAGCGGCACGTAGACCTGCATGCCCTTGCCGCCGGACGTCTTGGCGAACGAGCGGAGCTTGAGCGCCTCGAACATGCCGCGCAGCACCACCGCCACCCGGCAGCACTCCAGGAGCCCGGCCGGCGCGCCCGGGTCGAGGTCGAACACCACCATCGTCGGCTGCTCCATCCTCGGCGCCAGCGAGAGCGACGGGTGCAGCTCCAGCGCCGCCAGGTTCGCGGCCCAGACCAGCGTGGGGAGGTCGTTGGCCAGCGTGAAGTCGACGGCGGAGGACGAATACTCCACGCGCGCGGTCCTCACCCACTCCGGCCGGTGCGAGGGCGCGTTCTTCTCGAAGAAGGACTCCGCCTCCACGCCGTCCGGGTATCGCTTGAAGGTGAGCGGCCGGTCGCGCAGGTGCGGCACCATCCACCGGCCGATGCGCGCGTAGTAGTCGATGACGTGGGCCTTGGTGAACCCGGCCGCCGGGTAGAGCACCTTGTCCAGGTTGGACAGCTTGAGTTGCCGCCCCTCGATGTCGACCCGTGGCATCGGCCCCGACTCTTACCGCGCCTTCCTCCGTTTCCGCTCGTGCGCCGCCGCCCGCCGCAGGGCCACGGTCTTGCCTCCGCCCTGGGCCTGGCGCGACTGCTCCAGGCTCTTGCGGAGCGCGTCCATGAGGTTGGCGACCCTGGCCGGGCGCTCGGCGGGCGCGAAGCGGATCTCCTCGCCCTTCGCCTTGGCCTCGATCAGCGCCTCCACCTTCTCCCGGTACTCGTCCCGGTACTTCTCCGGCTCGAACTTCGCGCTCAGCGAGCCGATCAGCTGCCGCGCCATGGCCAGCTCCTGCCCGGCGGCCTTCGGCTCCTTCTCCGGGAGTCCCTCCACCTCCTCCTCGGGGACGATCTCGTCGGCGTAGAGCATGGTGGAGAGCACCAGCCCGCGCTCCATCGGCCGCACCGCGCACAGGTACTGCTTGGTCCGCATCACCATCCGCGCGATGCCGACCTTCTCCTCCTGGGCCATGGCGCGCAGGAGCAACCCGTAGGCCTTGTCCGCGCCGCGGTCCGGCACCAGGTGGTACGTGCTCTCGTAGAAGATGGGGTCGATCTCCGACAGCTCGACGAAGTCGGTGATCTCGATGGAGCGGGTGGCCTTGGGGTCCAGCTTCTCCAGCTCCTTGCGGTCCAGCGACACGTAGCGCCCGGGCGACACCTCGTAGCCCTTGTCGGTGTCCTCGTACGCCACCTCCACGTCCTCCGCGGCGCAGAAGCGCTTCATCTTGATGCGCGCGCCGTCCTTCTTGTGCAGGAGGTTGAAATGCACCTCCTGGTGGCGGACGGCGGTCATCAGCTTCACCGGGACGTTGACCAGGCCGAAGCTGATCGACCCGGACCAGATGGGCCTCGCCATGGCTGGGAGCCTCCTTGGCCTCCGCCGCACATGTTGGGATCGGCCCCCGCGCCCGGCCAGGTGCCCGCGCGCGCGGCGGGCTGGTACCCTTCCGGGCGATGAGGCCCGCCCCCGCCGCCCGCACCGCGCTCACCGTGCTGTCCGCCCTCCTCTCGCTCCCCGCCCTCGCCGACGACGACGAGGCCCTCTCGCCTGACGTCGCCTGCA
>DATBSS010000304.1:0-24568 GCA_036559665.1 Myxococcaceae bacterium
AAGGTGGCCTTGCTCGCCTCGATGCGGAAGCTCATCACCGCCATCTACAGCGTCGCCAAGAACCGGAAGCCCTTCATCTCCCGCCCGCTGGAGGGCACTGCATGAAACCGCTTGACGGACGTCACGGAATCTCATGCGCCCTCCCGCTCCAGCGCGAGCTCCAGGTCCAGTCCCTCTCGCCGGACCCGCATGTCCGCGTAGAACAGCCCGGCAAACGCGATGTAGAACGGCGCGAACACCGCCTGCACCACCACCTGCACCAGCTCCGCCGGGACCAGCAGCGACTGCGGCACGGCGCTGGGCGTGGCGTGGGCCGGGTCCAGGAGGTTCCCGTACACCGATTGGATCACCAGCGCGGGCAGCCCGGAGACGAACGTCACCGTGAACACCAGCAGCGCCACCACCGTCACCAGCACGGTGGCGCGGACCTTCACCCATCCCAGGAAGCCGCGCCCCACGCGCCCGGAGATCAACCGCCCCGAGCGCCGGATCGCCCCCAGCCCGCCGAGCTCCTCGAGCGCGAGCACCTGGCAGGTGAACAAGAACCGCAGCACGTACCAGAGCAACGCCGCCACCATCCCCAGCAACACCAGCACTCCACCCAGGGCGAGCAGGATGGCCGTCGCGAGGGGGCCGGCGTCGGCGGCGATGGCCAGCCCGAACAGCCCCGCGCCCGGCAGCATGCACACGATCAACGCCGCCACGAGGTACAGCGCGGCGATCCCGAACGCCAGGGTGGCGGCACCCGAGCGGCGGAGGGCGCGGCGCAGGCTCCCCGCGACCGACACCGCGCGTCCCAGCCAGGCGCCCACCGCGAAGTCCGACATCACCACCCACGAGAACCAGTTCACCCAGGAGTAGATGACGAAGAAGGCGCCGAAGAGCTCCAGCCAGGCCGGGACCTGTCGCAGCACCGCTTCCGGGTCCGTCGACATCGCCGTCGCCAGCGCCTGGCCCCCGAGGAACAGCGGCGCCCAGCGCGCCATGCCGAGGACGAAGCCCTTCGCGAGCGCGTACTGCACCAGCGCGAACCCGAGGTAGAGCCGGAAGAACGGTCCGACGTGGCGCCGCCACAGGCCGGCCGTCCGGTCCACCAACTCGCCCATCTCGAGCGGTCGCAGGTCCAGCGCCGCCTGTCCCTCTCCCGCGTCGCTCATCCGGGCGCCGAGCATAAGGCAGCCAGCAGCGCTGCGACCGCGCGTGACGGATCGCTCGCGCGCATGACCGCGCCGATCGCCGCGGCGCCGGCTGCGCCGGAGAGCCGCCCAGCGTTCTCCGCGGTGACGCCCCCAAGGGCGAACGCGGGACAGGGGAGCACGGCGCGCAGCGCCTCGAATCCACCCGGACCCAGCGGTACTCGCGCGTCTTCCGGCTTGGAGCCGGGCGGAAACACCGGGCTGATCAGGGCGAGGTCTGCCCCCGCCGCCGCGCGCGCCTCCTCCTCCGAGTGGACCGCCGCGCTCACCAGCCGCCCCACTGGCAGGAATGGGCGGACCTCGGCCGCGAGCGGCGCGGACGCCGGGAGGTGCAGGTCCGCGTCCACCAGCAACGCCACGTCTAGCCGCCCGTTCACGAACAGCCGGCGGCCGGGATGGCGGCTGACCACCGCGCGCAGGGCCCGCGCCTCTTCCAGGAACGCGCGCCCGGTGGCGTCCGGGTGCCGGTGCTGAACCGCCACCTCGGCGGAGACCGACAGCGCGGCGTCAACCACCGCCAGCACCCGCTCTCGCCCGAGTGCCCAGTCCGTGATGACGATCAGACGCGGCAGCGGCACCGCCAACGGCTACTCGATCAGCCCGTCGATCGGGCTCGACGCGGACGCGTACGCCTTCCTCGGGATCCGGCCGGCGAGGAACGACTCGCGCCCGGCCTCCACCGCGAGCCTCATCGACCGGGCCATCCGCACCGGGTCGCGCGCGAGCGCGATGGCGGTGTTCATCAGCACCCCGTCGGACCCCAGCTCCATGGCGATCGCCGCGTCCGACGCGGTGCCCACGCCGGCGTCCACGATCACCGGCACCCGGGCGATCTCCCGGATGAGCCGGAGGTTGTGCGGGTTGCGGATCCCCAGCCCGGAGCCGATGGGCGCGGCCAGCGGCATCACCGCCGCGCACCCGATGTCCTGCAGCTTGCGCGCGGTGATGACGTCGTCCGTCGTGTAGGGGAGGACGGTGAACCCCTCCTTCACCAGCACCTTGGCGGCCTTGAGCGTCTCCTCCACGTCCGGGAAGAGCGTCTTCTCGTCGCCCAGCACCTCCAGCTTCACCCACTTGCTCATTCCCAGCTCCTCGGCCAGGTGGCAGGTGCGGACGGCGTCCTCGGCGGTGTAGCAGCCGGCGGTGTTGGGGAGCAGCTTCATCCGCTCCGCGTCGATCCAGTGCATCATCGACGCCTCGCCCTTGGCGGAGAGGTCCAGGCGGCGGACGGCCACGGTGACCATCTCCGCGCCGGACGCTTCGTGGCAACGCTTCATCACCTCGAAGCTGGGGTACTTGCCGGTGCCGATGATCAGCCGCGAGCCGAACGTCCGGCCGGCGATGGTGAATGGGGTGTCCACGCTGGGCGCGCTCATGATCTCCTTCAGACTCCTCCGCCGACGAAGGTGACGATCTCCACCTGGTCGCCCTCGGCGAGCCGGTGCTGTTCGTGCTGGGCGCGGCGGACCACGGAGGTGTTCACCTCCACCGCGACCCGGCCCACCGTCACGTCCAGCGCGGCGAGGAGTTGCGCCACGGTCGACCCGTCGGGCACCTCGCGCGCTTCGCCGTTCACGGTCAGCTTCACGGCGCCCCATATACCGAGCGCTCGCGGCAATCGCCAGCCACAGCGGCCGATCCGTTCGCTACGGCGCTTGGCCGCTCTTCGCATGGGGCGGCGCCACGCCGTGGGCGATGCACTAGAGTGGAGCGCGAGATGAGGAACGCTCGCTCCATGAGCGCGCTGGCCGCCGCGGCGGCGATGCTGTTCGCGCTGGTCGCGCCCGCGGGGGAGGAGGCGCCGCCGTCCGGCGCCGCAAGCCCTTCGGCCGGCCAACAGCGTACGGGCAAGCTGAGCGACCGCGATGAGCCAGCCGGTGACGCGCCTCCGGCCGATCCAGGTCCCGCCGGCACCGGGGCCGCCAGTGAAACGCGTCCGGTCGCCCCGCCCCCCGATGATCAACGCACCGGCGAGGTGCGAACGGACGATGCGCCGACCGGTCGCTCGCCTCCAGGCGCTCCGAGCGCCGGCGACCCCCGCGCGAACGAGGCAGCCGAGCCGCCCCCGGTCGATCCGGGCTCCCGCCAACCGCTGGCGGGCGACATGGTCGCGGTCGACGCGAGCCCGGCGACCTCCGATTCGTTCCCGGTCCATCGACTTGGTTACGTGACGAGCGGTGGGTTGGCGCTCACCGGCGCCGCGTTCGGATTCATCGCCCGGTCGGAGGCGATCCGCGCCGGGACGCTCACCTCCGCCCGCGAGAGCAGCGCGACGCTGGTCCAGGCGCGCGACCACGCCGCGACCGCCAACTTCTGCTTCGCGCTGGCGGGCGCCACGGCGCTCTACGCGCTGGTCCTGGAATTCCTGCCGCGGCCGGCGGCGGACGCCGCCTCGCTCGCCTTCCGCTTCTGAGCCTCCGCGTGACCCCGCGCGCCTCCATCGCCGCGATCGTCCTGGGCGCCCTGGCCGCCGCGGGCGCCGGCTGCTTCATCGAGGAGCAGCCCTTCACCCCGGTGGCCTGCGGGCCTGGCCGGAGCTGCCCGTTCTTCTACACCTGCGTGGACACGCCCTCCGGGGAGGCGATCTGCCAGGCGGCCTATCCACCTCCGCGGCCCGACGCCTCGATGCCCCCGCATGGCCCGTATCGTGACTACTGCCACGACGCCTGGCCGGTCCTCGACACGTACTGCGTGGAGTGCCACGGCCCGGACCAGCAGTTGGGGGTGATCCGCTTCCGGGTGGACCTCTACGAGGCGGACGCCGGGTTCCTCGGGGCGCGCCTGATGGCGCCAGTGATCCGCAACGAGGTCTTCGTCTACCGCACCATGCCGCCCATCACCGCGGACCTGTTCCCGACGGAGGCGGAGCGGCTGATCATCGCCCAGTGGGTGGACGTGGGCGCCCCATCCTGCGACGGAGGAAGCGATGGCGGGTAGGTTCGCGCTCGCCATCGGGGCTGCGGCGCTGGCGGTGACTGCGTGCCTGATCCAGGTGCCAGACCAGGAGGGGCAATCCTGCGTGCATGCCTCGGACTGTCCGCCGCCCTTGACCTGTGTGCCGCTGCGGACGCTCCCGGGCCGGAGCTGCGAGTACGTCCCCGGTCCCATCGTGAGCTCGGCGAGCGACGCCATCGACGGAGGGGGAGGGACCTTCTGCCAGGACGCGAAGCCGCTCTTCGACGCGTACTGCGTGAGTTGCCACGGCGCGCTGAACCTGCAGGGGAACCTCCGCCTGGACTTCTACGCGGCCGACGGCGGGCCGGTGCCGGGCGCGTTCGACCTGGCGGACCGGATCAAGTTCCGCACCTGGGACACGCGGAGCATGCCGCCCGCCAACGCCGTCGCCCTGCCGGGCGACGAGGAGCGCCTCACGATCGCGCGCTGGGTGGTAGGCGGCGCGGTGGAATGCGACGCCGGCACGCCGTGACGCTCACGGACCGGCGAGCACGGCCGACCCGCCACGGCTGTCGCGCACCACGGCGAACACGGACGCCGGGCCGGGCGGGGCCAGCCACCGGACCTGCGCGCTCCCGTCGTCCCCGGTGGTCCGCGCCGAGGCCACCTCGCCGGCGGTGACGAACCAGGAGACGGTGAGCGACTCCACGTCCTCCACCACGCTCCCGGAGACCGGGTCCACGCGCGCGTACGCCTCGCGCGTGCCTGGAGGCCAGTGGACCGTGAGCGCCTCGGGTCCCACGGTGAGGTCGGCCGGCCGGGGGGCCTGGTTCTCGATGTACCGGGCGCGGAATTCGAGCGCCACGTCGACCGCCACGCGGCCGGCGCCGCAGGCCAGGCGCACGAAGGCGAACGCGGTCTGGCCGGACCAGTCAGCGCGCACGGGCTGGTAGAAGCCGCCCGTACCATCCGGGTCCCTCGGGCGGAAGTCGCCCGGTGGCGTGTCCGGGCCGAAGCGCGCGCACCCGTCCAAAGGCAGTGAGAGCGAGAGCGTCTCCCCGTCAGGTCCAGCCGCTGGGAGATCCCCCAGGCAAGCCGGCGAGATGGAGCCCGTCTCGACCGGCGGCGTCGGCGCAGTGCAGACGCTCCAGCGGACCGCCGGCGCCGGGATGAGCCCCTCCGGCCCGGCCGCCACTGCCCGCAGCATCACCGGCTGACCCGGTGCCGCCTCGGGCGGTTGGACCACCACCGCGATCAGCCTGGGCCCTTGCAGCAGCGCTGGATCGTCGTCGAACCGGGGGACGCACCCGGCCGCCAGGAGCAGCAGGACGGCCGCCCGCCTCACAGCGCCACCCGCGCGGAGAGGGTCGGCAGGAAGGGCACTCCCCGCAGCGCGTCCTGCCGCGCGTAGTCGAAGCTGTACACGGCCTCCTCCGCGTTGGCGTGGTTGGTGACGTTGAGCACCTCCAGCACCAGCGAGAGCCGCGCGGCGCCCAGGACGAAGCCGTACCCGGCCTCGACGTCGAGCTGGAAGAACGGAGGCAGCCGCGCGCCGGCGAGCGGTCCGAAGACGGGCTCGTAGAGGTCGCGCCGGGCGTTCCAGATCGCCCCCACGACCGGAGTGCGGACCGCCCCGGTCGCCCAGCGCAACCGGGTGCCCGCCCGGAACGAACCCGCTTGCCAGGACGCGGCCAGGGTCAGCGCGTGGGTCTGGTCGTCATCGGCCGGGTGCCACGCGCCACCCGGCGCGTCGAGCCGGTCGCTGCGCCCGAACGCGTAGGCCGCGAACCCCGAGAGCCCGCGCCAGGGCCGCTGGCGAAGCACCACCTGTGCGCCGGATGCGCGGCCTTCACCGTCCTGCACCAGCGCCTGCGCCAGGCGCGGTGTCGCCGCGGGGCTGCGCACGACCAGCGCCCACAGCGAGCGGTAGTAGCCGGTGCCCTCGAGCGACAGCGCGTCGCTCGCGCGCCACAGGACGCCCGCGGAGGCGTGCCAGGCACGTTCCGGCCCCAGGCGCGGCGCGCCGAACACCGCGCTCAGGTCCATCGGGTCTGGGCCCTGGTGGACCGAGCCCGCCGCCGCGCGCAGCGCCACCCGCGGGCCCAGGCTCCAGACCGCGGCGGCGCGCGGTTCCGGAATCCAATCCAGCTCCATCCCGCCCAGGGGCGGTGCCCCTGCGATGGGCGGGAGCACCGAGCTGACCTCGACTGCGACCGCAGCGAGCCGAGCGCCCGCGGTGAGCTCGACCGGACCCAGGCGCGCGTCCACCTCGCCGAAGAGGCCGACGTCGGCGGCGCGCACGCGCCAGGCGTCGAACGCGAGCTCGTCGGGCGGCGCCTGGCCGAACACCGAAGCGTCGCCTTCGCGCGGCGGGAATCCGAGCCCACCCCGCCGCTCGGCCGATGTGTCGGAGGCGAGCGCGTCCACGCCCAGCGTGAGCCCGGCTGAAGGCGCCAGATACGCCGGTTGGCGCTGGCGGTCGCCCTGTTGCTCGTCCACACCCAGCGTGAGTCCGGCCGCCGGCGCCAGGGTGGCGCCGAACGTCGCCCGGAGGCCCGCCTGCCAACTCCTGCTCCCGAGTCCGCCCGAAGCGCCGGCCGCGGTGCGCTCCAGCCGCCTCGCGTCGCGGCCGGCGAACGGCGTCACCTGCCAACTGGTGCGGTCAGCCGCGCTGGAGCCGCTCCAGGTGAGGCCCACCCGGAAGGAGTCGCGGTGCTCGACGGAAGCGCGGGCGAGCGCCGGGTCCGCCTCCCCCAGCACCTGGCGCAGGTCGTCTCCAGCCGCCAGCGCCACCACCTCCACCTGGTCGCGCTCGCCCACGGGCACCGCGACCTTGGCCTGCGCGTCCCAGCTCCGGGGGAATGGAAAGCGTTCGCGCACCGCGGGCGCGAGGAGGGGCGTCACTACCGCGTCCATCCACGACGCGTGCCCCGCCACGCGCGCGCCCCAGCGCCCGGCACCGAGGCCCAGGACGCCCCAGGCGTCGGCGCCGTTCGTGGCGGCCTCGCCGTGGAGCCCGTCCGGGACCGGGGCGGTGTTCAGGAGTGCCACGCCCCCCAGCGCCCGCGACCACCGGGCCCCGTACGCGGCGGGGACGACCTCGGCCCGCGCCACGAACGAGGGCACCACCAGCGAGCGGAAACCGCCGAGGTGGTAGAGGGAAGGGACCTCGATCCCGTCGAGGAACACCCGCGTGTCGTCGCCGGACGTCCCCCACACGGCGAGGTCGCCCTTCCCGGGAGAAGCGCGCGCCATCCCGGGGACGCTCTGCAGGCCGGCGAGCGCGTCGCCCTGGTTGCCGGGGATGTCCTGCAGCTCGTTCAGGCGGAGGACCATCGACCCGGGCGCGGCCACCCGGTCAGCCCGAACGACGGTCGTGCCACCATCCGGCTCCTGGGCGACCACCCAGGAGCCCACCAGGACCAGCGGGAGCCACGTCACGGGACGTCGATCTCCAGCGCGAGCACGCCGGCCCCCCACTCGTGCGGCGGCAGCGCCGAGGTCGCCGTGCTCTCCCCCTGGGCACGCGCGAGCAGCTCGCCCTGCAGGCGCACTTCGACCGTCCAGCTCGCGGCGGGCGCGCCGCAGAGGGATGGGGTATCGACCCGGGCGCGATAGTGACCGCTCGGTGGCGCCGACGCCCAGATCACGTTCTCGCGCCGCCGTCCGTCGATGACGCACCCCGCATTCGAATCGAAGTCCAGCAGGCCGCCCGCGAGCCACGCGTCCGGAGGCGGCGGAGGCGCCCCGGGTGGAGGCGGTTGCCAGGTGTTGATGTTCCGCGTCCACACCTCGTTGCCCGCCGGGTCCACGACGTGGAGGTCCAGATCGGCGTCGGCGTTCCAGGAGAGCGAGAACACCAGCGCGCCGTCCACGGCGGCCGCGGGGAAGACGTTCAGCTCCGAGTCCAGCGCGGGACCCGCGCGCCCGGCCGCGTCCACCGCGCGCACGCGCAGCGTCCAGGTGCGGACCTCCGCCAGTGGAGAGACGTTCGCGTGCGCGGCGAAGGTGAGCAGATCGGGCACCGCCGGATCGGGCAGCCCGGCCGGCAACACCCAGTGCCCGCGGTCGCCGTCCAGGCCCAGCAGGACACCGTTGGCGGCGGGCTCGAGCGCGCCGCTCACCACCAGCGCCCTCGTCCCTGCCAGGACCTGGCTACGGCTGGTGTAGAGCGTCGCCGCGCGGGGACCGCCCGATTCGCCGTCCATCGGGGCGGGGACGTACTGCGCGCCCTCCACCCGGAACGCCGCCTCCAGCCCCGGGTTGGTGGAGGCGCCGCCGCAGCCGGCGAACAGCAGGACCGCTGCCGCCGCGCGCCTCAAAACGCGACCTCGGCGCGCGCCGTCAGCGAATCGCTTGCCAGCCGCGCCGGGGCGCCGTCCGCGCCGCGGCCCAGCGCGTTGTCGTTGAGATCCAGCTCCAGCACCACCCGCGCGGTGCGTCGCCAACTCCACGAGGCCGCCAGCGCCCAGGTGCTCAGGCTGGAGTCGAACGGCACCAGCCGCGCGCCCTGGAGGTCGCGGGCGTCCGCGTCGGGGACGTAGCGGTCGAAGCGCGCGCCGATCGCGAAACCGGCCGGGAGCCGCTGCACGGCGCCGGCCGAGAAGCCCAGCTCCCTCACGGCCCGCGATCGCGCCACCGGGTCGGCGACGAACAGCCCGCGGTCGAGGTTGCTGGCCCAGATGACCTCGGCCCCCAGTTCGAGGCGTCCGAGGGCCGGCACGGGCACGGAGAGCTGGAGGTCGCCTCCGAGGGCGAAGCGGCGGAAGCTCTCCGAGGGCGTCGCCGGCGACCCCGCGACGACCTGCAACTCGCTGAGTTGCGCCACGCCGTCCTCGTTCACGTCGCGCCAGACCACGGTGTCCTTGGTTGAGGGCGTCCCCGGATGGAACCCCGCGCCCTCCAGGCCGGACACGCCGACCTCCAGGCCGACCGGGCCGATGGTACCCACCGCCGCTACCCGCCCCACGACATCCTTGGCTGCGTTCGGGTCAGCGGCGGGCAGGGTGCGCTCGCTGGTGGGCTCGCCGTTCATCACCGCGACCTGGCAGCGCAGGAAGCGCCAGGCGCCCTGGATCTCGATCCCGAGGTCGTAGTCTCCCGGGAAGAGCGCCCGGGCCACCTGGCTCCCCTCCAGGAAGAACCGGTCGCGGGCGTGGAGGCGGACCTCGTAACCGAAGGGGATTCGCTGGAGCCCCGCGGAGAGCACGGCGAGCGCCGGCCCGTCGGCGGGCCAGCGCGCCGAGACCCGGGCTTCGATCAGCCTGACCGAGGGTCCGGCGATGGTGTTGCCGTCGATCTCCGCCACCGCCGAGAAGGGGCCCTGCGAGACGTCTCCGTGCACGCGGGCGCGGCGGATGAGGAAACGGTTCTGGTTGAGCGGAGCGCCGGTGGAGGGATCGAGCTCGTCGACCGAGCGCTGGCTCCAGGCCACGGCATCGGCCTGCATGTAGCCTGAGACCGAGAAGGCCGTCACCGCCGCGGCCGGCTCCTCGGGCCCCTCGGCCAGGGCCATCGCCAGCCCGAGCGACGCGGCCGTGAGCAGGCTCACGGGAGCGGTGGCAGGCCGCCGTCCGGCAGCCGCAAGGGCAGCGTCGGGTTCTTCTCGATCTTCAGCGCGTCGGTGCAGGCGTTGATCAGCTCGAGATGTGTCGTCGCGACCCCCTGGACGCACGGTGGCCGGTCTCCTGCGTCGGAGCCGCCGTCCGGCTTGCCGGGCCCACCGCCGCATGCCGCCGCCGCGAACGCCACCAGAGTGATGAAGAGTGCGCGCATGGATCTCACCTCGCCTCGCAGAAGCCGGCGCGGCACCGGCCGCTGCCGCACGGCGTGTCGTCCACGCACGAGAGGCAAGAGGAGGAGAAGGGGCCTCCGGTCTTGCTCTCGTAGTAGCAGCCGCAGGGGACCGCCGGCTGGTAGCGAACCAGGTCGCCTCCCTCGTAGGGCCGGTCGACCTTCATCGCGCAGTCCGGCACCAGGCCCTTGGAGATGACGATGTCCAGCGGCTTGAAGTCGGGGGCCGGCACCGCGGACCGGCCCAGCAGCAGGTTGATGACGTAGCCGGCGCGCGAGTTGGTCGGGACCCCCCCCGCGTCCACCTTCGTCAGCCACACCGTCGGCGACCAGGGGACGTAGTGGCCGTCGCGGACGTTCTGCTTGTCGAAGGAGGTGGCGGTGGAGTCCGGGTAATAGGCGTAGCTTTGCCCGTAGGCCTGGAACGCCAGCGAGGTGAGCGTGGCGCGGTTCCCGTCGTAGATCTCCGCGCCCAGGATGCCGATCGCCTTCTCCGGGGCGACCGAGCTGGCCACCGAGCTGAGGACCTGGCTCGACTTGTCCAGGCGCACGCCCTTCCACTTCGCCGCCGGCACGCGGATGGCCGCGGCCCACGCGAGCAGGGTGCTCTTGGTGGTCGTCCGGATGAACAGCTGCGACTCGTCGTCCCAGGGGCCGACCTGACCCTGCGCTCCGAAGCCGAAGACGAAGTACGCCTCCCCGGCGGTGATGGCCACCTGGGAGGAGGCCTTGGGGACGGCCATCACGTAGGCTTGGACCGGTCCCCGGAACTGGGCGACGTCGAGCGGCTGGGGGCTCGGGTTGCAGGCCGACACGAAGAGCGCCGAGTTGGCGAGCTCCACCGCGTGCCCGGCCGGGTCGATCACGCAGCTGGGCGAGGCCGCGGCGGGCGTCCACGCGGGGTCCTCCGCGGCCGAAGGGATGTAGAAGGGATTGGTCGTGATCTTCACGCCCGTGTAGAGGGCCTCGATGTTGGTGCACGACCCCGAGGTCACGTAGATGAGCGTCATGGGGTTCGCCGCCGAGTCGCGGAGCGCCTTGCCGAGCGCCTTGATCACCGGCTCCTGGGTGTCGCCGATCTGCAGGTAGAGCGGGTTCGGCAGCGACGTGCAGTCCACGGCGCGCGCCGGCGTCGGGGACAGCAGAGCAGCGGCCGCGGCGAGGGCCACGAGGGTACGCATGCGCGCGTGGTACCCGCGTCGCGCTCCTGGAGACAAGCACTGTCGTCTTCCTGTCAAGTATGCTTTCCATCCGAACCATGCGGTTGACCAACGGCCTCAGGCGAGCCCGGCTCGACCAGGAGCTCACGCAGCAGGAGCTCGCCGAGCGCGCGGGCATCTCGCGGCAGAGCCTCAACGCCCTGGAGGGAGGACGGGCGGTTCCGGGGACCGACGTGGCGCTCCGGCTCTCGCGCGCGCTCGGCCGCCGCGTGGAGTCCCTCTTCAGTCTGGCCGGCGGCCCGTCGGTCCACGCGGAGATCGCCGGGGAGGCCCCGAACGAAGGCGGGCGCCTGGCGCTCGCCGAGATCGACGGGCGCTGGGTCGCGCGCGCGCTGGGGCCGGACGACCCGGCCGCGGCCGACGGCCTGATGCGGCGCGGGCAGGTGAAGCCGCTGGGGGTCCTGGACCGCGCGCGGAAGCGGCTGGTGGTGATGGGCTGCGCGCCGGTCCTGGGGGTGCTCGCCTCCCGGCTGGGCCACGACGCCGCGCTCCCCGTGTCGTGGGTGCGGGGCTCGAGCGGCGCCGCCCTGAACGCGCTGGAGCGGCGCGAGGTGCACGTGGCCGGCATCCACCTGCGCGACGAGGCGACGGGAAGCCAGAACGTGTCGCACGTGCAGGGGAGGTTCCCCGAGCAGCCGATGCTGGTGGTCAACCTGGTCAGCTGGGAGCAGGGCATCGTGGTGGCGCCGGGGAACCCGTTGCGGTTGCGGAAGGCCGCCGATCTGCTGCGGCCGGGTTTACGGCTGGTGCGGCGGGAGGCCGACTCCGGGGCCGAGAAGCTCCTCGCCGTCGCGGTGGAGCGGGGCGGGGGACCGCTCGCGCCGGCGGCGGTGGGCCAGATCGCGGCCGGCCACCTGGAGGTGGCGCAGCGGGTCTCGCTGGGCGCGGCGGACGCCGGCATCGCCATCCGCGCGGCGGCGCTGGCGTTCAAGCTGCCCTTCATTGCCCTCGCGCAGGAGCGGTTCGACCTCGTCATTCCCCGGCGGTTGGCCACCGACGCCCGCGTCGAGCGCCTGGTCGAGACGCTTTCGGAGCCCGCGTTCAAGAGAGAGCTGGGCGCCCTGGGCGGCTATGGATCGGCCCTGACCGGCGAGCAGATCTCGCTGACCGGCTCCGGCTCCGGGGCCCGCGCTACTTCGCCGCGGGCGCGCCGACCAGCTGTTCGATGATCGCCCGTGGCCCCTGCAGCGCGGTCCGCTGCTGGTAGAGCGCCATCCCGCGGGCGCCGCCCAGCTCCTCGCCGCCGCCGGCGCGCCCGGGCCCGCCGTGCAGCAACTGCGGCATCACCGTCCCCGGCGGCACGGTCTGCCCGGCGACCTTCTCTCCACCGATGCACACGCGCCCGTGGTGCGCGGCGATCCCCAGCACCGCCTTCTGCACGAATTCCTTGTCGTCCGAATACACCGCGCTCACCAGCCCGCCGCCGCCCGCCGCGACCTGGCCGACCAACTCCTCCGCCCCGCCGTACGGGATCATCGACGACACCGGGCCGAACACCTCGATCTCGTTCACCGGATGCCCCGCGGGGATCGACCGCAGCACCAGCAGCGTGGGCGCGACGAAGTACCCCTTGCCGGTCGCGCCGCCGATCACCTGCTCCGGCGCCCCCGCACCGCCCGTGGCGACCTCCGCTCCGCTCGCCAGCCGCCCGATCCCCTCCCGCACGTCCTTGAGCTGCGCCGCGGTCGCCAGCGGACCCATGGTGACCTTCTCGTCCGCCGGGTTCCCGACGCGCGCCTCCCGCAGCCGTTCCACCACCGCGTCCCGCACGGCGTCCACCCGCTCCTTCGCCACGTAGATCCGCCGCACCGCGGTGCACTTCTGCCCGGCCTTCTGGGTGATCTCCTTCACCACCTCCGCCAGGAAGAGGTTCATCGTCTCGGATCCGTCCTGCACGTCCGGCCCGAGGATCGCCGCGTTCAGCGAGTCCGCCTCCACGTTCAGATGGACGTTGTGCCGCGCCAGGTTCTCGTTTCGTCTCAGCAGGACCGCCGTGTGCCCGGACCCGGTGAATGCCACCACGTCCTGCCCGCGCAGGTGCGAGAGCAGGTCGCCGGCACCTCCCGCCAGCAACTGGAGCGCCCCGTCCGGGAGCACCTTCTCCTCCACCCACTTCTGGACGATCCGGTGGGTCATCATCGCGGTGGCGGTGGCCGGCTTGGTGATCGCCGGCATGCCCGCCAGCAGGGCGACCGCCAGCTTCTCCGCCATCCCCCAGGCCGGGAAGTTGAACGCGTTGATGTGGACGGCCACGCCCTCGCGCGGGAGGAGTACGTGCTGCCCGTACAGCCGCGCCGACCGGCCAATGGGGAGCGCCTCGCCGTCCGCCAGCACGCGCTGCTCGCCCAGCTTCTGCCCCAGGTCCGCGTAGTAGAGGAGGGTGGCGGCCGCGCCGTCGATGTCGAACTTGGCGTCCCCTCGCGTGTTTCCGGCGTTGGCGATCCCGATCCCGATCAGCTCCTCGCGCAGGTCGGCCACCCCCTTGGCGAGCTTGCGGAGCAACTCCGCGCGCGCGGCGAAGGTCATCGCCCGCAGCGCCGGGCCGCCCTTTTCCCGCGCGAACCGGACCGCTGCGCCCAGGTCCAGCCCCGCGGTGGACGCCTCCGACAACGCCTCCTCCGTTGACGGGTTGTAGAGGGTGGAGGCTTCACCCTTGCCCTTTTTCCATTCGCCGCACAGAAAGCTGTCCACGGAGCTCGGCATGGGGGCGCACCCTACACCGCTCGCACTGCTCGCGAGCAAGGGCCACTACTCGGTGGCCCGACTGGATGGACACTGGTTCATCGCCTGCCTGTCCTCGGAGCTGGGGACGCAGCCGCGCGCCGCCACCATCCAGGGCACGCCGCTGGTTCTCTTCCGCGGTGAGGGTGGCCGGCCCGGCGCGCTGGAGGACCGCTGCCCGCACCGCAACGCCCCGCTCACCGCCGGCCGCGTCCACCAGGGCCAGCTCCAGTGCGCCTACCACGGCTGGCGCTTCGACGAGACCGGCCGCTGCCGCGCCGTGCCCGGGCTCCCGGGCGAACCGGAGGCGAAAGCCACTCGCGCCACCGCCTACGCCACCCGCGAGCTGGACGGCTTCATCTGGGTCTACTCCACGCCCGGCGCTGAACCGGCCGCCGAACCCTTCCGCTTCCCGCACCTCGACGATCGCCGCTACACCACCACGCGCCGCTCGTTCTTCGTCGCCTCCACGCTGCACGCCGCGCTGGAGAACACGCTGGACGTGCCGCACACCGCGTTCCTCCACGGCGGCCTGTTCCGCACCGCGCGCAAGGAGAACGAGATCGAGGTGGTGGTGCGGCGCTGGAGCGACCGCGCGGAGGCGGAGTTCATCGGCGAACCCCGCCCGAAGGGCCTGGCCGGCCGCGTGCTGGCGCCCGGCGGCGGCGTGGTGGTGCACTTCGATCGCTTCCTGCTCCCCTCCATCGCGCAGGTGGAGTACCGCCTGGGTGACGCCAGTCACCTGGTGACCACCACCGCGTTCACCCCGGTCTCCGACTTCGAGACGCGCCTCTTCGCGGTGGTGACGTACCGGCTCCCGGTGCCCGGCTGGCTGGTGCGGCCGTTCGTCACCCCCATCGCCACGCACATCTTCAAGCAGGACGCGCGCATCCTGACGCTCCAGATGGACAACACCCGCCGCTTCGGCGGCGAGCGCTTCGCCAACACGGAGATCGACGTCCTCGGCCCGCACATCTGGCGCCTGCTCAAGCAGGCCGAGCGCGGTGAATCCCCCGCCTTCACCCCCGCCCCGGCGAGCGCGCCGGAGCACGAGCACCGCACGAGGATGCGCGTATGAGCCCCGCCGCCCGTTTCCCGCTGGCGGACGGTCACGCCGACAGCCTGATGTGGAACCGCGACCTCACCCAGCGCTCGGACAAGGGGCACGTGGACTTCCCGCGCCTCCAGGAATCGGGCACCCGCATCCAGTGCTTCACCGTGGTGACCCGCGGCTACCCGTTCATCGACGGCTTCGGCGCCTTCGCCGCCTTCTGCGGCTGGCCATCCGAGGCGCGGCGCTCGCTCTGGTCCCGGTGCGAGTACCAGCTCGACCGGATGGACGCGCTCTGCCTGCGGTCGGGCGGCGCCGCGGCCGTCGCCGGCTCGGCCTCCGCGCTGGAGGCGAACATCGCGCAGGGGCGGCTCTCCGCCGTGCTCGGGGTGGAGGGCGCGCAGGCGCTGGAGGGGAAGCCGGAGCGGGTGGCGGAGCTGCACCGGCGCGGGGTGCGCTTCATGAGCCTCACCCACCTGGGCAACAACGAGCTGGGCGGCTCCTCCTCGCCGCTGATGGGCAACCGCGGGCTCACCGCGCTGGGGCGGGAGGTGCTGGACGCCATGGTGGCCGCGGGGATGACCGTGGACACCGCCCACGCCTCGGCGCGGACCTTCGACGACCTCCTCGACCACCCGAAGGCGCGCCTGTTCTCCTCGCACACCGGCGTCTCCGGCGGGAAGCCCAGCTGGCGCAACCTCACCGACGACCAGCTCCGCGCCATCGCTTCCCGCGGCGGCGTGGTGGGGATCATCTTCGCCACCATCTACCTGGGCGGCTCCGCGCTGGAGGACGTGGTCCGCCACGTGGACCATGCGCTCAGCGTGATGGGGGAGGACGGGGTGGCGCTGGGCTCGGACTTCGACGGGATGGTGCCGCTGCCCCGCGGGATGCGCGACGTCACCGACACCGGGTGCCTGGTGGACGCGCTCTGCGGCCGCTACCCGGACGCGCTGGTGGAGAAGATCGCCTGGGGCAACTGGCGGCGCTTCTTCCGCGAGACGCTGGGCTGAGCCCGGTGGACGCGGCGTCCCCTGGTTCGGGGACTGAGGGCGCGGCTAGAGTCACCCTCCGTGCGGACAGCCCTCCTGCTGGCAGTGGGCGTTGCGATCCTCGGGTGCGGCGGCGCGAAGGAGGGCGGCGCGTGCCAGGGCAGCGTCTACCACTGCGACGGCCACGACTCCGTCCTGGAGTGCCGCGACGGGCACTGGCTGGCCATCCCGTGCGCCGGCCCGGACGGCTGCGCCGCCGTCTCTGGCGGCGTCACCTGCGACATCAGCGGCAACCAGGCGGGCGACGGCTGCCCGACCGCCATGGAGGGGACCGGGTTCTGCCGCGGGACGCCCCCGTCGCTGTTCACCTGCCGCGGCCTCCAGCTCGTCAAGCTCCAGGACTGCGCCAGCTGCGCGACGAACGCCAGCAGCATCGTCTGCACGCCCTGACGTCGCACCGGCCGTCGCGTTGCCGCCGGTGACCGGCGTCCTTACCCTCGCCCCCGGACAGAGGTGGAGGGGCGATGAGGCGTGGCGCGTGGTGGTGGTTGGGGTTGGGCCTGTTGCTGGGTGCGTGCCGCGAGCACCCCCCAGGGGTGATTCCCACCGACGGAGGGAGCGAGCCCCCGCCCCCGCCGCCGCCTCCTCCTGCGTTCCGCGTCGAACGCCCCAACCCCATCCCAGCCGAGAACGCGCTCCCCGGCGACCGATCCTGGAAGTCCGGGCGCAGCGGCTCCTCGGGCGAGGTGCAGCTCTACCTGTCGACCGACTCCGCCGCGGCGGGTGACGAGGTCGCCGCGCGCGTCTCCACCAGCGTGGACGGCCCGGTCACCGCGGAAGTGTTCCGCATCGGCCACTACGGCGGCGCGGGCGCGCGGCGCGCCTGGAGCGGAGGGCCGTTCCAGGTCTCGAAGCAGCCGGCGTGTCCCATGGACCCGTCCACCGGCCGCGTGGAGTGTCAGTGGGTGGACGCCTTCTCGTTCACCGTGGGCGCTGACTGGGTGTCCGGCCTCTACGCCGTGAAGGTCACCCGCGCGGACGGCTTCCGGAGCTTCGCGCCGTTCGTGGTGCGCGACGACCGCGCCGCCGAGCTGCTCTACGTGGCCGCGCTCAACACGTCCCAGGCCTACAACCCGTACGGAGGTGAGAGCCTCTACCAGGACGACTCCGGCACCATGCCCGCGCACAAGGCGCGCGAGGTCTCCTTCGACCGGCCCTTCGCGGCCGCCGACGGGCTGGGGAAGGTGTGGCGCTGGGAAGCGTTCCTGGTCACCTTCCTGGAGCAGTACGGATACGACGTCACCTACTCCACGAACCTGGACTTCGCGCGGTTCGGCCGGCTGACCGACGGCGTGGGCGCGGTGGTGACGGGCTCGCAGGACGAGTACTGGGTCCGCGAGGAGCGCGACCAGCTGGACCGGATGCTGGCCTCGGGCGGCGGGAGCCTGGCGTTCTTCGGCGCGGACGGCGGCTACTGGCGGGTGCGCGCGCTTCCCAACCGGGCAGGCGCGCCGTTCCGGACCATCGCCTGTTACAAGGGCGAGGGGGCGCTGGACCCCGTCCCGTACTCCACCATCCGCTTCCGCGACTCGCCGGACCCGCTCCCGGAGAGCCTGCTGTTCGGGGCGATGTACGAGAGCTGGCAGCTCGTCCCGTTCCCGCTGGTGGTGAAGGACCCGTCGCACTGGCTGCTGGAGGGGACGGGCGCGCGGGCGGGCGACCGCTTCACGGGCCTGCTGGGCTACGAGTACGACCGCACCTTCGGCGGCGCGCTCCAGCCACCCGGCGTGTCGGCGCCGCTGCAGAGCCCGGTGGTGAGCGCGGAGGGCATCCCCTCCTTCTCCGAGGCCGTAGAGCGGACGGTGCCCTCGGGCCGGCTGGTCTTCAGCGCCGGGAGCATCTACTGGCCAGAGGGCCTGGGCAACGACCCGGAGCTGCGCGACGGGCGCGTGCAGCGGATGACGCTCAACGTGCTGGAGCGGGCGCTGGCGCACCGGCGCGCGCCGCACCCGCTCCCTGACCTCTCCGGTGCGGTGCCGCCCGCGCCGGCGCTGGATCCCTTCTGGGCCATCCGGGTGGAGGCGTTCGCCGGCATGGCGGGCCTGGCGGGCGCCCAGGACGGCCCAGGCGCGTCCGCGACCTTCAACGGGCCGACCGGGTTGGCCGTCACCGCGCAGTCGCAGGTGGTGGTGGCCGACACGAGCGGCAACCGGATCCGCCTGGTGCAGCCCGACCCGGACCGGACGGTGAGCACGCTCGCCGGGGATGGGCAGCTCGGCCTGCGCGACGGGCCCGGCGCGAGCGCGCGGTTCCGCCGCCCCACCGGCGTCGCCGTGGCCCCGGATGGCGCCATCTACGTCGCCGACTCGGACAACCACTGCATCCGCAAGCTCGTCCGCGACGCGGCGGGAGGGTGGACGGTGAGCACCTGGGCCGGCGGCGCCCGCGTCTCGGGGGCGAGCGACGGGCCCGGGACGGCGGCGCGCTTCAACCGCCCCACCGCGCTGGTGGTGGACGGCGCGGGGAACCTCTTCGTCGCGGACCAGGCCAACCACCGCATCCGCCGCATCGACGCCGCCACCGCCATGGTGGGCACCGTCGCCGGGAGCAGCATCGGCGCCCTCGACGCGACGGAGGGCGTGAAGGCCCGCTTCAACAACCCCAGCGCCATCGCGGTCACCCCGGCCGGCGACCTGTACGTGATGGACGCCGGCAACCAGCGGGTGCGGAAGATCGCCGCGGGCGGTCTCCACGCGGTGACCACGGTGGCGGGCGATCCGGCGTACGCGTTCGGCGAGGAGGATGGGACCGGCCTGGTCGCGCGCTTCCGGGCCCAGATGGGGTTGGCGCTCGGCCCGTCAGGCGAGCTGCTCCTCGCCGACATGGGGAACTCCCGCCTGCGCAAGCTGATCCTCGGGGCGGACGCCGCGACGACGACCGTCCATACCATCGCCGGGTCGGGCCTCTCCGGCACGGCGCTCGGGGACGGGGCAGACTCGGACCTGCCGGCCCTGGCGGGCGTGGCGGTGCTGCCGAGCGGGCAGCTGATCGTCTCCGACAGCTTCCACCACGTCCTGCGCGTGGTCACCCGTTAGAGAGCGACGCCGGGAGCGACGACAGGAACGCCTCCGCCGCGGCGTTGAACGCGGCCGGCTGCTCGAGGTTGGAGAGGTGGCCGGCGCGCGGGATCTCCACCAGCTTCGATCCCTGGAGCAGCTTCGCCAGCTCCTGCGCCTTGGCGGGCGGCGTGATGGCGTCCTGCTCGCCCACGGCGACCAGCGACGGGCCGGCGAAGCGGGACAGCACGTCGTGGCTCTCCGGGCGGAGCGCCATCCCGCGCACCGCGGCGATGCAGCCCTCCGGCGACTGTGCCCGGATCATCGCCTCCACCCGGGCGCGCACCGCGGGGTCGCAGTCCCCGGCGACCAGCTTGCCCAGCATGGCGTCCACCAGCGCCTGCGTGCCGCGCGCCGCGATCGCCTTCGCGGTGTCCGCGCGCCGCGCCTTGCCCGCCTCGTCGTCGGCGGCGGCCTGGGTGTCGATCAGGATCAGCCCCGCCACGCGCCCCGCGTCCTCGCGAAGCATGGCCATCGCCGCGTAGCCGCCCATGGAGACGCCGCCCACCACCGCGCGCCGGATGCCCAGCGAGTCGAGCACCGCCAGCGCGTCCCGCGCGATCCGCGACATCTCCGTGACCTCGGCGGCCGGCCCGCTCTGCCCGAACCCGCGGTGGTCCGGGGCGATCAGGCGGCAGCGCCCCGCGAGGCCGTCGAGCTGCGGCCGGAAGCTCTCCGAGGTCAGTGGGAACCCATGAAGCAGGAGCACCGGCACCCCGGTCCCCACGTCGTGGAAGGCGATCCGGACCCCCTCCACCTCGATCTGTTTCATCGCCATGAACTTTTCCTCCCGGTACGGGGCCTCAACCTCCACATTTCGGCGTCGGCTCGCAAGTTCGGTCTACACTCGCCGCCCCCGTGGATGGCCCCACGACAGAAGCGCTCGCGCCTGGTCTCCGGCAGGTGCTGGACTCGATCCAGGATCGAGCGTTCGCCGCCCGGCTCCGTAGGGTCTACACGGCGGCGGCGGCGGCCGTGGTCCGGCTCTCCGACATGGACCTCGTCCGCTACGAGACGAGCACCGTGGACGATGCGCCGGATCTCTCCCTGTGGGAGGAGATGGCGCCCGTCATCCGCGACACGGTGATGGACGTGAACGGCCTCCTCCAGGTCATCCGCGAACATTTCCCGCAGAACGTGCAGGGCGGCCTGGCGGACGTGGTGGAGAAAGCGGTCAACGAGACGGTCGGGTCCAGCAAGCCGGAAGGCGCGGTGGCGGCGCTGCACTCGGTGATGGTCCGGCTGGCGCAGCAGGTGACGGAGCTGGGCGAGGGGATGCGCAAGCCGGAGGTGGTCTCCGACCGCTGGAACCTGCTCTCCGAGATCCAGCGCTTCCGCACCCGGTTCCGCCACGAGATCGGCGAGCTGGTGTTCCAGTCGGCCTCCGTCTTCGCCGACGTCCACCAGAAGGACGTGGTGCCCGGCTACCTGGAGGAGGTGACCTCGGCGGTGAGCATCCGCGCCACCGCTTCGGACCTGGTGCGGGTGGTGAACGCGCGCAGGGAGAAGATCCACGAGGCGGAGCCCGAGGACACCCAGTGGCACGCCCAGCAGTTGGAGAAGGAGCTGGACCTCTTCGGGAAGACGCCGGCCTACCGGGCGCTGCGGGCGCAGGACAAGCGGGCCATCGTCGAGTTCCGCGGCAAGCTGGGCCGGATGGCGGCGCACCCCACGACCAAGCCGGAGCTGGAGGAGGTGGTGGATCCGTTCGTCGAGCTCTGCCGCGGCCTCCTCCGGGTCAAAGACCGCGCCATCCTCCAGCAGCACGACCGCGAGGTGCTGGCCGCGTGCGGGGTGAAGCTGGAGCAGGCGGAGCTGGCGCTCCAGACCGCCTCCGCGTCCCCGGAGGCGGCCGGGCTGCTGGCCGAGGCGGTGCTCACCGCCCAGTCGCTCTACGGGCGCGAGGCCGAGCTGGACGTGTTCTTGCGCCGGGCGCGCAAGGCGCCGCTGGGATCGCTGGGCGAAGTGGAGGTCCGCGTGGTGCTGGAGCAGTTCCGGACGCTGCTCGCCTCGCTCCCGGTGCCCCCGGTGATCTGACGTGCCGCGGCCCCTCCACGAGGCCGACCTCTCCCGCGTCCGCGCGCTGCTGGCGGACGTGGACGGGACGCTGACCACCGGCGGCCTGCTGAGGGCCCGCACCGTGCGCGCGCTGGAGCGGCTGCGCCGCGCGCGTGTGAAGGTGGTGCTGGTGACCGGGCGGCCGTCCGGGTGGGCGGAGTGCTGGGCGCGCACGCTCCCGGTCTGCGGCGTGGTGGCGGAGAACGGTGGGCTCTACCTGGCGCCGGACGGGGAGGGCGGCTGGCGGCGCGAGTACGCGGAGCGCCCGGTCCAGCGCCGGCGCAACCGCCGGCGCCTCCTCCGCGAGGTGCGGCGCGTGCTGCGCCTGGTGCCCGGGGCCCGGCTCTCCTCGGACTCCGTCTCCACCGAGGTGGACCTGGCCATCGACTACGCGGAGCAGGCGCGCCTGCCTGTCTCGGCCGCCCGGTGGATCGGCGAGGAGCTGACCCGCCGCGGCGTGCGGAGCGCGCGCTCGTCGGTGCACGTCAACTGCTGGGTGGGCCCCTTCGACAAGCTCACCACCTCCGATCGCTTCCTCCGCAAGGAGCTGAAGATCGCCGGCGGGGCGCGGTCTCCCCGGGTGGCGTACGTGGGGGACTCCATCAACGACGCCCCGATGTTCGGGGCGGTGCCGCTGTCGGTGGGCGTGGCCAACGTGCTGGACGTGATGGGCGAGCTGCCCTCGCCGCCGCGCTTTCTGACCTCCGCTCGAGAGGGCAAGGGCTTCGAGGAGCTGGCCGCGGCGCTGCTGGAGGCCAGGGCCCCGTGAGCCTGGTCCGGCTGGAGCTGCAGCGCGGCCTGGGGCGCCACCTGCGGGCCGGCCACCCCTGGGTGTTCCGGCGGGCGCTGGACAAGCTGCCGAAGATCCCGCCCGGCAGCGTGGTGGACCTGACCGAGGGCGGGAAGTTCGTCGCCCGCGGCTACTTCGACCCGCACTCGGCGATCGCGGTGCGCGTGCTCACGCTGGACCCGCGCGAGACCGTGGACCTGGACTTCCTGCGCGCCCGCGTCCGCCGCGCCCGCGCGCTCCGCCAGGAGCTGTTGGACCTCACCGACACCGACAGCCACCGGCTGATCCACGGCGAGGGCGACGGGCTGCCGGGCGTGGTGGCCGACCTCTACGCCGGCCACGCGGTGCTCAAGCTCTACTCCGCCGGCCTCACCCCATACCGGTCGATGCTGGTGGAAGCGTTGCGCCAGGAGGTGCCGGGACTGAAGTCGGTGATCGGCCGCGACGAGCAGGGCGCGGAGGATCTGGGGGGGCCCGGGGACGACGAGGAGAAGGGCAAGGGGAAGGTGCTGTGGGGCGAGCAGGCCCCGGAGCTGATCCCCATCCGCGAGCGCGGCGCGGCCTTCCTGGTGGACGCCTACCGGGGCCAGAAGACCGGCTTCTTCCTCGACCAGCGCGAGAACCGGTACCTGATCCGGCGGCTGTCGCGCGGGCGCACGGTGCTCAACTGCTTCTCCTTCACCGGCGGCTTCTCGGTGAACGCGGCGCTGGGTGGGGCGCCGTCGGTCTTCTCGGTGGACCAGGACGCGGGCGCGGTGGCGCTCTCGCGGGAGAGCTTCGCGCGCAACGGGCTGAAGCCGGAGCAGCACGACTTCCTGGCCGCGGACGCCTTCGAGCTGATGGCGTCCTTCAAGCGAGAGGGCCGCACCTTCGACCTGGTGATCCTCGACCCGCCCGCCTTCGCCAAGAGCCAGCGCGCGGTGGAGGCGGCGCTGGACGGCTACGCGTCGCTCAACCGCCAGGCGCTGGCGCTGCTGAAGCCGGGCGGGCTGCTGGCCACCGCATCCTGCTCGGCGCGCGTGTCGCCGGAGGCGTTCTTGGACGCGGTGAAGTCGGCGGCGGCGAAGGTGGGCGCGGACCTGGCGCTGGTGGAGGAGCGCTACCAGCCGCCGGACCACCCGGTGCGCCTCGCCTTCCCGGAAGGCCGCTACCTGAAGTTCTTCATCCTCCGCGTGCAGTGAGCGAGACTGTCTCCGGGCCGACAGAAATAGGAGTACCCCTGTGACGACACGCGCTGGATCCCTCGCCGCCGGAGCCGCCGCCGCGCTCGCGCTGGCGTGCGGCGCCAATCCGAGCACCTACGTGGTCGCGCTCGACCAGAGCGGGCTGGCCGCGCTCCCCGGGAGCTGTTACGCGACGGGCATGCCACCCGTCACGCCGCCCGTCATCCAGGCGGTGGTGCAGCACGAATTCACCATCTGGGAGGGTGCGCAGAACAAGCACTACCTGCGCATCGACCAGGTCCAGGTGAACTTCCCGTCCTCGGGGTTCAACTTCAATGGGCTCGTCGAGGGTGGGCCGAAGTCCTGGCTCTTCAGCACCACCGCGAACCGCGGAAACAACACCACCGAGACCCGGAAGATGGAGTTCACGTTCACCGACCTCAGCGCCACGCTGCTGGGCTCCGTCGCGGTGACGGACACCTTCACCTGCCCCACGCCGCCGTGCGGCTTCCAGGACTGCTCGGTCACGCTCGGGCTCAACGGCCGGCAGATCCAGACCTACCCGAGCGGCGATCTCTGATCGGCCCCTTCGCGCCCGCCCCGTGGTCCTCAAGGGCCAGTTTCTCGAACGCCCCACGCTGATCCCTTCGGGCGGCGTGGTGATGGAGGGCCTCTCGCACCGCGGGCGAGAGGCGCCGCCGCTGCTGATCGTCCCGCCGCCCGCGGAGGAGGGCGGCTCCATGGACCACGTGGTCGCCGCCGAGCTGGCCTGGGCCGCCGCCACCGCCGGCTTCCCCACCCTCCGGTTCAACTTCCGCGGCGTGGGCGCCAGCCAGGGCCCGCGAGGGTCCCAGGCCGACCGCGCCGAGGACGCCCGCGCCGCGCTGGAGCTGCTGGGCGACAACGCGGGCACCGGGGCGGCCGTACTGGCCAGCATCGGCGGTTCGGCCTCGCTGGCCCTGGAGCTCTTCGCCGCCCTCCCGGCCCTGCGCGGCCTGGCGCTGGTGTCCCCGATCGGGATCGCTCCAGAACGGCTCGCCACCGTGGATCGCTCGCTGGCGGTGGTGGTGGGAGAGCTGGATGACCGCTTGCCGAGGGCCGTGCTGTCCGAAGCGGTCAACCAGGCAGGCGGCCGGCTGGCCGTCGTGGAAAAGGCCGATGCCGCCTTCACCCGGAGCCTGCCGCAGGTCGGCAAGGTGATCGTTCATCTCCTGAAACGACTCTCACCTTTGCCTACCTGAATTGTGAAATTTGGTTGAGGAAGCCCCAGGCTCTGGCACGTCTCAGGCAAGAGCCATATTGAGAGACCCAATCGTTGCCTGGTTCGTTCGTAGCCAGTTCGAACAGAGGAGTCGCCTGCCCATGACCAAGTCTTCGTCGCTTCGCGTGCTGGTCGGTCTCGGAGTCACCGCCTTCGCGGTCGCGTGTATGGGAGACCGCGCCGAGCCGCAGGAACGTGCGCCGCAGCCCGCGGCCGGGCCCACCGGATCGGTCAAGGTGGCCGCGCGGCCGGCCGGCAACATCGGCGATGTGGTGCCGGACGCCATCGTGGTCGACTTCAAGGACGGCACCA
>DATBSS010000305.1:0-2355 GCA_036559665.1 Myxococcaceae bacterium
AACATGAACCCGGTCCCCTTCATCGAGGACACGCTCTGCGCCAACTCGCGCAACAGCATGAAGATGGAGGGCCTGGAGTCCGGGCTGGTGCGGATCCAGAACGTGAAGCTGCCGGACAACTTCCCCAACTGCGACCTCAACGACGACGGCACGGTGCCGTTCTTCTGCAGCTTCAACCCGGGCGGCGGCCAGCCGCGGCGCTGGGGCACCTGCCCGTTCGGCGACGTCGCGCTGGACGAGTTCCCCCAGGAGCTGGGGTGCTACATCGACTGCACCAACAGCCTGGGCCGGTACACGGACAACGTGTGCACCGAGGGCAGCGCGTACCTCAACTTCGCGCAGATCACGGTGGAGCTGGCGGGGCCGGGCCCCACCCAGCTCGGCTTCGACGAGACGGTGGGCGGGTACGTGCAGCAGGTGGGCGTGGGCGCGGCCTCCAACCGCCAAGGCGGGCCGCTGCCGGCAGGCTCGCGGGCGCGCTTCATCTGCGACGGGGCGGTGCGCTACCGGGTGGGCGTAGGGTCGGTGGTGGCAAACCAGACGGACGTGGTCCAGCCGGCCAGGCAGCTCTACGAGAAGCAGCTCACCGGGACGGACGACAGCATCGCCTTCGTGAGCACCACCGGGAACGCGGGCGATCCGCCGATCAACTGCTGGGTGTCCTGGAACCCGCGGACCCGCTTCCTCGCCTCGCTCACCGACGCCGTCCCGGGCCTGAAGCTGAACTGCAACCCGAACGACACCAACCCGGCGGAGGCGGAGCAGTGCCGCTTCCTCCAGGGCGCGCGCTTCGACCTCACCGGGCACCTGCGGCAGGTGCAGCCGGCGCGGCCGCGCTGGATGGTCCTCCCGCGGGACGTGGACGACATCTGCTGCCGCCCCGGGCCCGGGATGCGGTGCCCGGATCCGATCAAGGAGTGCGCCCCGTTCTAGGGGCCGGCTCCTGACGCTCTCCTTTCGCCGTCTTGTCTCGACGTACCGCCACCCGCCGTGAGTCGTGAATCGAGGGGACCACTGTGCAAAAGCTGACGATGGCGCTGCTGCTGGGGCTCTTGGCTGCGCCGTGGGAGGGGAGGGCCAGCGACCTGCTGGACACGCGCCTGGGCTTCGTCTTCGGTGACGACAACGCCCTGGACAACTCCGGTGGGCAGAAGAACCCCAGCCCGGCGGCGCGCTTCGGCGGGACGTGCCAGAACACGCTCTTCTTCGACAACGTGAACAGCCGGTACTGCGGCTTCGAGACGCTGTCGCACGTGGTGCTCTACAAGAGCGCGGAGGCCTTCATCCCCGGCCTCACCACCGAGGCGGCGCTGGCGCTGCTGGTGCTGGAGCAGCCCTCGGGGCAGATCTCCCTGGTGGACGACTCCAGCTACGTCCGGCTGGCGTACCGGCCGTCCTGGTGGTCCGAGCGCGAGAACGTGTCGCTCACCGCGTTCCCCGTCTCGGCGGACCGCTTCCGCCTGGGCTACACGTACCGCATCACCTGGGGCGGCTCCTCCGCCTTCACCGCGCGCGCGGCGGCGCTCGGCGTGCCGGGGGTGAAGCTGCAGATCACCCGCGAGCGCTGGTACGCGTACGTGGGCGCCAAGAGCGGCATCATCCTCAACGACAAGATCCACGAGCCGGAGACGAACTACGGCGTCCTGGGCGGCGCGGGCGTGGACATCCTGCCGGAGCTGCGCGTGGAGGCGGGGGCCGGCTACTTCCAGAAGGGGCTGGTCCCCGGGCTGGCCAACCAGGGCATCGAGGCGCCGGTGCGGGCCCTGGGCGCCTCCGCCGAGATCGTGTACCACGTGGGCGCGCCCATCGGCATCAGCGTGGACACGCGCCTGTACAAGAACGACCCGGACGTGATGCAGAAGTTCTTCACGCCGGAGCCGTACCCGGGCGGGCTGTCGTACACCGTCTCGCTGGAGGGGAGCGCGCTGAGCCAGTCGCTGGAGGACCCGGACCGCTTCGGCCGCACGGTGCCCCAGCCCGCGTACGCCGCCACGGCGCAGGCCAAGATGAAGCTGAACTACCTGCGGGCCAACATCATCGGCCTGTACCGCACGCTGTCCTTCATCCAGTTCGACGTGCCGGGCTTCCCGCCGTTCACCGACTACCCGGACGGCTCGGAGGTCAAGCCGGAGCTGTTCGTCTCGGTGGGGGCCGACTACCACTTCCCCCGCCTGCACCTGACGCCCGGGCTGATCGCCGGCGTGCAGCTCCCCGCCAGCGCGCGCGCGCCCACCAACATCCTGTGCGGGAACAACCCCCAGCCGGCCTGCCTCGGCTCGCGCACGGTCGTCATCCGGGACCAGAACAACCCGGACATCCTCCCCAGCGGCGACGAGGCGCTCCCCATCTGGTCCA
>DATBSS010000306.1:0-2812 GCA_036559665.1 Myxococcaceae bacterium
GAAGTGGTTTCACTTCATCCGCCGCTGGTGCGCGGATAGCCTCGCCGCCTGAGCCGGGGGAACGCCTCCGGCCCTCTCGGGAGGAGCGTTTCCATGGCACGGGTGTTCGTCTCGCTGATCGCGCTGGCCGTCCTTGCCGGATGCAAGGGAGATACGGGGGCAGCCGGGGCTACCGGTCCAGCAGGGCCGGACGGCCAGCAAGGCCCTCAGGGAATGGCGGGCCCGCCTGGTCCCAAGGGTTCGCCCGGCGACCAGGGCTGCGTGGGCCCGCGCATCGGTGGGGTGTGCCTGCTCCAGTACGACAACACCCAGACCACCGCCTTCGGGACGGCCGCGCAGCGGTGCGCGTTCGCGGGAGGAGACCTGTGCACCGACAGCCAGGCCTGGCCGCTCGCGGTGGCCGACTGGCAGAACATCTACCTCCAGCCCGCCGTGCTCCATAACCCGCACTGGACCGCGTCCTTCGCGGACAGCGACCAGGGCTTCTGGGTCGGCGTCAACGGCGGCACCGGGGACGACCACAGCCCGAACTCCTCCTACGGGTACGCCTGCTGCGGCGGCTACACCCCGCCGACCCCGCTCGTGCCGGTGCAGACCACGGCCACCGGCGTGCAGTACGTGGCGGTGCACAACATCGCGGACACCTACTGGTCCGGCGCGGTCGCCTACTGCGCCGCCTTCATGGCCGACATCTGCTCGGACTCCCAGACGCTGCTCCTGCGCGACGCCGGGCTCCTCACCGTGGCCTCCTGGACCAACTCGCACTCGGACAACGACGGCAACATCTACGACGCCATCACCGGCGGCACCAACAACGACACCCACCCCAACCAGCTGTACGGCTTCGCCTGCTGCCCGTCGCTCCGCCCGCTCCCGCCCGCCCCCTCCTGCCCGGTGACCCGGACCTCCGGCGTCTGCGCCACCATCGTCCACAACACCACGGACGCCGACTTCCGCGCCGCCGCCACCGCCTGCGCCAGCACCGGCGCCGACCTCTGCTCCATCGGCCAGGCTTCCGTGCTCCGCACCGCCGGCGCGATCAATGTGCCGGTATGGACCAACTCGCACTCGGACAACGACGGCAGCAACGCCTCGGTCGGCGTGGGCGCGATGGCGGACAACCCGGTGCTGACCACCTCCGCCGGCTACGCCTGCTGCCTGAACTGACGGAGGTCTCGAACCAGGCGCAAAGGCCGGGGTGGCCTGAATGGCTCCGCCCCGGCCTCGCTCGCTCACCCTACGACTTCGGGCTCACCGGGCCGGTCGACCCCGCCAGCATCCGGCCGATCAGCACCGACGCCAGCCCGTTCGCCGCCCCGTCGCCCGCCACCGAGATGTCGGGCACCAGCTTGACGTGGTGCTCGCCCAGGATGGCGGCGAGCTGCATGGCCGTGTAGCCCTCCGCCCCCAGCGACTCCTTCCCCAGCCGGTACGCCTCGGCCTTGGCCGCCCCCACCGCCCGGGTGGCGTCCGCCTCGGCCTCTGCCTTGAGGCGGGTGGCCGCCGACTGTCCTTTCGCCTCCTCTGCCGCCGACTGCGCCTCCCTCTCGGTGATGCGCACCATCTGCTCGCTGCGGACGACCTCCGCCTGCATGTTGGCCACCGCGGTCTCCCGCTCCAGCTCCTGCCGCTTCACCTGCGCCTCCCGCTGCGCGTCGTAGGTGCGGCGGAGCTCCTCGGCGATCTTCCGGTCCGTCTGCGTCTTCATCAGCTCGGCCGGCGGGACGATGTCTCCGATCAGCGTGTCGATGCACTCCACGTCGTACTCCTGGAGCGCCGAGAGGATCGCCTGGTACGCCTCGTTCTGCCGCTCGCTCCGCGCCGAGAGGAAGTCGAGCACCGTCACCTCCTGCGCCGAGTTGCGGAAGTAGTTGGCCACGGTCGGCTGCAGCACGTGGTCCACCAGGTTCTGCATCGACCCCACCCGCGAGATGACGCGCGGCGCGTTCTTCATCCCGATGTGGATGATCTGCGACACGTCCAGCGTGAAGGAGAAGCCGTCCTTGGAGCGCACGGTGATCGGCGAGAGCTTCTCGTCGTACTTGTGCGCCTCGGTGCGGCTGGCCCAGTTGAGGACGATATTGGTGGTCGGCACCAGCTCCACCTTCATCACCTTGGCGTTGAGTGGGTGCTTGCCGGGGAGCAGCGGCTCGATCCAGACGCCCTTGCGCCCCTTCTCCACCAGGTCCCCGTGCGTGAAGTCCGCCCCGGAGAGGTCCAGGTGCTCGCGCCCGACGTAGCTCACCACCACGCCGACGTAGCCGATGGGGATGTCCGTCATCGGGATCTCCTCCACCCTCGCGAACCACGGGTTCAGGTTCCAGCTCCCGGAGAGCAGCACGTCCTCCTGGAGCCCGCGGAAGCCGCCCGCCTCCATGAACGCCTGCCCGCGCTGGAAGCTGTCGTGCCCCAGCGCCGGCCCGCCGGCCAGGTCCCCCGCGGGGATGGGCCGCCCATCCAGCGTGGTGACGATGCCCACCTGGTCCGGAGCGATCTCCATCACCTTCAGCTCGGACTGCGACAGGCCGTGGGCCTCCGCGTTCCGCGCGGTGATCACCTCGAACAGCGCCGGGTTGATCCGGTAGTTGCCCGCGGTGAGGAAGGCGATCTGCCGGCCGCGCTCGCCGCCGTCGCGCAGGAAGTCCTCCGCGTCCTGGAACCGGTCGCACTCCACCTCCCGGCCGAGGATGCGCTCGGACGGGATGGCCTCGCCGTCCCGGGCCAGGACCAGGGCGATGTCCCCGGGCCGCACCTGCACCACCGGGATGCGCGACACCTTGTACTGCCAGCGCCACAGCCCGAAGTGCCAGCC
>DATBSS010000307.1:0-15890 GCA_036559665.1 Myxococcaceae bacterium
GCGGAGATCGTCCGGACCGACTGGGAGACCAAGAAGACCGCCCTGGCGCGGAAGACCTTCGACGCGCGCGCCAGCCCCTTCGTGGAGTGAGCCCATGAACGCCCTCCTCATCGCCCTGCTGACGCAGCTCTCCGCCGGCCCCACCCCCACCCCCGCCGCACCGGCCGCCGTCGAGTCGAAGGAGGCGCTCAAGCGCACCGCCGCGGTGGAGGAGGCCCACGTCCATGAGGCCCCGGACGACACCGACGCGCTCTACCGCCTGGGTCTCACCTACCTGGCCCTGGGCGACCCGAAGCGGGCGGTGCCTCCCCTGCGGGCGCTGGTGAAGCTGGACCCCGCCTCCCCGGACGCCGTCGTGCTGCTGGCGCGGGCGCTGCGGCTCTCCGGCGACGCGCAGGAGGCCAAGGCGCTCCTGGACGGCACCATCTCCACCCTGCCGGACGACGTCTCGCTGCGGGCCGAGCGCGGGCTCCTGGCGCGCGGCCTGAACGACTACGACGAGGCGGTGGCGCAGTACACCAAGGCGGCGGAGCTGTCTCCCAAGGACGCCGAGGTGCGGTTCAACCTGGGCGAGGCGCTCCACGCCGGCGGGAAGACGGACGAGGCGATGGCCAGCTACAAGGAGGCGCTGGCCCTGGACGCCAACCTCATCTCGGCCAAGGTGAACCTGGGCAAGGCGCTGGCGGAGAAGCTCCAGTACGCGGAGGCCAAGGAGCTGTTGATGCAGGCGACGCGCGGCAACCTGGGCGACGCCGAGGCCCACTACAACCTGGGCGTGATCCTGATGCGGGAGAACAACGTGGACGGGGCGATGGCCGAGTACCAGCGCGCCATCGCGGTGGACCCCTCGCACTCCCGCGCGCACAACAACCTGGGGGTGGCGCTGGACGGGCGGGGGAACCACAAGAAGGCCGCCGAGGAGTTCAAGAAGGCGCTCAAGTCCGACCCCGGCTTCGCGGAGGCGACCTTCAACCTGGGGCTGGCGCTGTTCAACCTGGGCGACAACCGCGGCGCCACCAAGGCGTTCGAGAAGGCGCTGGAGCTCAAGCCCCGCGCCTCCGCGCCGTACACCCAGCTGGGCAACCTGTACCTCCAGGCGGGCAAGCGCGACAAGGCGGTGGAGGCGTTCAAGAAGGCCATCGAGCTGGCGGCGGACGACGGCCGCGGCAAGAGCGCGGACGCCTACAAGGGCTTGGCGCTGGCCTACCTGGGGCAGAACAAGGCCAACGGGGCGGTGGACGTCCTGAAGGATGCGGTGAAGGCGCTCCCGGACGACGCCGGCGCCCACGCGGCGCTGGCCTCGGCGCTGTGGGCCAACGGCGACCTGGACGGCGCCATCGGCGAGTACGAGCGGCGGGTGGAGCTGGACCCGTTGCCGGAGGCCAGGCTGGACCTGGCGCGGGCCTACGCCAAGAAGAGGCTCTCCTCCAAGGCGGAGCCGGTGTTCCAGCAGCTGCTCAAGGACGACCCGCAGAACCGGGCCGCCTGGACGGGGCTGGCGGACCTCTACCTGGCAATGGGGAACTACCCGGGCGCGGAGGCGCTGCTCAAGGAGGCCGAGGGGAAGACGCCCGGGGATCCGGCGGTGCTGGCGCGGCTGGGGATCCTCCTCTCCCGGACGAAGAAGCCGGACCAGGCGGTGGAGCGCCTGGAAGAGGCGACCCGGAAGGACCCCACGCTGACGGATGCGCGGGCCGAGCTGGGATACCTGTACGCGCGCGGCATGACGAACAAGAAGGAGGCGGGGCAGTTCTCCGAGGCCGAGCTGGTGGATCGGTCGCTCAAGGTCCTGGGCAACGTCCTCACCGCCGAACCGCGCAACGCGCTGGCGCTGCTCTACCTGGGGGTCGCGCTGGCCAAGAAGGGCCAGACCGCCCAGGCGGAGGACGCCTTGAAGCAGTCCATCCGCTTCGACACCGCGCTCGCCGAGCCCCACAACGTCCTCGGCCAGATCTACGAGGCGCAGAACAAGACGCCGGAGGCGCTCAAGGAGTACCAGCGCTGCGTGGAGCTGCAGCCGGACCACCCGGACGCCCCGGGGGCGGTGAAGCGGCTCGCGGCCGCCGCCCCGCCGCAGTAGGCCGCTACGCTTTACCTTGAAAATTCGAAGTTAGACTTCGAATATTCAAGGTGTGCTGATCGACCGGCTGGAACACCTGCGCCACGTGGACGCGCTGCTGCGGCGCTTCCCGGTGGTGTCCGTCCTCGGACCGCGGCAAGTGGGGAAGACCACGCTGGCCCGCCAGCTCTTCGATCGCCGCGGCCGGGGGGACTGGTTCGACTGCGAGGACCCGCGGGACCTGGCGCGCCTTGCCGACCCCATGCTGGCCCTCTCCAGGAAGCAGGGGCTGGTGGTGATCGACGAGATCCAGCGGCGGCCGGAGCTCTTCCCGGCGCTGCGCGTGCTGGCCGACCGGCGGCCCATCCGGGCGCGCTTCCTGGTGCTGGGGAGCGCGAGCGGTGCCCTCCTGCGCCAGTCCAGCGAGTCGCTGGCCGGCCGCGTGGCCTACCACGAGCTCCCCGGGCTCACGCCGCAAGAGGTAGGCCCCGAAAAGGCGTCCCGAGAGCTCTGGCTGCGCGGTGGTTTCCCCCGCTCCTTCACGGCGCGGACCCTCCAGGACAGCGTGCGCTGGCGGCAGGAATTCATCCGCACCTTCCTGGAGCAGGACCTCCCCCAGATGGGCGTGGGCGTCTCCGCCGCCAGCCTGCGCCGCTTCTGGTCGATGCTGGCGTACACCCACGCCAACCTCCTGAACTGGTCGGAGTTGGGCCGGTCCATGGGCGTGAGCGACCACACGGTCCGCGGGTACTGCGACCTCCTGGAGCAGAGCTTCATGCTCCGGGTGCTCAAACCGTGGCACCACAACCTGGGCAAGCGCCAGGTCAAGGCCCCCAAGATCTACCTGCGCGATACCGGCATCCTCCACACGCTGCTCGACGTCCAGGACCGCCGGCAGCTGGAGCGACACCCCAAGGTAGGCGCCTCATTCGAGGGATACTTCGTGGAGTCCCTCGCGCTGCAGTTGGGCGCCCGGCCGGAGGAGTGCTTCTTCTGGAGGACGCACGCCGGCGCCGAGCTGGATCTCCTGGTGGTCCGCGGGAAGGTCCGGCGCGGCTTCGAGATCAAATTCACCGAGGAGCCTTCGGTGACGCCCTCCATGCGCTCCGCGCTGGAGGACCTGGGCCTGGACCACCTGGACGTGATCCACGCCGGCGGAGAGACCTTCCCGCTCTCCGACCGGATCCGCGCGGTCTCCATGGACCGGGCGTGGCAGGACGTCAAACCCCTCCGGGGCTCCTGGAACGCACCTTGAAAATTCGAACCCAGACTTCGAATTTTCAAGGTACGGGTTTTCGCCCCGGGACTAGCCGAGCGCGACCAGCGGACGGCGAGCGGCGCGCTCGAAGGTGTCCTCCTGGAAGAGGCGGAGCCGGTTCTGCGGGCTGGATGGGCTGGCCGGGTTCGCCGCACCGGCGGCCGCCGGGCCTTCCAATGCATTTGAAGACCGCAACCCGCGCGACTGGAGCGCGGAGGCGTCCTTGCGGAGGGGCTCGCCCGCGGCGTCGTCCCCCGGAACCAGCTCAGCCTTCATGTCGGCGCCGCCGGCGCCGGGCGTGTCGCTTCAACCGCCTGCGACGGGGCCCGGTGTCCTGGGCCCGCACCGGAACTGGATCCTCATGCGCTGCTGTACGAAATGCGCGCCTGCCTGGTTACATGCCAGCAACCAGCCGTAACTCTTCGACTTTTCAGGCCAGGGTCTCGAACAACCGGTCCCAGGCCTCCTGGTACGAGTCCACCGGGAGGAGGGTGATGTTGACCAGGCTGGCGGCGGTGGCGAGGGCTTCCGCCTCCTTGCGGATGAGGATGGCGAAGGTGGGGACCTCCCAGGCGAGGTTCCGCCGGGCGTGGTTCCGGGCGCGCTGGTTGAGGAACCACCACAGCGGCCACTCCTCGCGGCCCAGGCTGAGGCCGGCGAAGACCAGCGGCGCGTTCATGGCGGTGGACACCCAGCTCCGGGCCAGCCCGCGGTGCTGTTCCCAGACGCGCCACTGGTCGCTCATGGTGCGGGCGGGGAGCTCCTTCTTCGGAGTCTTGGATGCTTCCCCGAAGAGCTCCTTCTCCGTCGCCTTGTATTCCTGGCGCGCGGTCTCCAGCGCGTTGATCAAGGTCCCGTAGGCGCGCAGCCCGAGCTGGATGCTGTCCGGGTCGCAGACGCTGCCGTGCGGGTACCAGACGCGCACGCCGCTCTCGATGCGGCAGTGGTTGGTCACCGGCTGCATCGGCTTGGGCTTGGGGAGCCAGGTGATGTCCTCGGTGTGGAGGCCCTGGTCGAAGTTGAAGCTGAGCACGTCCTTGAACCCCAGCCCCAGGAACTTCCGGGCGAAGGCGGCCGTCACCCCGCCCACCGGGTAGAACTTGCGCAACGTCTTCGCGACCACGGTCTGCAGCCGCGCCTCCACCTGGTGCGGCGGGCGCCCGGTGGACCAGGCCAGGTCGAACAGCATCCGCTCCCAGATCAGCGTGGTGTTGCCGGTGGTCAGCTCCGGCGGCGGCAGCTGGAAGGTCAGTTCCGTGGCGCGGCGGATCTCCTCCAGCAGGTCTCGCCAGCCAAAGACCGCCCCCACCGCCTGCGCGTTCCACCCGGAGCCGATGGCCGGGACCAGCCCGCCGGGCCCGCGCTCCTTGCGGATCTGCCGGAGCCACCGCCACGGGTCGCGGTGCGGGAAGGACTCCTTGTCTCGCGGCCGGTCCGCGGTCTTCTTCGCCACGCGCGCCTCCTAGCGGCTGTCCTGATCCGAGAAGAACGAGCCGCGCGGGAAGTCCCGGCACACGCCGCCCGCGAAGCCCGCGTAGTCGCCGTCCCGGGGCCGCCCGTCGAGCAGCTCCAGCGCCTTCACCATCCGGGAGTAGACGCGGCAGCGCTCCTTCGGGACGCCGTCGAAGGCGGGCTCGCGCTCCAGGCGCCGGGTGAGGGCCTCCACCGTGACCTGGTCGGCGGACATCCGCAGGCCGCCGCCTGCGGGCGAGTCGAAGACCATGAAGCGTTCGCTCTGCGGCGCCTCGTCGCTCCACGGTTTCCACTCCGGCAGCGCGCCGTCCGGGCCTCGCCCGGGAGCGCCCGCGCGGGCGAAGGTGGTCCAGTACCCGGACATGGCGCGCGACACCGCCCGCATCCCCTCGCGGTTGGCGTCGGTCTGCACGCCGAACGGGTCCGCGTCCACGTTGTCGAACACGAAGGCCAGCTCCATCGCGTGCGCCGCGCCCAGCAGCACCGAGAGGTCGACCCCCATCTTCACCGGCAGCTCGTCCCAGTCGAAGCGGTAGGCGTAGACGGAGGGGCCCTGCGCCCGGCGCATCAGCGAGGCGGGCCAGTCCGCGCCCACCGCCGTCCACAGGTTGGAGACGTAGTCCGCGGTGAGCTCGTAGGTGGCGCGGTCCTTGACGTGCGGCAGCACTCCGAACCAGAGGTTCACGAACGCCGGGTCGCGCGACATGAACAGCTTGAATTCGTCCCGGTTGGTGCCCAGGACGACCGGCACCGCGTTGTAGCGGCCGGCGTCCGTCACCAGCTCCAGGAAGGGCGGCTCCGGGAGGACGGCGCCGTCGCGGAACAGCACCGGCGCGTCGTACATGGCGTACAGCCCCGGATCGAGCCCCTCGATCAGCTGGTCCGCCGTCTTCCCGTGCAGGTAGGCCGAGATCTCCGCATCGCTCATCGCCGCCCGGACGGGCTTCGCCTGGTCCTGGTCCTTCGCCCGGCCGTCCTTGACCATCAGCATCAGGAGCAGCTTCTCACTGAAGGCCTCCGCAGCCTGGACGGTGGTGGAGGACGGCAGGCCGCTCTCGGCGATGGCGCGGTGGAACAGCCCCTTCGCCAGGGGCGAGGAGAGCAGGGAGAACACGTCCATGCCGCCGCCGGACTCCCCGAAGATGGTGACGTTCCCCGGGTCGCCGCCGAAGGCCGCGGCGTTGCCGCGGACCCACTGCAGCGCGCGGATCAGGTCCAGCGTGCCGTAGTTGCCGGAGCGGTCCTCGGGCGAGTCGTCCTTCCCGGCCAGCGCGGGGTGCCTCAGCCAGCCCATCACCCCCAACCGGTAGCTCACCGTCACCACCACCACGCCGTGGCGGGCGGCCAGGTTCCTCGCCATCGAGAAGGACGCGGAGGAGCCCAGCTTGTTCCCGCCGCCGTGGATCCACACCATCACCGGCAGGCGCTCTTTCCCGGACGGGACCTGCCCGGGCGCGAAGCGCGGCGCGTAGACGTTGAGCGTGAGGCAGTCCTCGCTGCCGAGGAACTTGCCGCGCCGGTCGTCGTCGCGCCCGCCGATGGGCGAAACCAGCTGCACGCACGAGTGGCCGAACTGCACCGCCTGGAAGGTGCCCTTCCATGGCCGCTTCGCCTGGGGCGACCGCCAGCGGAGCGAGCCCAGCGGCGGTTCGGCGTACGGGATGCCGAGCCACGCGTGCGCGCCCTCCTGCTCCACGAACCCCACCACCGGGCCCTGGGCGACGATGCGCTCGGACGACGGCTCCGGCTCGTGGACGGCGAGCTCCGGCTTCGAACGGCGGCACCCGGCCGCGAGCGCGAGCGACACCGCCAGCGCGACCGCCCTGGAACGTCGTGACGTCATGGCGAACCGCGACCATAACGCGCCGCCGCACCCACATTCACCCTGGGCGAACGGGCGCGGCCGGGGCCGTCGAGCTTCCGGGGGCGCCCGACCTTCCGTCGAATAGACTCGCGGCCCGCGCGTCAGGAAGACGCTTCACGACGCTCTCATCGAGATCTCCAGCCGCCCTTCCCCCCACGCATCACTCGGAGGTTCACCCGAATGAGGTACCGCCTCGCCGCCGCCGCGGCGTCACTGTCGTTGTTGATCGGCTGTATCGCTCACGAGAAGGAAGGCGACAGCTCCGCCGCGATGGGCGACTGGAAGTCCGCCTACGTCCACTACCGCAACGCGCTGGCGGAGAAGCCGGAGACGCCGGGGCTCAAGCCGAAGTTCGACAACGCGCGGGTCCAGGCCCTGCAGCAGTCCAGGCAGCAAGCCAACAGCTGCATGCAGCAACGGGACTGGGTCTGCGCCGGCGCGGAGTCGCAGTTCATCCTCGACGCGGAACCGGGCGCGCCGGACGCCACCCAGATGAAGGCCACCGCCTCGCTCTACCAGGCGATGGACATCCTCCAGCAGGCGCGCGCCGCCGCCGCGCAGCGCCAGTTCCAGCAGGCCGCGGACTCCGTTCGCCGCGCGCGCGAGATGTCCAACGCGCCGGAGGTGCAGGCCGAGGCGCAGCGGGTGCAGATGGAGATCGCCGCCGCCGCGGTCGCCGAATCAGACCGGCTGCGGCAGGAGCGCAAGTACGACGAGGCCGTGCAGGCGATGAAGATCGCCACCCAGTACGACCCGTCCCAGGCGAACCGGCTGCGCGCGGTGGAGCAGGAGCGCGAGCAGTGGATCGCCTTCCAGTACGACAAGGCCACCTACGACGGCGACGTGGCGATGAGCCAGCGCGACTGGCGCACCGCCTCCGAGGCCTACCGCGCGGCGATGGCCTTCCGGCCGGGCGGCCGCGCCGAGGCCCAGCTCCGCTATTGCGACGCCATGCTGCGCGCCGACGCCGCCCTCCAGGCCCGGCAGTTCGAGGCCGCCGCCACCGCGTACCAGGAGGCGGTCGCCACCGGCGTGGACAAGGGCGAGGCGCGGGCGGCGCTGGACAGGCTCCGGATCCGCCCGTACGTCGTCAGCGTCCGGTCGGTGCTGCTGGTGCCCACCCGGGCGGACGGCAACCCGTGGACGGGCCCGGTCACGCCGCAGTACTTCCGCATCGCCCAGTTCGTCCAGCAACATCTCCAGAGCCACAACATGGACCGCGCGGTGGAGATGGCGATGACCGTCCCCAACGAGAACCAGCCCGAGCTGCGCGTGGAGGTGGTGATGCCGAACGGCACCGTGCTGGCCACCAAGCCGGTGAAGGGGCTCTACGCCGCCTTCGACGGCGAGGTGGTGATCGCCAGCAACGGCTACGACGACCGGCACCTGTTCTTCCGGGTGATGCAGAAGAGCGCGGCCCCGGAGGGCGAGGAGCTGGGCCGGATCGACTTCGCCATGCGCGATCTCTGCGAGCAGGGCGACATCACCATGAACGGCCAGTCCATCGGCCACTTCCGTGTCACCGCCAAGGCCGCGGACGGCCGCCAGGAGGGCGCGTTCGGCATGGTCCAGGTCCAGCAGGCCCCGACCGCCGTCGCTCAGACGCCGCCACCGGCGGGCCCGGCGAACACTCCGCCTCCGCCTCCCGGCCAGCCCACCGGCGGTGGGACCGGTGGGACCGTGGTGGTGACCGGGGGCACGGCTGCTCCGCCGCCGGCGAACGCCGGGGGCACGGTGACGTACGTGCCGCCGCCGAAGGCGTCGACGCCCTCCACGCCGCCGGCTGCCCCGCCGCCGCCGAAGCCGCCGCCGGTGGCGCCGCCCATGGCCACGACTCCTCCGGCTGCTTCGCCTCCGGCCGTCGGAGCGCCTCCTCCCGCAGCGCCGCCCCCCGCGGCGGGCGGGGCGCCGTCCGGTGACGGCGATGACGACAAGGATCACGGTAAGGGCAAGGGGAAGGGAAAGAAGAAGCACCCGCGCAAGGGCGGCGGTCAGGACGACTAGCCGCTGAGCGTTCGAGCCGGTCTCATCGGGGGCGCGGGTGCGGATTGAATCCGGCCCGCGCCCTCGCTAGCTTGCGCGGCCGTTCCGATGCCATCGCTCGAGGATCTGCGGTCGTGGTCCGTGTCTGAGCTGCGGGAGCGATTCCTGGACGAGGGCCGCGCGGTGCCGGACGGCCTGCTGGACGCCCTGGAGCGCGACGGCCGCCAGGGCGCCCGTGAGCTGGCGCGGCGGATCCGCGGCCGCCGCCACGACAACCGCGCCGAGGGGCAGCGGCTGCGCACCATGCTCCGCTTCGAGACCGAGCTGCAGGCGCAGGGCGTGGCGCTGATCTGCGGCGTGGACGAGGCGGGGATGGCGCCCCTGGCCGGTCCGGTCATTGCCGGCGCGGTGATCCTCAAGAGGGGCTACCGGCTCCGGGGCCTGGACGACTCCAAGAAGATCCTCGACGAACGGAAGCGCGAGGAGCTGGCGAAGGCGATCAAGGAGGAGGCGGTCGCCTGGGCCTTCGGGCGCGCGGAGGTCGAGGAGATCGACACCATCAACATCTACCACGCGGGCCTTCTGGCCATGCGGCGCGCCGTGGAGGCGCTGGGGACCCGGCCGCAGTACCTGCTGGTGGACGCGCGGAAGGTGCCGGAGTGCGCCATCCCGCAGCGCCCCATCATCAAGGGCGACGCGCTCTCCCTCTCCATCGCCGCGGCGTCGATCATCGCCAAGACCACCCGCGACCGGCTGATGGACGAGATGGACGGCGTCTACCCGGGCTACGGCTTCGCCTCGCACAAGGGCTACCCCACCCCGTTCCACTGCCGGACGTTGCAGAAGCTGGGGGCCACGCCCATCCACCGGCGCAGCTTCGCGCGGGTGCGGATCGCGCTCGGGCTGGAGCCGGTCCAGGGCGACCTGTTCGGGAGCGTGGAGGAGCTGGCGGCGGACGAAGACGGCCTGGGGGCGTGAGCCAGGATCGAGAGATCGGCGCCTGGCTGGGCGAGCTGGGGTTCGGGCTCCAGGAGGGCCAGGCCCGCGCGCGCGCCGAGCTGGAGGCCGCCGGGCTGACCCGCCCGGGCAAGCAACGGATGAGCGACGAGAAGCTCCCGCGCGCCCGCGAGCTGCTGAAGGCGAAGCTCTTCCTCCACTGCGAGGCGAGGGAGTGCGCCGCGTTCGCCGCCACGAGCGGGCGCGAGCCGGTGCCGGCCTCCCGGAAGGACGCCTGCGAGCGCTGCGGCGGGTCCGACAACTCCCGCGCCGCGACCGAGTTCCTGGAGGCGTGCCGGCGCCGCGCCGTCCGGCGGATGGTGGTGGTGGGCGGTTCGCCGGCGGTGCGCGAGGAGCTCCTGTCCACGCTGGGCGAGGCGCTGGAGCTGCGGCTGATCGACGGCACCGAGCGGCGCACCACCGACAAGGCGCGGGCCGACCTGGAGTGGGCGGACATGGTGCTGGTGTGGGGCGGGAGCGAGCTGCACCACAAGGTGAGCATGCTCTACACGACGGCGCCGCCGCCGCTGCGCCGCAAGGTGGTGCTCAGCGCCCGGCGCGGGGTGGCCGCGCTCCTCGCCGCCGGCGTGGAGCACCTGTCGCACTGAGATGCCGAGAAGGCAGCGGCGGGGCTACTCCTCGTCCTGCCGGAGCGCCGCGAGGACGTTGAGGTCCTCCAGCGTGGTGGTGTCCCCGGTGGTCTTCCGCCCGGCGGCCACGTCCCGCAGCAGCCGGCGCATGATCTTCCCGGAGCGGGTCTTGGGCAGCGCCTCGGCGAAGCGGATGTCGTCCGGGCGGGCGATGGCGCCGATCTCCTTTCCCACGTGGGCGGAGAGCTCGCCCTTGAGCGAGTCGTTCACCGGGATGCCCTTCTTCACGGTGACGAAGGCCACCAGGGCGGTGCCCTTGAGGTCGTCAGGCCGGCCCACCACCGCCGCCTCGGAGACGCGCAAGTCCGACACCAGCGCGCTCTCCACCTCCGCGGTGCCCAGGCGGTGTCCGGCGACGTTGACCACGTCGTCCACCCGGCCCATCAGCCAGAAATACCCATCCTCGTCCTGCCGGGCGCCGTCGCCGGTGAAGTACTTGCCCTCGATCTCCCCGAAGTACGTCTTCCGGAAGCGCTCCGGGTCCCCGTAGATGGTGCGCAGCATGGAGGGCCAGGGCCGGCCGATGAACAGCAGCCCGCCCTTGCCGCGGGGCACCGGCTTGCCTTGCTGGTCCAGGATCTCCGCCTCCACGCCGGGGAGCGGCAGGGTGGCGCTGCCGGGCTTGGCCGGCGTGGCGCCGGGGAGCGGGCTGATCATGATCCCCCCCGTCTCCGTCTGCCACCAGGTGTCGACCACCGGGCAGCGCTCGCCGCCGATCACCTTGTGGTACCAGATCCACGCCTCGGGGTTGATCGGCTCCCCCACCGAGCCCAGCACGCGCAGCGAGGAGAGGTCGTGCTTGCGTGGCAGGTCGTCCCCCAGCCGCATGAAGGCGCGGATGGCGGTGGGCGCGGTGTAGAAGATGGAGACCTTGTAGCGCTCGATGATCTCCCAGAAGCGTTCGGCGGTGGGCGTAGTGGGCGCGCCCTCGTAGATCAGCGAGGTGGCCCCGTTCATCAAGGGCCCGTAGACCACGTACGAGTGCCCGGTCACCCAGCCCACGTCGGCGGTGCACCAGTAGATGTCCTCGTCCTTCAGGTCGAACACCCAGCGGGTGGTGAGCGACGCGTACACCGAGTAGCCGCCGGTGGTGTGGAGCACGCCCTTCGGCTTCCCGGTGCTGCCGGAGGTGTAGAGGATGAACAGGGGGTGCTCGCTCTCCACCCACTCCGGCTCGCACTCCGGCTTCTGGCCGTCCACCAGCGCGCGGTAGTCCACGTCCTTCGGCCCCAGTGCGAGCGGCCCCTCGGAGGTACGCCGGAGCACCACTACCTTCTCGATGCTGGGGACGTCCTTCACCGCGTCGTCCACGTTCTTCTTCAGCGGCACCACCGCGCCCTTGCGCCAGCCGCCGTCCGCAGTGATCAGCACCTTGGCGCCGGCGTCGTTCATCCGCTCGCGCAGCGCCTCCGCGGAGAAGCCGCCGAACACCACCGAGTGCACCGCGCCGATGCGCGCGCACGCCAGCATGGCCGCCGCCGCCTCCGGGACCATGGGCAGGTAGATGCCGACGCGGTCGCCCTTCCCCACGCCCAGGCTCTTGAGTCCGTTGGCCAGGCGGCACACCTCGGCGTGGAGCTGCGCGTAGGTGACGGTGCGGCGGTCGCCGGGCTCCCCTTCCCACAGCAGCGCCGGCCGCTGGGCGCGGGTCGCGAGGTGGCGGTCGAGGCAGTTGTAGGAGAGGTTGGTCCGGCCCTCCACGAACCAGCGCGCGAAGGGCGGCTTCCACTCCAGGGTGGTCCGGAACGGCTCCTTCCAGTACAGCTCCTCGCGGGCCCGCGCCGCCCAGTACGCCTCCGGGTCGCGCCGCGCCTCCTCGGCGAGCTTCCGGTACTGCTCCATGCCTTTCACGTGCGCGCGCGCGGCCAGCTCCGGCGGGGGGGGGAACACCCGGCGCTCGGAGAGCACGGAGTCGATCTCGGTGGTGGCCTTCGTCTCGGGGGCATTGGGCACGGGGACCTCCTTCATCAGCGGTGCAATGCCTGGAACGTCACCCACGTCTCGCAGTAGCACTCGTCCGGCTGGCGCGCCTCGTAGCGGAAGCGCAGCGTCCCGGTGAACCGGGTGTCGGAGAGGGTGGTCCCCTCGAGGTGGGCGGTGGCCGCGTCCAGGGTGCAGTGCACGCCGCCCACGTCGGCGGAGACGTTCTGCGCGCTCCCGTCCACGAAGAACTGCTCGGGGCCGTCGTCGAAGAAGCCCTGATCCCGGTACCGGCCGGCGAGCTGCATCCCGAACCAGTCGTACTGGAGATAGATCCAGTTGCCGGTAGAGGTGAGGTCCGCGGAGGGGAGCGGGCCGGCGGCGGGGTTCAGCAGGCAGTCGTCCCGCTCCACCGAGGAGGCGGTGAAGTCGTAGGGACCCTCGGTCAGGTCGCGCACACGACACCCCTGCCACAACAGCGCGAGCGCGGCGAGCAGCGGGACGGTATAGGGTGCGGCGCCTCTCACGGACGCGAATGTAGCGCTGACGATGCGATACCTGCTGGCGATCTTCCTCCTTGGTTTACTGGTAGCGCTTCACGAGCTGGGCCACCTCCTCGCCGCGCGCCTGTGCCGGATGAAGGTGGAGCGGTTCGCGGTGGGGTTCGGGCCGCCGCTGCTGGCGTTCCGGCGGGGGGAGACGGAGTACTCGGTGCGCGCCATCCCGTTCGGCGGCTACGTGCGGATCGCCGGGATGGAGGTCACCGGGGAGGCGCCGGAGCCGGGGAGCTTCACCTCCCGCCCGAGGTGGCAGCGCGCGCTGGTGCTGGCGGCCGGGTCCGCCTTCAACTACCTGCTCGCGGTGGGGTTGCTCTTCACGCTCTACGCGGGCGGGCACCGGGTGCCGGTGCCGAACACGGTGGGCGAGGTGCTGCCGGGCTCGGAGGCGGCGCGGGTGCAGCTCCGGCCTGGCGACATGGTGGAGGCGGTGGACGGGCGGCCGGTGCGCGAGTGGTCCGACCTGGCCTCGGCGGTGGCGGAGCACCCGGGTCCGCTGGCGCTCACCATCCGCCGCGGCGACCAGGTGCTGGAGGTCCGCGCCACGCCGCGCCCGGATGAGGAGGGGGTGCCGCGGCTGGGCGTGGCCCAGCTCTACGCGTACCGGAAGCTCTCGCTCGGGGAGGCCGCGGGGTACGCGTTCCGGCACGCGTCCGCGCTGGCGGCGGACGGCCTGCGCGCGACCTGGGCCATGGTGCGCGGCAAGGGCGGCGCGACGCTGCAGGGGCCGGTGGGGATCGCGCAGCGCACGGCCGCCGCGTCGACCTCGGGCGCGGACGTGCTGGTGGCACTGCTGGCGGCGATCTCGGTGGCCCTGGCGGTGTTCAACCTCCTGCCGGTGCCCGGGCTGGACGGAGGGAAGTTGCTGCTGCTGGGGATCGCGGCGGTCCGCGGGAAGCCCACCGATCCGAGGGTGGAGGCGGTGACCAACGCGGCGGGGTTCTTGGCGCTGATCGCCCTGGCGGTCTGGGTGACGGTGCACGATGTGCGCGGCGCGCGGGCTCCTGAGACGGTCCCGGATGCGGGCGCGCCGCCGGCCGCGGGAATGCCCGTCGATGCGGGGACGTCGGGTGACGCCGGGGCGATGGAGCGTGGGGCGGCCGATGCTGGCGCGGTGGACGCGGGCGCGGCGCTGGATGCCGGCGCCGGGGCGGACCGATAGCGCCCGGGCTACGGCCCCATGCCGGTCAGGGACAAGCGCTCACCCGGATCCGCGCAGAGCCGGTCCGCCGGGCACCGGCGAGGCGGTGGCCGCGACGGCACCGGCAGGAGCAGCGCAACGCGGCTAGTTGTTGTGGGCCCGTGGCGTCGACCCGGCGACGTGGAAGTCGGCGCTGTTGACGTTGGTGTCCTGGCCGTCGGCCGAGAAGCGGCCGATGGACTGGGGAGACGCGGTGTTTGGCGGCGCGGGCGCGACGGTGCCTTCCACGAAGATGTTGGTGGCGGTGCCCCATCCCACCGAGTCGCACAGGGCAGCGCCCGGATACCGCAACCCCACGCCGCCTCCCGCGGCCGCCATGGCGTTGCTGTTCGTGCCGTCCGGCGTACCCACACCGCTATAGGCAGAGCCGACATACAGCCGGAAGCTGGCAGGCGCCATCACCACCGAGCTGGCGAAGTTGAACAACGTCACGTCGGTGACGCCTGCCGCGGACCGGTACACCAGCCTCCAACCGTTGAGGTCCACCGAAACGGGGCAGCCGTTGTACAGCTCGACGAACTCGTCGTTGGCGGCGGTGGTGCCGGTCTGCACTTCGTTGACGTACACGCGGCAGTTGAGGACGGTGAGCGTGGTGCTGCCCGTGACCCCGCCCTGGGTGGCCGAGATGGTAGTGGTACCCGGAACCAGGGTGGTGGCGAGGCCCTGGCTCCCGGCCGCGTTGCTGATGGTCGCAACCGTGACGTCGCTGGAGGCCCAGGTGGCGGTGGTGGTGAGGTTCTGGGTGCTCGAGTCGGTGTACGTGCCAGTCGCGGTGAACTGCTGGGTGAGGCCGCGCGGTACCTGCGGGTTTGCCGCCGTCACCGTGATGGACACCAGCGTCGCCGCCGTCACCGTCATCGTGGTGCTGCCGCTCACCCCGCCCAACGTCGCCGAGATGGTGGCCGTCCCGACATTGACGGCGGTGGCCAGGCCCTCGGAACCCGCCGCGTTGCTGATGGTCGCAACAGTGACATCGCTGGAGGCCCAGGTGGCGGTGGCGGTGAGGTTCTGGGTGCTCGAATCCGAGTACGTCCCGGTCGCGGCGAACTGCTGGGTGAGGCCGCGGGCCAGCGACGGGTTGGCCGGCGTCACCGCGATGGACACCAGCGTCGCCGCAGTCACCGTCAGCGTCGTCGTTCCCGTCACTCCGCCCAGCGTGGCCGAGACGGCCGCCGACCCGACACCGAAGGCGGTGGCCAGGCCCTGAGAGCCCGCTGCGTTGCTGACGATGGCCACGCTGGTGTCACTGGAGGCCCAGGTGACGGTGGCGGTGAGGTTCTGGGTGCTCGAGTCAGAGTACGTGCCAGTCGCGGTGAACTGCTCGGTGAGACCAAGCGCAATGGAAGGGTTGGCCGGCGTCACGACGATGGAAACCAACGTGGCCGCCGTCACCGTCAGCGTGGTGGTGCCGCTCACTCCGCCCAAAGTCGCCGAGACGGTGGCCGTTCCCACGTTCACTGCCGTCGCCAGGCCCTCGGAACCCGCCGCGTTGCTGATGGTGGCCACGCTGGTGTCGCTGGACGTCCACGTCACCTGTGTCGTCAGGTCCTGGGTGGAGGCATCCGAGTAGGTCCCTGTGGCCGTGAACTGCTGAGTAGTGCCCTGAGCCAGTGACGGGTTGGTCGGCGTCACCGCGATCGAAACGAGGGTAGTCGCCGTCACCGTCAGCGTGGTGGTGCCGCTCACCCCGCCCAACGTCGCCGAGATGGTGGCCGTCCCCGCGTTCACCGCGGTGGCCAGGCCCTCGGTGCCAGCCGCGTTGCTCACTGTGGCCACGCTGGTGTCGCTGGAGGCCCAGGTCACCTGTGTCGTCAGGTCCTGGGTGGTGGCGTCCGAGTAGGTCCCCGTGGCCGTGAGTTGCTGGGTAGTGCCCTGGGCCAAGACGGGGTTGGTCGGCGTCACCGCGATCGAAACCAGCGTCGCGGGAGT